>JAHEYS010000282.1:0-2875 GCA_023251475.1 Prolixibacteraceae bacterium
GTTAATGCCGGGTGACATTGCCCAGGCCGGGCAATCAATTTTCACCATTGTAAATGACCGCAAATTGTGGGTTAGTATCTTTCTTGAAGAGACAAAACTTGAAAATCTGCATATCGGACAACAGGCACTCTTTACCCTTGACACCTATCCTGATGTGGTCTTTACAGGTAAGATTTTCACCATCAGTTCAAATACCGCTTCCCAGTTTTCGCTTATTCCTGCTAATAATGCTTCGGGTAACTTCACCAAGGTGACTCAGCGTGTTCAGATTAAAATCTCGATTGACGGAACACAAGGGGGGGTAAGTTTATCTAACTATCATATCTTATCAGGAATGTCGGCGGTTGTAAAAATTATCAGGTAATTATGCGGAAGATTACATTATCGCATAAGTTACGTCGCAAACTTCGCCATCGAAGTTCTGGCTTTCACCCGCAGCATGATAATTATAAATGGTTTTTACTGGCAAATATCATGCTTGGAACCTTTATGGCGGTTCTCGACAGTACTATTGTCAATGTGGGGTTGCCAAAGATTATGGCATCCTTTGGGGTGGGGATCGATAAAATTGAATGGGTCATCACTGCGTATATGCTCTCGATGGCAGTAATGCTTCCGACATCAGGGTGGTTAGCCGACAGGTTTGGTTATAAACGGCTCTATTTTATGGGATTGTTGTTATTTACCCTCGGGTCATTGCTTTGCGGAATGTCCTATGATGAAAATACGCTGATTCTTTCCCGTATTGTGCAGGGATTAGGGGCCGGAACGATTCAGCCACTTGGGATGGCAATTATCACAAGGGAATTCCCACCAAAGGAGAGGGGGATGGCACTGGGTTTCTGGGCTATTTCGGCAGCTGCTTCGGTCTCTTTTGGTCCATTGATCGGCGGGTACCTGGTCGACAATTTTAACTGGCAGCTTATATTCGATGTGAACATTCCTTTCGGGATCGCAGCAATGGTCTTTACCATTCTCATTCAGAGAGAGTATATTAACCGCAGGGCGGGTCAATTCGATCTGGTCGGATTTATTTCGGTGGTCACTTTTCTCCCCTTAATGCTTTATGCGTTGTCGGAAGGGTCGGCCGCAAGCAACTCTGCCGGATGGGGCGCAACCTATATACTGGTATGCTTTGCCATCTCAGCCATTGCACTTGCCGTTTTCATAACCCGTGAACTTACAACAGAAAATCCGCTGATTGATTTAAGGCTTCTGGGAGATTACAATTTTGGAATGGGGAACCTGGTGATGCTGATTTTCAGTCTGGGTATGTTCGGAAGCACCTTCCTCCTGCCACTCTATTTACAGAATTCGATGGGATATACCGCTGTGCAGGCAGGGTCAGTCTTTCTCCCCGTAGGAATCATCCAGGGAATTATGTCCCCCGTGGCAGGTAGAGTATCTGATAAATTTAGTCCGAAAATACCTATGATACTTGGAGTTATCGTTCTTGGAATCAGTTTCTATCTTAACTCTCAACTTTCTTATCTCACAGAGCATCATTTCGTGATGGTCTCCCTTTATTTGCGTGGATTTGCCATGGGGATTATTTTCACTCCGATGAGCAACCTCTCACTGCTGACCGTTCCGCGGGAAAAAATGGCCCAGGCATCAGGTATCTCCAATACCGTCCGTCAGTTGGGAGGCAGCATGGGTGTTGCAATTTTTGCAACTATGCTTACTACGCGAATCAACTTTCACTCCCAGATGTTCGGTGAAGCGATTCAATCGGGATCGCAGGAGTTTAAAAATGTAGCGACTCATTTATCCCAGTTTGCACAACAACACATGGGGAGTAACCTGGCGACAGCTGCTCAGCAAAGTAAGTATATGATCCTGTCGCATGTGAGTAAACAGGCCTATATCGCCGGAATAGACGATGACTTTCTATTGGCTGCCATCCTCACTTTTCTGGGCCTAATCCCTGTAGTTATCATGAGAACAAAAAATAAAAAATCAATTGTAAAAGCTTAATGATATGTTTTTAAGTCAAAAAAAATACCTGTTTATCCTGCTGATGGGTGCGGGATTATTTGCTTCCGGAGCGGTCAAAGACGATTCCCTGGCTGGCGATTCCCTGTCGTTGAATACCATCATCAGCGATGTGGTTCAGAACCATCCTCTGGTGAAGAAGGCGATGGAAGAACTCAACACTTCAGATGCTAAAATAGGTATGGCACAGTCAGGCAAACTACCGAATATCGATTTTGCGACCACTTATTCACGGGTAGGTCCTGTAGTCGAAATAAATCTTCCGGACATTGGATCCTTTAGTCTTATGCCCAAAGACAACTATTCGGCGGCTGTCAGTTTAAGTCAGACCCTCTTTGATTTTGGTAAAACAGATAAAAGCATTGCACTCGAAAAGAAGGGGAAAGAATTGAATATACAGTCGGTGGAACAGGTGAAACAGAAGCTATCGCAGCTTGTAATCGCGAACTATTTTACGCTTGCTTACCTGCAGGAGGCGATTGAGATCAAGGAGGAGCAGTTACGGACGCTGAATGAACATCTTCAGCATATTCAGAAAAAACAGGCTACGGGATCTGCTACACAATACGAGATTTTAACCACTCAGGTTCGTGTTTCGGCGATTGAAAATCAGAAAACTGACCTTGAAACAGCGCGACAAATTCAGGTCTGCCAGCTTAATTCCTTGCTGGGGAAACCTCAAAATCTGCCGGAGGTTGTAAAAAATGAACTGGATCCCGAACAATTCACGTTCCAGGGTGACACGCTGATAGCTAAAGCCATGCAAAAAAGAGACGAGATGAAACTTGCCCGTCAAAAAGCGAATCTTGCTGAAATGCGATACAGCCTGACCACGGTGCAAAACAATCCTGTTGTGAATGGTTTTTTGTCCGGCGGAGTG
>JAHEYS010000282.1:2885-8689 GCA_023251475.1 Prolixibacteraceae bacterium
TGAAAAACGGATATATTCCCTATATGTATGATCCCAAGGCTAATTTCGTCGCTGGGGTCAGTCTGAGGATTCCAATTTTCGACGGTAAACGTAATAAATACAACCTGGTACAAGCCAAATCTGCCATATTGGAAAATGATCAGGAAACTGAAATCACCCGTCGCAATATTTTAAACGAGGTGGTGGAAGCCGAGGCTAACCTGAAAGCATCAGAGAAAAAGGTGGAGCAGTCGGTGCTTCAACTTCGGCAGGCGGCCCAGGCATATGCATTGGGTCAGGTCCGTTTTGAATCAGGGGTGATCACTAATCTCGAACTGCTCGACGGCTCAACAACTGTTTCAGAAAGCCGCCTTCTCCTGCTAAAAGCAAGAATTGAGCACACAGCCAATCTGTACAAATTAAAATCGGCAATAGGAGAGCGGCTCTATTAAGGAACTTCAATAATGAGGTAATTGAAATAATTTTGTCATCCTGTTTGCAACTCTTGAGGTTTAAAAGTAATTTTATGCATAAATCTTAAAAAAATCTATGCAAACCAGGCTTTTTACAATCCTCACTTTTCTGCTGATTTCAGCAGTTTCCTTAGGTCAGAATTCCGATTCTTTGCGGCAGGTTATCAAAAAGATGAATTTTGAGATCCCTGTTTTGTCGCCTGTCCCTCAAAAGGTCTTAGGGATTAAGGAGGCCACTATTTCCCTCAATGGGAAATGGAACTTCAATCCCGGTAACGGAAAACAGGGTGAATCGGCGAAAATTGATGTTCCGGGAGAGTGGGAGATGCAGGGTTTCAGGGTGGCGAAAGGGAAAACAGCATCCTATTGGAGGGAATTCTCCGTTCCCGAAGATTGGGTGGGCAACCGTATCAAAATCCGATTTGACGGGGTAAGTTCAAATGGTGTGATTAAGGTGAACGGCAAAACCATTGGTTCCCATGAAGGGAGCTTTGTTGCCTTTGAGTTTGACCTTACCGATGCAGTGAAGCCTGGGAATAATCTGCTTGAGGTGGATGTTCAGTGTGAAACGGTATCCGATTTATTAGCCTGTACCTCGCAATATGCCGCCCATCCCGTGGGAGGAATTTTGCGTAAGGTGACCCTTTTTACCGTTCCTTTAATACATATCACCGATTTTTCGTGGAGTGTCAAATTTGATCCCGGGTACGTTAATGCCTCTCTGAATATAGCCGGCAAGATCGCATTTAACGGTATTCCCGGGTCCAAAACATCACTTCAGTTTGCCCTTCAGGATGCAAATGGGAAAGCGGTCAATCTGACCCGGAACAGTTTCGAAGTACCGGTTAGTACCACCGCTAGTGAGGTGAATAGCACCCTTATTATAAAGAATCCAAAAAAATGGGATCCGGAACATCCCAACCTCTACCTTTTGACCACCTCCCTGGTGGCTGATGGTAAAGTTCTTCAGACCAATACACAAAAAATCGGGTTCCGACAGATTGAACTGCGGGGGAACCAATTTTTTGTGAATAATCACCCTGTTAAATTAAGGGGAGTCAACCGGCACGAAGTACACCCTTTGCGCGGACGCAGCCTTACTCCGGAGCTTTGCCGCAGGGATGTGGAGCTGTTCCGAGCCGGAAACTGTAATTATATCCGCACCTCCCATTATCCCCCTTCAGATGAATTCTTGCAGGCATGTGATGAATTGGGGATGTTCGTGGAGAGTGAAGCCTCACTCTGCTGGATTGATCACGGAGCAAGCCCCGTCTGGAAAGCATGGAACTATCTTGATACTCAATATTTACCTTTCATGGTGCGTGCCAATCTTGAGAATATCCTTTCGGGACGGCAACACCCAAGTGTCATTATCTGGTCGCTGGGAAATGAAAGCAGGTGGAGTCCCTTATGGGAAAGGGTGCTGGCGGAGGATAAAAGGCTTGATCCTTCACGACCCACCTCATTTCATGACCAATGCTGGGGAAACTATAACAATGCAAAAAGTAGTGCCGATGTTGCTAATTACCATTATCCCGGCCTGAACGGACCGAATGAATGTGAAAAGGAGAAAAACCGTCCGACCCTGTTTGGCGAATATATGCATGTGCAATGTTATGCACGCCGCGAATTGGAGACCGATCCCTCGGTACGTTCTGATGCCTGGGCAAATACATTGAAACAGATGGTCGACTCCGTTTACAGCTATCCGGGATGCCTGGGGGGAGCGATCTGGTCGGGGGTTGATGATATTTTTCATCTGTCAAAAGATAAAATCTGCGGATACGGACCATGGGGTCCGATCGATGGATGGCGCCGCGAAAAACCTGAATACATCGGTATGAAGAAATCGTATGCCCCGGTCATCATTACTAACCTTCAGACGGTAAAAGCGGTTAATGGCCATATGATTCTTGACATCGAAAACCGGTATAATTTTACAAACCTGGATGAGCTGCAAATAAGGGCAAGATTAGGTACGAATACATTTCCGGTTCGGGCCACTATCGCACCGATGCGTAAAGGATCCGTGAATATTGATTTGACCGGAGCGAAACAGGCCGATACACTCCGGATTACCTTTTCTGATCCGCGGGGTTTTATCTGTCAGGAAGAGGTGATACCTTTTGGGCAAAAAACTTCTCCTTCTGAGCCTAACGTGAAGGTTAATGTAAGGCTTGGGGAGGATAATAAAAACTGGATTATCATTTCCGGAAAATCAACGTTTACGATCAATAAAATCAATGGTTTACTGGGCTGCATCACATCAGAAGGCGATACCATTATTGCTGACGGCGGAGAGATGATGCTGGTTCCTTTCAACAGGGACGATGGGGGAGCTCCCGGGGTAGCGGCAAGTAATTACACGCAGGATATTCAACCACTCGATTACCTTCCGGTTGATAATTTCACGATGGAGTCGGTAATTCCGGTGAAAAATGAAGATGGCACAATAAAGGTTACCCTGGTTGGAGGAATTAAATATAAGCTGCATGGGATCCGGAATTTGGTTTTTAACGCTGATGGTACTTTGACGGTTAGTTATGATTACTCGACACTTGTTGATTTCAGCGGGAAGAACCTGCTTCGCCAGTTTGGTCTGTTGTTTACGATGCCAAAGTCGTTTGATCTGTTAAGCTGGGAGCGCAAAGGGTTATGGTCTGTTTATCCGGAGTGGGATATCAACAGGTTAAAGGGGTTTGCCAAAGCACTTCCCCGTGATATGAAATATGTTGAAGTTCCCAGGGAAGTCCCTTCAGGAGCATGGAAAGATAATGCAAACAGAATGGGTACCAACGATTTCAGGAGTACCAAGGACCATTTTCTCCGGGTGTCTTTGAAAAATGCTAAAGACCATGAAGTTTTGGTTAATTCCGATGGCGCTCAAAGTGCACGCGCATGGGTGGATGGTGACAGAACGAGGTTTATTGTAGCGGGGCTGAACGGTCCGGGTTCGTGTCATTTTTTCACCGGACCGCGCCCTGAATTTAAGAAAGGGGAACATCTGAAGGGAGAATTTTTGCTCAGCGTAAAATAAGATTACTGTTAAAAGCTGTTGAATGTATTGTTAATTAGTTGTTTAATTATCTACCAAAGAATAAAATATGCTTAGAAAATTAGCTTATCCGGCCTTGTACTTTTTATTGATTGCAACAATCCCGTGCTCGGCTATCAGGATAAAGACAAAAGAGCTGACGGTTATTTTGTCTGAACAAGGTGAAATAACCGGATTGCAACTGGCAGGAGGCAGATTGGTCAAACCTTTTAATTTGTCAACGAGCTTACAGGGATGTAAAGTAAAAGGGGTAATTATTTCCAGGAAAAACGGTGATGGTTCAGTTGAGTTCGAAAAAACTTTGGTAAATGACTCATTGCTTAGCTCCTGCGTTCTCACTGAACATTATTTTCCAACCCGGAATAGTATAAGGTGTGAACTAACCATCAAAGGTAAAGATGAACCATGGGGCGCCTCCATTGATACTAAGGTGGCTTATCCAATTCGGAGTGGGCAGTCGAAAATATGGACAACCTGGGGCGCTCCGCAATTTGATTCCGCGAAAGTCAGCAGTAGTCTTCATCATGCACTTCGAAAGTTTGAACCGTTAAGTAAGACTGACAATAAACATACCTGGATTGACCCTTTAATACCGGTTCCATTTTCCAATACTACCTATTATTACGGCGCCCCATATTTTCAAACTAACGGCATGCACGTTGGATTTGCCCCCTTCCAGGAGAATCTGATCTGTATTCCTATGGTCACAATACTTGAAGAGGCCGATAATTCAGGTGTGACCATCGCCTTATCACCCAAAGATAACATCATTGATCTGACGATGAAAACAACGGATGACGGCACGATTACATTCAGCAGGCTGTTTAACCGTATTTCAAAGAATAGCACATTATCGTTTTCATTTGATATCGTCTCCCACGAAAGTGATTGGCGTTGTGGATTATCCTGGATGCGAGATCGTTATCCTGGATACTTTGTACCCTTGAACCCACTTGCCAACCAGATGGGAGGAACAGGCGCCTATTCCTCCTATTCAATGGAATCACTCAATTTTGATATTGAAAAGATGAAAAAAATGGCTTTTACCGTCAATTGGCAGGCCAGTTTTGATTTTCCCTATATGGGGATGTATCTGCCTCCTGTTCAGCGAAATGAGAAATGGCGACGCTTTGGGGGCGATATGATTACCATTGCGGAGATGGATCATTTTGCAAAAAAGTACAGGGAGAAAGGGTTTTATGTGTTAAACTATTTCAATGTGACCGAATTCGGGGCAAAAGTAAAATATCCCCCTGCATCAACAGAAATACACAAACCAGACGCAGGGTTATGGAAAGATTGTAATGAACTCCTTTATTCCAAATTTAAGAAGGCCATTCTTCCGGTTCCCGAAAAAAGCATCAAAGATCCGAAATATAAAAATGCTCAGGTTCCGGTTCCGTTTTATACATGGGAGGGGGGGATTGCCATGGATTGTGGGGAGAGCAGCTATAGCGATTTCTTATTGGATCAGGCACGTCGCCATGTGAATGAAATACCCAATTCTTTTGGTATTTGCATCGATCGTCTCGACTGGCTTCGGATGTTCAATGAGCGGGCCGATGACGGGATCACCTGGTACGAAGGGAAACCAGCACGCTCGATTGTCACATCCTGGAAAAAACTGTCTCCAAAACTTTCTGCCATTATGCATGGCGCAAATAAAGTGATATTTGCAAATAATCATACCAAACGAATCGACATCCTAGAGCACGTTGACGGCTTATTCGATGAGTTTACTTATGCTGGCAGTTCATTGAATCTTACCTCCTTTCTGTGTGTAAGCAAACCGGCCCTTGGATGGACCGATAATGCAGAGACAATAAGACACGAAGGTGGCGATCGTTTCTTTCAGAAATATCTGTACATGGGGGTGTTCCCGATGTGTCCCTTCCCCAATAACGATCACTCCATCACACAATCCCCGGATATTGACCAGTTTTACCTTGACTACGGACCGTTAATGAAATTGATGCAGGGTCGCGAGTGGGTGTTAAAACCTCATGTTGCCAGCTCCAAAGATCAACTTGCCAAAGTAAATGTTTTCAAAATAAGGGGTGGCTATTCAATACCGGTAGTTTACGCTGAAAAAGATAACATAGAGTTGGTTTTAAATGACCTGGATGGTCTGAAAGAGCGGTTTTCATGCCTGGCCTACCATCCTGGCAGTGATCAACCGGTTGAGGTGGCGTATAAAAAAGAGGGAAAAATGATCACCTTGAATGTTCCCGTGATAAGAGGTTGCGCCATGCTATATTTAAGTAATAAAGAATAACTATAAAACAAAGTATATGAAA
>JAHEYS010000552.1 GCA_023251475.1 Prolixibacteraceae bacterium
GTCGCTTTTTGACAAAACACCCATCAGAGAACTCTTTCATAGAGTGGAGGAGGTGGATTCTATAACAAATAACAGGCATGTTCAATTATGCTTAAATTTTTAGTGGACACTAATGATATTTGATCCTTATTATGAGTTTATTAAGGTTTTAAAAATACACGCTTCCAACCCTTTATCCTATGAGCCGCTCTGTCCGTTTTATGTTGCTTTTCTCTTTTTGCTTTTTCCTAATTGGTTGTCATACCGGCAATAAGAAAAATTTGTCGAATATGGTGGCCTACTCCGAATATATCACAGCCTACACTTCGGGTGTGATCGGTATTAATGAGGATATCCGGATCAGCCTGAATTTAATGCCCGGTCAGGTGATCAATGAACAGCTGACCTCCAACCTGATTGAACTCAATCCACAGGTTTCCGGAAAATCAATTGTTTCTGAAGGACATATCGTGATTTTTCATCCCGACAAACCGTTCCGGTCCGGTCAGATTTTCCAGGTCGTCTTTAATCTTGGAAAGATAAGGGCAGTTCCTGAACCGTTAAACCAGTTTACTTTTCAGGTCAGAACCATGGAAGCAGATTTCACGATTGACATCGATGGCATCAAAAGTTTCAGGTTCAACGGCGAGGTGAAAACTGAAATAACAGGATCAGTGAATACAAGCGATATCTTTGTAAAAGAGAAAGTTGAATCGATTATCCGGGCAGATCAGGATGGGATAATGTTGCCAGTCAGATGGGAACATCCCGGAAACAGGAACCTTCATCAATTTGTGATTTCAGATCTGAAAAGAAGGGAATCACCTGGCAAAGTAAGGATTAAATGGAATGGTAAATCCATCGATGCGGACCGGAAGGGGGATCAGGAAGTGGTTATCCCGGCTTCGGGAGAGTTCTGTTTGTTAAACACTAAGACCACTTCAGGTACCGCGCCATCTATAGAACTCTCTTTTTCCGATCCAATTGATCCGGACCAGGAAACTGAAGGATTATTTATGATGCATGGAATTGATTTTGAGGTATCAGTGGAGGATAATAAAATTAAGCTGATCCCCGGACAGGAGGTTGTCGGAACGCATGAGCTCGAAATATCCGGAGGTTTAAAGAATTATGCCGGCCATAATTTGGGGAAAGATATAAGAATCAACGTGTCGCTTGATGCTGAGAAACCGGCAGTGAGATTTATTGGCAAAGGGAATATTGTGCCGGCTACCAATGGTTTGGTAATCCCCTTTGAAGCGGTAAATCTTAGTGCTGTCGATATCCGTATCGTCAAGATCTTTTCAAATAATTTTCATCAGTTTTTTCAGTCAAATAACCTGGATGAGTATAACTCTTTAAAAAATGTTGGCCGGCCGGTTTATCGCGGAACACTTCCTCTGACAGGAATACACTCCGTTGTTTTGAATAAATGGAGCGCCTTCAGTATCCGTATTAACGATTTTGTTAAGGTGGAACCGGGGGCTATTTACCAGGTACAGTTAATCATGCGACCCGAATATTCCCTTTATCCCTGCAGTGAGGATGCACAGATTAAAAGTATTAAACGGAAGGATAAATCTAAAGATGAGGAAGATTGGCTTTCGACCAACTATTTTAATGAAGAGGAGAATTGGAACGAATATGAAGGAAGTCATTATGACTGGAAGAACAGAAATAATCCTTGTTACCTGGCCTATTTTATTGAGAAAAGAAATACATCCAAAAATGTAATTGCTTCAAACCTGGGATTGCTGGCAAAAAAAGGGACAGATAACCAGATTCTGATTGTAGCGACAAACCTTTTAACCGCACAGCCACAACCGGGTACTGAAATTTCGGTTTTTGATTTTCAGTCACAGGTGATTGCTACGGGTCAAACAGGGGCCGATGGGATGACTACACTTGTGATTGACAGGACCCCGTTTCTGGTTGTTGCAAAAAACGGCGCAGATATTGGCTATTTGAAAGTGAGCGATGAAGCATCGTTGCAGTTGAGCCGGTTTGATGTTGGAGGTAGTGAGGTGCAGGAGGGTCTGAAGGGGTTCCTTTATGGCGAGCGGGGGGTATGGCGGCCAGGTGATTCATTGTTTGTGTCACTTATTCTTGAAGATAAGATCCATAAACTGGCGCCCGATCACCCCGTTATTTTTGAATTATATACTCCCGTTGAACAACTGGATCAAAAGATTGTGTTACCCATCAGCGGGAATATTACTACCCTGAAAATGGCTACTAAAGCCGATTCCCCAACAGGAAACTGGCGATTGGTGGCAAAGGTTGGCGGTGCGGAGTTTACAAAACGGATCAGGATTGAGACGGTGAAACCTAACCGGCTGAAATTGCTGTTTAACACCTCAATGGAACAACTTCAGGCCGGAAATAAAAATCCTTCAGCCACATTAAATGCAAAATGGCTGCATGGAGCTCCGGCCTCTTCTTTGAAGGCAAAAGTGGAGGTCTTGCTTAAAAAGGGGAAAACCACCTTTCCGAAATTTATGAATTATTCGTTTGATAGTCAGATTGCAAAATTTGAATCGGCGGAACAGACCATTTTTGATGGCAGGCTCAACGAAAATGGAGAGGTCACTTTCCCGATTAACCTTGGGGCGTTGACCAATGCTCCGGGAAAACTGGAGGCAGTTTTTACACCGCGTGTATTTGAGCCGGGGGGCGATTTTAGTATCTCACAATTTAATAAAACGGTTTCCCCGTTCCCAAAATATGTCGGAATCCGTTTCCCTGACGAGGATCCAGCCCGGTCAATGCTCTCCTCAGGTAAGGTGAACGAATTGGCTATGGTCGTTTTGGATCCCGATGGAGACCTTACCGATTCTCCGGTGGACCTTACCATTTATAAGATCAACTGGCGCTGGTGGTGGGATGCATCCGAGGATTATCTGGCAAATTACGTGACACAGCAGCAAT
>JAHEYS010000070.1 GCA_023251475.1 Prolixibacteraceae bacterium
CAGGATCCGGTCGACCGTTGACCAGCTGACCATGATCAGTGAGGCGGCGATGATCCTTGGGCTTTATTTCCTTACCATCGGTACATTCCTTGGCGGAATCTGGGCCAACGAATCGTGGGGCCGTTACTGGGGATGGGATGCCAAGGAGACCTGGTCGCTGATCACGATCCTGATCTACGGTTTTATTTCGCACATGAGGCTTATTCCGGGGTTCCGCGGATGGTTTGCCTATAACCTGGCATCTGTCATTGGTTTAATGTCGGTACTGATGACCTATCTTGGTGTGAATTACTACCTTTCGGGATTACATTCCTACGGTAGTGGCGAGGGACTTCAGTTCCCTATCGTTCTGGTTGTTGTTTTTGCGTTGATTGCCGTTATTGCCGTTATCGCAAAAAAGAAAGAGGATAAATATCCCGGTAAGTCTTAGTCTTTAGACTTATCCTATTGTCATATTGCTAATCCTGACAGGGTTTGGAACCTTGTCAGGATTCAGGATTCCAAACCCTGTCAGGAATTCTGTATTTTATTCCATTCAACAAACTTGAACCTAACATTAGGTTTATTTCTTACATTTTTTACTTTTACAAAAAAATGTAACCACGATGCCTGTTAAACGCACCTTCGACATTCTCGAACACTGTCTGAAAAACTATCCCCGCGCGGACGCCGTTTGCGGGAAATACGATAACCGTTGGGTACCGTTCAGTACGGCGCAATTTGCCCGTCAGTCGGAGTTGCTCGCAATTGGACTCCTGGCATTGGGGCTCAAAAAGGGGGATCGTGTTGCGACCGTCTCGGGAAACCGCCCTGAGTGGAGCTTTGTCGATATGGCGCTGGCAATGTCTGGTGCAATTCATGTGCCGGTATACCCAACGATCAGTGAGGAGGAGTACCGTTATATTTTCACCCATGCCGAGACACGTTTTATTTTTGTCTCCGATGACAAACTGTATAAAAAGCTGAATCCGATGGTGGGGCAGATTGTCCACCTCGAACAGATCTTTACTTTCAATCAGGTACCTGGCGCCACCAATATTGAATATCTTTACCAGCTCGGGAAGGAGAAGGAACCCGAACTTTCATCCGTGCTTCAAAAAATCAGGGAGTCAATCGGGGAGGAGGAGATGGTCACGATGATCTATACCTCCGGAACGACGGGGATCCCCAAAGGGGTGATGCTCTCGCATCGCAACCTGGTATCGAATTTCACCACCCATGCCAATAATTTTGATCTTGGACCTGCCCATAAAGCGATTTCATTTCTCCCGCTTTGTCATATTTTTGAGCGGATTGTGAATTATAATTTTCTCTACAAGGGGATCGGCATGTATTATGTGGAGACGCTGGCCCAGATCATGCCCGCCATCAAGGAGGTGCAGCCACATATCTTTTGCGGTGTACCAAGATTGCTCGAAAGGGTTTACAACAGTATCCTGACCAAGGGCAAACAGCTTAGAGGGATTAAAAAACGGTTGTTTTTCTGGGCGGTGGATTTGGGACGCAGCTATGAGCATAATATGAAAATGTCTCCTTGGTACCGTTTACAGCTGGCAGTTGCCGATAAACTGATCTATTCCAAATGGCGTGCAGCCCTTGGCGGGAATCTTCAGATTGTTGTTTCGGGTGGCGCCGCTTTGCAACCCCGTATTGCCAGGGTTTTCAGCGCGGCAAAGATTTATGTCCTGGAGGGGTATGGCCTGACAGAAACCTCACCCGTTGTGGCGGTTGGGAACCTCAGGACACGCGAATTGAAAGTTGGAACCAACGGACCGGTATTACCAGGGGTGGAGGTCAAAATTGCTGATGATGGGGAGATCCTCACCAAAGGTCCTAACCTGATGATGGGTTATTACCGGCAGCCGGAGCTGACAGCCGAAGTGATCGATAAGGAGGGGTGGTTTCATACAGGAGATATCGGGATCCTTGATGAGGGGAAGTACCTGAAGATTACCGACCGGAAAAAGGAGATTTTCAAACTTACCGGTGGGAAGTATATTGCTCCTCAGATGATTGAAAACAAACTGAAAGAGTCGATGTTTATTGATCAGGTGATTGTGATTGGTGATCATGAGAAGTTTGCCAGTGCACTGATTGTCCCCAATTTTGAATACCTGCATGAATGGTGCGCAGAGCATCAGATTCTTTTCAAGGATAATACAGACCTGATCCTTCATCCGAAGGTTCAGTCGGTATTTCTTTTTGAAGTAAAAGAGATTAATAAAACCCTGGGACAACATGAGGAGATCAAACGTTTCAGATTGATCTCCGATACCTGGAGTGCACAGACCGGTGAGCTGTCACAGACTTTAAAGCTTAAACGGAAGATTATCGAGGCCAAATATAAAGGGGTGATCGAAGAGATATTTGCAGCTTCACGCGAGGAAGATTAACAAATGGTAATTATAGGGGTAGTTTGTCAAGATCGCGTTTCAGATACCTGAATTTTCCGAACTTAAGCGAGACAAGTGCTGCGAATCCGCTAAGGTCGCCTGAGCTATAGTTGTTGTAGGAGACATTACCAGTGTAGCGATAACTGGCGCCCATGCCAAATTTTACATATTTCCATACGTTTGCCTCGATCAACATTCCCTGTTCGGCAAATATAAAGTTGGGATTGCCAGTTATAGGCGCTGTATTCCCTGTGATTTTCAACTGACCTGCCCCTGCCGACAGCGGAAAGGTGAGGTGAACCGGCTGAAGGGGCCACAGTGTGTATTCAAGATGAATGCCACCCCAGAACATCTTTAGTTTGCCTGACCCGGATGCCTCGGGAAGGGCGATATCAGGAAAAGTAAGATTGCCAATCACTCCGAGTAAGAAATGTTTGTGGAGGATTACTCCCGCGCCAAGCCCGGCGATCGTGCTGTGCTGGAGTGCAATCTGGCTGTATTGAAAGGTTGGGCTGATATAGAGCGTGATATCTCTTGGTCTGTCCTTGAAAAGTTTGTCCATGGGGTTAAGCTGCCCCTTCAGGTTCATAACACTAAAAATGAAAATAGTGATCACAAGAAAAGTTTTCATAATGTAAAGTTTTAGATGGACCGATTCAGCGGTTAAAGATAGAAAATCCGGTATTAAAGATGGTACCAGATAAAGTTGTTTATTTTGAAGAATATAATTATCCTTGCATTAAGTTAAGCGGATAAGTTTGAATAAAACGGTTAATTTTGTTTATGGAGAAGATTTTAATCACAGGAGCGACCGGCAATGTGGGCTTAAGCACATTGAAGTTACTGGAAAGCAGAAATTATCCGGGTGTTGAGGTCGTTGCTGCCGTTCGGGATATTGAGCGGGCAAGAAAAATTGAAGGGATCGAAAACTGCAATTTCTGCCATTTCGAATTTGATGAACCTGCGACTTATGACCGGGCGCTTGAGGGGGTAACTAAAATAGTGCTTATTCGTCCTAACCAGGTTTCGGATGTATCAAGGTATATTTTCCCGTTTCTGACCAAAGCGGAGAAAAGTGGCGTGAAACATATTGTTTTTGTCTCGATTGTCGGAGCGGAGAGAAACCGGATATTCGCAAATCACCGGACCGAGAATCACTTCCGAAAATTAAGTATCCCCTCCACAATTCTTCGTCCGTCACTTTACATGCAGAATCTTTCGACCTTGCACCGTCTGGATATTCTGGCGCATGACAAGCTGAATATTCCTGCAGGGCAGGGACTTGTCAATTATATTGATGTCAGGGATGTTGCTGAAGTGATTGTGACTGTGCTTGTGAATTCAGGGCATGAAAATCAGGCCTACGAGATTACCGGACCGGAGGCATTGGATTTTTACCAGATCGCTAAACTGTTTTCGAACGAACTCGGACGGGAGATTAAATATACCAGGCCATCAACTATTCGGTTTGTAAGGCAAAAATTACTCGATAAGAAGCAGTTACTTTATGTGTTGACACTCTCGCTGCTCTATTCCGCCGCACGAATCGGGAAAATGAATTACACAAATAATGTTTTCAGAACTATTACCGGCCACGATCCCAGGCATTTGGTTGATTTTATTCATGAGTACAGGGAGAGCTGGATAAGAAGTGAGTTGAGCAAAGAACCGGAAAACACAAAAAAAAGGTTGTACAGGCCCAGGATTTAAACAGTATAATATCAGAATTTTAACTGGTTAATGGTGGTCGTACGTTTGTCCTGCATACCCTGATTCTGTTTTTCACAGCCGGATTCTTATTTCCGTTTCGATTTGATGTCTCCCAGATAATCGGAAGGGGTTTTACCAAATTGCTTTTTAAAACTATTGGTAAAGTAGGAGTGGGAATTAAATCCTACCGCATAACCGATCTCATCAACATTGGTATTGCCGTCATTCATCAGCCTGAGGGCTTTTTTTAACCTGATATACCTTACGAACTCAGTGGGTGACTGATTGGTGAGCACCTTTAATTTCCTGTAGAGTGAGCTGGTGCTGATCCCCAGTTTGACAGCAAGATGATCGATCACAAAAGTTTTATCATTTAAATGCTGTTCAACAACTGAAGTCGCTTTTTCAATCAACAGACGATCCGAAAACAATAGTTCCATTTCATTCGCCCATTCGGCAGCTGATACTGAAAAGACTTCACGGAGTTTTGCTCGGGACCGGATCAGATTTTCAATCTGTGCCAGCAGAATGTTCTCATCAAATGGCTTGGTAATATAGGCATCTGCGCCCGTTTTTAATCCGCCGATTAGCTTATCTGATTCATCGAGTGCAGTTAAAAGAATAATAGGAATATGACTTGTATGTATATCGTTTTTCAGTTGACGGCAAACTTCAAAGCCGTCCATCTGAGGCATCATCACATCGGTGAGGACCAGATCCGGAATGACCACCAACGCAGTTTCAAGGCCCTGTCGGCCATTTGGCGCTGTAATAATTTTGTATTCAAGGCTTAAGAGATTTTTAAGGTAGTTTCTCAATTCAAAATTATCCTCAATGATCAGTATGGTAGCTGTTTTATCTTTGTCAGCAAGGGTTTTCTGCATCTCTTTACTCTCCTCTGCCGGCTTGGTAAGTTCAATTGAATCATGCCCTTGCCGGGTACCGTTAGCCCTGGTAATCTCCTCTGCTATCGGGAGATTGATTGTAAATGTTGACCCCACCCCTAATTTGGAGGTAACCCGGATATTCCCTTTGTGCATCCTGGTGTATTCGTATGCCATATGCAATCCGATTCCCGTCCCTGACGATTGATGGTTTTTCCCCTGCTCAAACCGTTCAAATATTAATTTAAGTTCTTCCGGGGCTATGCCCGACCCGTTGTCTGAAAACTCAACACACACAATATTGCCACTAACCGGTTCTCCAATCAAAATGGCATCATCTTGTAATTCAGCTGAATGTGTCGTGTAGACGGCGATCGTTATCGTCCCGTTTTCACCGGTAAACTTCATTGCATTTGAAAGAAGATTGAAAAATATTTTATCCGCTTTTTCAGGATCGAGAAGTAAATAGATTTTCTCCTCTTCGCTGTTAAATGACAAATGAATCTGTTTATCCTTCGCCTCCATTTCAAAACAACTGACCACTTCGCGGCATAAAGTGACCAGATCGGTAGGCAGGGGATGAAATACCGATTTGCCCAATTCAAGTTTACGGACATCAATTAACTGATTGATCAGGCCTAAAAGGCGGTGGGAATTACGTTGGATGGTCAGGAGATGTTCCCTGACAATTGGTTCAAAATTGAATTTGGCCAGTAAAAAATTGACGGGTGAAGATATCAGTGTCAGCGGTGTCCTGAACTCATGCGAAATATTGGTAAAAAAGCGCAGTTTCATCTCATGAACCTGGCCCTCAGACTCGTGAATTAACCGCTCCAGCAGAAGTTCCTTCTTATATCGCTGCCGTTCGAGGACATCTTTTCGGATAAAATAGAAAATCAGTGACAGCGACAGGAAATAGAAAAGATAGGCATACCACGATAACCAGATGGGCGGCGAAATAATGATTTTCAATTTGACCGGCTTATTACTCCACAGATTGTCATTGTTACAAGCCAGAACTTCAAAGGTGTAACTGCCTGCAGGAATTTTGGTATAAGCGGCGTAGTTCTGATTTCCGGCATCAATCCAATGATTATCGTAATTGACCAGCCGGTATTTGAACCGGTTTTTATTCGGAAGCAGAAAGTTATTGGCAACAAAGTGAAATGTGAGTGAATTCTGGTAATACGAGAGTTTCAGAATATCTGCGGTCTGCAACGAATTTGTCAGCGGAGTCCCTTTCGTGTGGTTATTTACCTGGATATTATTAACAGACAATGAGGTGAGTATGACATTTGGCGGAACGGGGTTCCTTTTCATTTGTTCCGGCCTGAAAAGGGTAAATCCCTTCGTATTGCCAAAAAGTATTTCTCCCAGACTTGACCGGAATGCTGCACCCGGATTATACTGGTTCCCTTTCAGTTCGTCTTCGCGGTAAAAATTCCGAAATTTGTGATGTTCCGGATCAATGCTGGATATTCCGTTTTCAGTGCTGATCCATAAGATCCCATTCTTGTCTTCCTGAATTCCATACACATCATCACCAATCAGCCCGTCTTTTAACTTGTAGGTTGTAAATTTTTCCGTAGCCGGATCGTATCTGTTGACACCTCCACCGCTTGTCCCTATCCAGATCTTACCCTTAAGATCCTGGTGTAAGGCCAAAATTTCATCATTGCTGATGCAGTTAGCCTCATTGGGACGATAAAAATATTGCCGGAATAAACCGGTTTCCGGATTAAAATGATTCAACCCATTGCTGGTTCCAATCCAGAGTGTTTTATCCAGAGCAGTAATAATGGACCTGATTCCGTTGGCGCTGATTGAATTTGAATCAGAAGCAGTAGTCATCCACTGTTTTAAAAATCCGGTAACCATATTATAATGATACAATCCGTTTCCGTAGGTTCCGATCCATAAACCGCTGTCTGATTTTTCCAGGGCATAGACACTGATCCTCGAATTGTTGAATTTATTGAATGGCCGCATGACGGATTCATTTTTTTGTTGAAACCATAATCCGTTTAAAAATGTCCCCACCCAAAGCGTTTCCGTTTTTTTATCAAACAGAAGCGATTTAATGTTGTCAATCCTTTTCCCTTTTTCTGTTGTTAATGGGATATTGGTCATTTTTGCCGATTCCCTATCCAGTTTATTCAGATTCCCAAATTCAGTCCCGATCAAAATCGTTCCATCGGGTTTTTCGGTAAATGAACTGACGAACTCGTCATTTAAATCCGAATCTGTCTGGTCTTTTTTAAATTGGATAAAACGATTGTCATAATTTGAGCGATAGGCGAGACCTCCGGACCATGTACCTATCCAGATTCCGTTTTTTGAATCCCGGAAAATCTTGTAAATGCTGTTATAGGGAAGTCCCGCAATGGTCTTGGGAGACATATTATTGATTTGACCATGATCGATGATGGAGATCCCTTTGTAGGTTGAAATCCATATCCGACCCGAATCATCCTCATAAATATCGCGGATCTGATTATGATGAATCCTGTTTTTATCTTCAGGATCACCTCCGTAATGGATCATTAAGTTCCCCTGAAATCCGACCAGATCAAGTCCTGACCAATAGTATCCGATCCATAATCCGCTTTCATCTGCAAAGATTTTTTGAATCGATTCACTTCGGTTCTGGCATAGCCTGCTAATCTGCTTATTTGATGAATCATATTGCCAAACCGTCCCATTTGCCCCGCCAATCCATATTCTTCCCTTCGTGTTGGAAGTTGCACACGAAAAAATTTCCTGAGAAGGCTCATTAACGATCACCTTTTCGAATTGATTTGATTTCAGGTTAACTTTTCCCAACATAGTGGAACTTAATATAAAGAGATTCTGGTCATCGCATTGAAAAATCTCACGCACATCGTTTCCCAGGATTACCCCTGACTGATCCTGAAATTTCATGGTGATAAACTGATCCCTGGTATGATCATAATGGCAGATGCCCTGGGTTGTTCCAACCCAAAGTTTGCCGGAGGTATCCCGAAATATGGTACGAATCGAATTGCCTGGAATAGTGGTTGAATCATTGGGGTTATGGACAAATTTCTGTACATCTGCCGTATTGTAGCGGTAAAGCCCATGTCCGGTTCCAAACCAGATAAACCCGTTCGAATCTTCAGCAATTGTATTGATTGCACCGTAGGTAAACCCCCCCACAGGAGAGATCCTGCGGAAAGAAAAATCAAAATTTTCCGGATTTGTGCCCGCTGAGATGAAGCTCAAACCACCTGTAAGCATCAAAATGAAAATCAATATCTTCATCACCATTAAATCAAGAATGTGGACGAAAAATAATGATTAATTTCCACTAAATCGTCATTGGACAGAAATTGGGTTTAAATTATCCGTCATTTTGACCGATAAGTTGTATTTTGACCTATTTTTACAAGAACCAGCATGATAATTTGGAGAAAATTAGCATTCTTCTCTCTAAATTTGAAGATCGACTAACAAATAACTAATTTGAAAACTTTCTGCATCAATCCAAACTCATCCGTCTGTTTTGTATCTCGTTCATCAATTGTGGCATCCGATTAGTCGGCAGTTGCTATAATCCGCGGCTCTGTACCCCCTTCAAATCAATTATGATATAACACCCTTATATATTAAATCATCTAAATTATTCGAAAATGAAAAAAAAAGTTCCAAAATCTAACTATTTTACAAGGAGAATAACCCTTGGATTGTTATTGTTTTTTATTTGCGGGGTATTACAGGCTCAGCAGGTTCAGATTAAAGGAAAAGTAATCTCCAATGACGGGGAGACCTTGCCTGGTGTGACGATCAAAGTAGAGGGGACGGCAACAGGTACAATAACCGATGTTAATGGTGATTTTACCATTAAAGTTCCATCAAAAGAATCAACACTTGTGTTATCTTACATTGGTTACCAGCAACAAAAAGTCAAGGTTGGTGACCGTAAAACGATCAATGTAACACTGACTGCCGATTTGCAAAGTCTGGATGAAGTGGTGGTGGTTGGTTATGGTACTCAGAAGAAAAGGGATATTACCGGGGCGATCACCTCAATCGATGAAAAGACCATCGAAAAGCGGCAGGCGATCAATGTATATGATGTTTTACAGGGTGAAGCTCCCGGGGTATTGGTTGTGAGCAATTCAGGTGCACCAGGGGATGATAATACCATTCGGATCAGGGGGACCTCAACCTTTGAAGGGGGCGTTAATCCTTTGTATGTTGTCGATGGTGTTCCCTTAAGTGATATTAGTTCAATCAATCCCAACGATATTCAATCGATGGAGATTTTGAAAGATGCGGCTTCTGCCGCTATTTACGGCTCCCGCTCGGCCAATGGAGTCATCATTATTACCACAAAAACAGGAGAATCGGGTAAACCCAAAGTGGATGTCAGGTATTTACAGAGCTGGAGCGTCCTTTCCAGAAAGATTCCCCAGTCAAATGCATACGAACGTAAATTATTTGAAAACCGGACAAAGCTCGATTTATATACCAATGCCAACGACTCACTGGGTATCAGCACTAATGCAAACAACGATTACCAGTCATTAATCACCCAGGTGGCCAAACGTCAGCAACTCGATTTTAGCGTCAGCGGCGGATCTGACAAGTTGAAATATTTCACAAGCCTTGGTTTTCTTGATGAGACTGGTATTGTGCTCAACAGCTTTAACAAACGGCTAAGTGGTCGTATTAATGCCGATTATCAGGCGACTGACCGTCTGAAATTTACATCAAGGGTAAATTACTCCTATCAGAATACCAATTCGATCAACGAGGGGAAGGTGATTCAGCAGGCCATGCAACGCCCGCCTCATTTTATACTTTACTTCCCCGACGGAACCTATGCCTTTGATATTGCCGGTCGTAAAAATCCGATAGCCGAAGCTTATTACAGGAAAAATGATAATAAAATATTCAATGTTGGTATTTATGAAATGCTGGAATACAAGTTCAATAAATACCTCAAACTACAGGCCGATGTGAATGGAAACTTCATGCTGAGCCGCAGAAATTATTTCAATTCAGCTTTACTTACAACCACTACACCACAGGTCGCTGATGGAGGCGACGAAACCGGTTTTAACAGGAATATCGCCGGTGAGGCTTTCCTCTCATTTAACAAGAGCTTTAAAAGTCATACTATTACAGCAGTAGCCGGATCAATCGTTGAAGACTGGTATAATGAAAACCTGGCTTTTAAAGGTTCAACCTATGTTACGGAAGATGTCAATACGATCAACGCGATCCAGGCACTGGATCTGGTGAATACCACAACTTCAGGGACCTCCCACTCCATGGTGGGGTTTTTCGGACGGTTAAGTTACAGTTATAAAGGGAAATATCTTTTTAATTCAAATATCCGCCGTGATGGGTCTTCCCG
This sequence comes from Prolixibacteraceae bacterium, assembly GCA_023251475.1. Classification (GTDB taxonomy): domain Bacteria; phylum Bacteroidota; class Bacteroidia; order Bacteroidales; family Prolixibacteraceae; genus JAAFHB01. The sequence goes on from JAHEYS010000070.1 coordinate 10,371, forward strand.
GTTTGTGAATAACCGTTGGGGAACTTTCCCTTCTGCATCAGTAGGATGGCGCTTTTCGGACGAGAATTTTATGGGATGGGCTAAACCGTATCTGAAAGATGCCAAATTCAGGGCCAGCTGGGGAATCACAGGAAATGAAAATATCGGAAATTACGAATCGTTGAACCTTTACACTTTTGGATCCTATTATTATCAGGGAATATCAGGGGTGAATACCTCTACCGCGCTTGGAAATCCGAACCTGAAATGGGAACAGACCACACAGACCAATCTTGGTATCGACCTTTTGCTGTTTGACGGTCGGATGTCAGTAACCGGAGACTATTATGTTAAAACTACTGATGGGCTGCTATACAACTCCTTACTCCCTTCCGAGCTGGGTTATTCTACGATTAAGGTAAATTTGGGCTCCATCGAAAACCGGGGCTATGAGGTCACCCTATCCGGTTATCCGATTCAGAAAAAGGATTTTTCGTGGCAGACTTCGGTAAATTTTTCAGTAAACAACAATAAGATTTTAAGTCTTGCAGGAAAAGACTATGTTGCATCAAGCGCCTGGCTCGTTGCAGCGGGTCAGCCGATAGGTCAGTTCTATGGTTATAAGGCTTTAGGGGTTTATCAGTATGATGAATCAAATGCCTATACCTCAGATTATAAAACCCGTTTGACCCCAACTTTTCAACGTGACAACTCAGGGAATGTGGTGCTGCAGGAAAATGGGAAACCGATTTTGCAGGGATATACCCTACCCAATGGTACCGATTTCGGATGGAATGCTACAACGAATCCGGTTTATCAGTTAAAAGTTGGCTCGGCTGCTTTCATGGGGGGTGATATGATCTGGGAGAATATTGATCACAACGATCAGATCGACGATAAGGACAGACAGGTATTGGGTAAAGGTTTACCAACCTGGTTTGGCGGATGGAACAATACCTTAAATTATAAAAGGTTTTCATTCTCCTTCTCCTTTTATGCCAACTGGGGCAACCAGATTTACAACAATGCCAAGTATAACCTAACCACTTATGCAACCTCAAATGTGACCCCGCAACCTTACGAGATATACAATGCCTGGAGGTTTCAGGGACAAATCACCGATGTCCCAAATGCGCAAAAAGGGACCGTTCAGAATACATCACGTGAGTTAAGCAGCGAATTTCTCGAAGATGGTTCATTTATCCGCCTTCGTAATGTCCGTCTGTCCTATCAGCTTGATAATTCCATTGCAAAGAAATTATTTGTTAAGGGTTTAACTGCGTATCTTTATGCGAACAATCTTTGCACCTGGACGAGTTATACCGGATTTGATCCTGAACTCGGCGGTGGCGGTGTCCTTACACCGGGTAAAGACGCCGGATCCTATCCAAGGAAGAGAGAGATGGGTTTTGGAATCAATCTAAACTTCTAAAATAAATTGAAAATGAAAAAGATAGTTAATTTTTTTATGGCCATTTTAATTTTGAGTGGCTTTCTGTTCAACGGTTGCTCCGATTTTCTGGATAAACAACCGGTGTCACAACTCTCCAGGGACAAGTTCTGGAAAACCCCGAAGGATGCAGATATATGGATTGCCGGTATGTACGACGGTTTACAAAGTACGCTGAAAAACAATTTTTTCATTTGGGGGGAAGTTCGTTCTGACAATCAGCAATTGGCAGGTACCGGTACCGCCCAGATTCAATTATTGTCGAATACCCTGACATCCAGTATGACCGAATGCAACTGGAATAATCTTTATCGCACTATCTCGAGCGCCAATTTTGCCATCAAGTATATCCCGCAAATCCCTGATGTTTCGCAGCCACAGATTGCAGTTCAGCTGGGGCAGGCATATACGATGCGTGCATTGATGTATTTTTATGCGATTCGCGTCTGGGGAGCTGTTCCGCTGATCACTGAGCCATATGAAGGATTGGATGGACAGGAAAAATTTAATGCACGAAGTGAGGTTTCTGCTATTAAGACTCAGATATTGAGTGATATAGATAATGCGCTGCTGAATTTTGATGCAACTACACCCTCAATTTACAAATTGAATCGTGGCTCAGCGCTTGCTTTGCAGACCGACGTTTATATGTGGTTCAAAGAGTACGATAAGGCGCTCACTGCATCAGATAACCTGATTGCCCTTAAAAAGTATTCATTGGTGACCAACCAGACCGACTGGAAAAGTATTTTTATCAGTCCGGCAACTTCTACTGAGACCATCTTTAATATGTACTGGGATTACCTTCAGGATGGCGGAGGTAACGGATTAGCCTCTTTTTATGGTTCAGGAAGTAATACCCCTGCCTATAAACTCAGACAGCCGCTTTGGGATACGCTGGTAACCAGGATGACCGACGCCCGGAAATGGAACCTGATCGATACTCTGGATCTATATTACAGAGGCGGTAAAGTAAAAGTTTCGTATGAAGCCTATAATTTAAATGCCACCATGTATGAGTGTAAATTTGCACCATGGGATCCCGCAAAGCTGAATACTACCTATAACTACCTTGGTGGATATACCTATCCTCCAAATAATGAATGCCAGGTGCATATCCCTATTTATCGCTACACGGATATCATGCTTCTTCGCGCTGAGGCGATGAATAAAGTGGGACGAACCGCTGAATCAATGGCAATTGTAAATGCGATCCGGAGCAGGATGGGTTACACCAAAACTGTCACAGCGGCAAATACCCCAACTGTTGCCGCCCTTGAAAATGCCATTTTACTGGAACGTCAATTGGAATTCTGGGGGGAAGGAAAGCGTTGGTACGATTTAATGCGAACGGATAAAGTTGTCACATTTATGGATCAGATCCTGAAAGACCGGGGAATTGCTGAGGGGTTCGGAGATGTCGGGAAAATATTGTTTCCTATACACTCCTCTGTCTTTGAGGCAAATCCATTGATCAAGCAAAATCCACCTTACACCCAAAATTAAATCATTTAAAACATGAAAAAGATTTTTTTCCCACTAATCACAGTAATCATCTTTGCATTTGTGTTTACGGGATGTAAACTGGCAGGATTGGATTATCAGAAAGATACGCCGTTTGATGCAACTATCCGCGACTCCAAAATAAATATGAATGCCCTGGAATTTATGAAATCGAGGACGGATTTGTTCTCAAGTATGATCGAAGGGGTGACCTATGCAGGGCTTCTGGATGAATATACCGCACCCGACAGAACCTTTCTGTTGCTGACAAACAGGGCATTATCGGATGAAACCTATGCGCCTTCCGGCACGAATGTTATGGGTAGCTATTTCGCATGCAATAAGCTGTTGAATCCGTTGTATAATCCGGCAATTCCTGCCAATGGTCCGCAATATTTTACGCCCGATAACTGGGCTGTATATCCGGTCGCCCAGGTTAAACGCTTCTTTTTGTACCATATCGTCAAAGAACCCGTTACCTACAGAAATGCAAAAGCTTTTGTAACTTTCTATGAAAGTGTTGCTTATGCCGGAGTTGGCGATACCGCTAAAGTTAGCTTTCACCTGACCAACGACCGCAACGCCTATTTGTATGTAAATGGTTTTGTTGGCTCACGTAATCCCGCCCAGGCTCCGCGAACAAGCGGCATTGATTGCACCAATGGGGTAATCCATGTGATGGATGATTTTGTTATTCCTCCAACCAGGATTATTCTTGGTACAAAGTAATGTCAGTTAATAATTTAAAAAAAATGAAGATGAAAAATATGATCTATTTGTCGGCATTTCTTAGCCTTATCTTTCTTTTTGGATGCAAGAAAGATAATGGTTCGGTTCAGATCGATTCAGTCTATAAAAACGGAAGTGAATTCTTCCAGAAACAAAAAGTGCAGGTTTGGGTAGGCGCTCAGGTGAGCGATCTGAGCAGCACCACCTACTCCTGGGAATGTGATGGAGGCTCATTTTCCGGTCCGACCGGTCTTTTCCAGACGGTTTGGGTGGCTCCTGTCAAACAAGGGGAGTACAATATATCCTGTACGGTAACCTGCAATGGGGCATCAGAAAAAAGAGCAACTAAAATGATCGTCGGTCAATATTTCTTCGACAAATTTAGTGTCGCTTCAACAAACTTTTCCCTGAGTAATTTTACGGCTACTTATGCCAACGGAGAAGTATTACTGGTCGGGAGCAAAAGCGCCACAAGAGGCTCTTTCAGACGGGAATTTGGTGATACTGCACTGTTAAATCCATTCACCTATAAAACAGATATGGCCTGGAGGGTTAAATATAAAGGGGCAACCAGTTCCATGTATTATCGGCTGCAAATGAATAAACCGCTCAGGTATGACGGTACAAAAGTGAAGCAGTATATCAGGGAAGTACGTCTTGAACTTTGGCCAACTGCCACCGGGACAACCAATAATTATACTTTATCTTATGAAACGTTTAATTCTGAATTCTCCCTATCAACATGGACGACTATTGTCACCGGCAGAAATGCCGCATTCGTTTTGACTGACGGATCACTCGCTGCCAATAAACTGGGGATGCGAACGATCAGTATCGGCGTAAATGCTGATTTTAAAACAACTGTAACGATGGATGGTGCCAGTGTAATTGAATCTGACGCCCTAAAAACCTGGAGAACCACCAACTCAATCCCTGATAAATTAAATTTAGGGAGGGTATGGGTTGAGGTCTATGAACAGACCAATTTCTATTTGGACAATGTCATATTAAGTCTCGAATAATCGCTAAAATGCAAGTCCGAAAAATAAAGGGGTCTTAAAAGTCATACCTGCTGTAAAGTACATGAATCTGTCGTGTTCCGTCAAAGATAATGTTTCGCATATTTTATCTTTGGAAATTCCGCAATTCCGTCCCGAAAAATCCGGGACAGTATTGCTACCTTTTCAGCAAATCTAGTGTACTTTTTGAGACACCCTTTATTTCCAATTTTTGATTTGCTCATCAAGAATCAAAACCTGCCACATTTATTTTTGAATTGCCTTAGCTGTTGATATTTAAAGTCTTAGATTATTCTGCTGTAATGGTCCTAAAAAACATAAACAATCGCAAATAATTTCATCCAACTTATCATGGGAAAATTCTGCCTGCCGCAAAATTTTTTGTCCCTGTCGCTACTGAGTCTGGCGACGTTACCCTTGTCCGCTAAAATAGACAAAGAGATTTCAGGGAAACCGAATATCCTCTTTATTGCCGTCGATGACCTGAAACCCTGGGTTAGCGCTTATGGCGATCGACATGCCAGAACCCCGGGTATGGATTGTTTGGCCAAAGAGGGTGTTGTTTTTCAGCATAGTTATTGCCAGCAGGCCATTTGCGCCGCGACCAGGGCCAGTTTGTTGTTGGGGATGCGACCTGATAAGACAAGAGTATGGGATTTGGTAACCGATTTCAGACAGGTCAATCCAAATGCCGTTCCAATTCCACAGTACTTTAAATCAATGGGATACGAAACAGCAGGAATGGGAAAAATCTACCATATGGAGAGTACCGGCCCGGGACATGATGCCCCTTCCTGGAGTGTTCCTTACCGCAATCCTAAATGTAAAACTTATGCCCTCCCTTTCGAATCGAATGAAAGGGGAAAAGGTGCAGCAGTTGAATGTGCGGATGTCCCGGATGAAACCTATCATGATGGTAAAATGACCGGTATGGCCATTAGCCTGATGGATAGTTTAAGCCGGAATAAAAAACCGTTTTTCCTGGCTGTAGGGTTCTTAAAACCACACCTCCCTTTTGTCGCACCAAAAAAATACTGGGATTTATATAAAAGGGAAGATTTTGAGATTGCCCCTTTTCAGAAAAAAGCACTTCACAGCCCCGATATTGGCTATCACAACTCAGGAGAATTAATAAGTTATACAGACATTCCTCAGTTTGATAGTTATTCGGAAAAAGAATTGGATCATTTACCGGTCAATAAACAAAAAGAATTGATTCATGGCTATTATGCCGCCATATCATATACCGATGCTCAGATTTTGCAACTGCTTAATGAACTTGACCGGCTCGACATACGCAAAAACACGATCGTTGTTTTATGGGGCGATCACGGCTGGCACCTGGGTGATCATGGATTGTGGAATAAACATACCAATTTTGAGGAGGCAACTCATACCCTTTTAATGATGAGCGTTCCGGGTATAAAGGGGGGGATTAAGCCGGTTGCCACCTGCGAATTTGTCGATATCTTCCCGACACTTTGCGATTTGTCACAATTACCAATTCCTAAATACCTTGATGGCGTTAGTTTGGTTCCTGCAATCAGTAACCCTGCTGCCGAAGTAAAAGAATATGCCTTTAGCCAGTATCCGCGCGAAAAGGATAAAATGGGTTACTCGATCCGCACAAAACATTTTCGTTATACAGCGTGGCTGTCTCAAAATTACAGAACCAACATGGTGTATGACCCCAAATTGGTGGTGGCAAGCGAAATGTATGATTATGAAAAAGATCCCCTGGAGAAAGAGAATGTCCTGAATAAGCCTGAATATCAAAAGGATAAAATTAGGATGGAACAGCTTTTTAGGGATTGCATGCAAAGGGAATTCAAAACGTGTGCCGAATATACCAGACTGGCCGACTACCACGAAGCCGTCAATACCAACCCATTGAAGAAAAAGGTAAAAGCGAAGCCTAAATTTTTGAAAAATAGACTTACTCAAAAAACATCTTGAAAATGAGGTTTAAATTATTGCTCAGCATTGCGATGCCACTTTTGGGCGGAAATACAATTTTGGCTCAGACAAAACCCAATATTATTTTTATTCTTGCGGATGATCTTGGTATTGGCGAGGTTGGTTGTTATGGTGCAGACAACTATAAAACACCGAATATTGATAAGCTTGCACGAAAAGGTATGCAGTTTATGAATGCCTATACGGCGCCATTATGCGGTCCCTCGCGTGCAACAATTCTTACAGGACGCCACCTGTTCAGGACTGGCGCTACCAACCAGGATGCAACCGGACAAATGGACCCTTCAGCCGAAACGATGATGCCATCTTACCTGAAACAGGCAGGTTATGTAACCGCATCCATCGGCAAGTGGGGTCAGCTTCCATTAAATCCCTCCGATTTTGGCTTTGATGATTATCTGAAAATTTCAGGGAAGTGGTATTTATTGGAATACCCAGGTAAAAGGTAAAACCTATCTGTTAAACGGGGCTGAGAAGAATCTAAAGGATAAAATAATTGATGGTCAAAGTTTTAATGCACAGCTTCATGGGGAAAAAGGAAATCTACGTTCCGCTGTATTTGTTCAGCTGGCCAATAATTGGTACGTCCGCAATTCAGGATGGAAACTTAATCAATCGGGTGAATTATTTGACATGAGCAAAGCACCGTTTGAGGAGATACCAGTTCCGGTTGCTTCCAATAATCCAGATGCCAATGCTGCCCGGATCAGTCTGCAGGCTGAACTTACCCAGTTAAATCCCGTTGGCGGCATCAGGGATTCCGGTGATGGAACGGGCCGGCATGCCAATAAAACGAAGAAGAAAATTGAAATAAAGAAAAAAAATAGAAATAAATGAAAACCGTTCAACAATTAGCCGTTCTCTTACTGGTACTTTATCACCCATCCGACTCGTTTGCCCAAATCGGTAAAGGATGGGTCGAATATCAACCAGTTAAAAAAATTCACCTGGTTGATTTTAACTACAAGGACCATCCGAAAGGAATGTATAGTTTCGATTGGAAAGCCAAAGTTGAGGTGGGTACCCCCACCCCATGTTCAGGCTACGAGTACGACCCGACCACCGATACAGAAACCTTCCGGTTGTATGATCCCCGCGCCAACCGTGCTGAAATCAGGCTCGAGAATGAATATGGAACCGGTTCACGCCAGTTTGAAGGGTATGTCACCTTTTATCCGCCGCTCAACGACGAGAGTTTGTTTCAGGTTTGGGGCAGTGACGAAGGGGCCACCCAACTGATGATGCGTGGTTATGCCGCAAATGGGGGCGAAATCGGAATTGCAAATTTTCCAATTAAAGGTACCCCGAGGGTGATCACCGATTGCTATGGTAAAGAGGTTAAAGTGAATGTGATCCATTTACAGGAAGATGTCGGAAATAAATTCATCATCTATATCAACGATGTCAAAAAACTCGAATTCCCCGACAACGAAAAGGTGACCAACCATGATGGAAAAAACTATCACAAATACGGCTGTTACGGGACATTGAAAACCGACGGCGCACTTGTAAAATGGAGAAAGGTGAGAAATTTTAAAGACGGTGCTGAACCTCTTCAGAAAGCTACTGCCGGTACCGGGAAATAATTCTTCCTTGAATGAAGAATGGAACAGCCATTTTAAAATAATTGAAATTTACAGTAGAAAATTCAATTCAAAAAACTATAAAGCTCTGTTTTACAAGGCCTCGCAAAACTGAATAAATGAGATACCGTAAGATAAATAATACAGATCTTAACCTGTCGTTGATTGGGACTGGTTGCTGGACTTTTGGTGGTGGCGAATACTGGGGTGCTCAAAGCCAGAAAGACGCCAACGATGTGGTTCATGCCTCCGTCGCAAACGGCATCAATTATTTTGATACAGCCGAAGTCTATAACGAAGGGAGAAGTGAGTCCTCACTGGGTATTGCTATTCAGGGAATTTCGCGCGACAAACTCATCATCGGCACCAAAGTATCACCTTCCAACACCTATTCCGGGACCCTCGACAAACATTGTGAGGCTTCGCTGCGACGTCTTCAGCTCGATTATATCGATATCTACATGATTCACTGGCCCATCCATCCTCATTCGATAAGACACTTTACTGGTGACGAACAAATAATTAATCACCCTCCTCAAATAGCGGAAGTTTTTGAAGGTTTAAAAAAACTACAGAAAGCGGGAAAAATTAAATACATCGGTCTCAGCAATTTCAGCTACAAAAGATTGAATGAAGATATTCCGGAAGATGTACACGTAGTTGTCAACGAATTACCATACAATCTTTTATGCAGGGCAATTGAATACGACACCCTGCCTTTCTGTATTGGCAACGAAATAGGAACAATAGGCTATATGACATTGCTGCAGGGCATTCTGACCGGTAAATATGCCTCACTTCGTGACATTCCTGAATGGCAGCGCCGGACAAGACATTTCAACTGTTCAGGGACCCCTTTGTGCCGCCACGAAGAGAGCGGGTTTGAAATTGAAACGGGAAATGCCCTGTTGAAAATACAACAGATTGCTTATCAAAACGGAATTAATATGGGGCAGTTAGCCACCCAATGGGCCATTGCCTCCGGAATGACCTGTTCGCTGGTGGGCGCCAGAAACACGGCTCAGTTGGAGGAAAATGTGAAAGCTGCCGATCATCAGTTGGATCCGCAAATGGTTCAGCTGCTTAACGAGGCTACCCGGGAGCTAAAGGAAAAACTGGGAAATCACTTCGATTATTACGAAAACAAATTGAACGACAGAACTTTGTAAAAAATTGTATTATGCAGGCATTGGTATTAACCGAATACAAAAAATTTGAATTACAGGAGGTACCCGTTCCGCAACTTCAGCCTGAGGAGGTGCTTATCCGCGTAGTGGCTGTCGGAATCTGCGGAAGCGATGTGCATGGAATGGACGGGAGTACCGGCCGGCGGATACCACCGGTGATCATGGGGCACGAAGCGGCAGGAATTATCGAGTCAGTGGGTTCAGAAGTAACCGGCTGGCATCCTGGCGACAGGGTTACTTTTGACTCCACCATTTACCGTCTCGACGACTGGTACACCCGAAAAGGATTTTATAACCTGAGTGATAACCGCATGGTGTTGGGTGTTTCGTGTCCCGAATTCAAGAGAGATGGCGCTTTTGCCGAATACGTGGCTATTCCGCAGCATATCCTCTATAAAATTCCACGAAGTGTAAGTTTTGAACATGCCGCCATGGTTGAACCCCTAGCCGTAGCGCTTCATGCAGTCAATCTGACATCCATCTCGGTGAACGATACCGCGCTGGTCGGGGGAACCGGAATGATCGCACTTTTTGTGATCCAGTTGCTGAAACTCGCCGGATGCGGAAAAATTATCACATTCGATCTCGATCAGGATCGGCTCGACCTTGCCCTGAAGCTTGGCGCAACACACGCTTTCAGGGCTGATACGATGAATGTAACAGAGGAAGTACTTAAAATAACCGGCGGCAGAGGTGCAGATATTGGTTTTGAAGTGGTAGGAATCACTACTGTTTTGAAAACGTTGATCGATTCAGTCCGGAAGGGGGCACAAATTACACTGGTAGGAAATGTTTCTGCGGAGGTTAATTTTCCGCTTCAAAAAGTGGTCACACGCCAGTTAAAAATACAGGGAAGTTGTGCGATATGCGGTGAATATGAGCAGGTACTCGAATTGATCAGTCAGGGTCAAATCGAAATTGATCCGCTCACAAGTGCCATTGCTCCATTACACGAGGGTGCTGAATGGTTTAACCGCCTTTACAATCGTGAAAAAGGTCTGATGAAAGTGATTTTAAAACCCTGACTCCATGATGCAACGAAAAATTAAAACAGCCATCATCGGTTGCGGAAAGGTGTCACACCTTCATGCTGCCGCCTTGCAGCATGGGAATAACACCGAATTGACAGCTATTTACAGCCGTTCACTCGCAAAAGCCGAGGAATTTGCAATCAGATACGGAATTCTGGCTTTTGACAACATTGAGAAAATGATCAACGAAGCAGGCATCGAGTCGGTGGTGGTTTGCACGCCCCATCCTTTTCATGCAGAGGTCGTTATCAGAGCCGCAAATATGGGTGCACACTGTCTTGTCGAAAAACCACTGGCCGCCTCTTTACAGGATTGTGATGCAATGATTGCCTGTTGCAGAAAAAATAAAGTAAAGCTCGGTGTGGTGAGTCAGCGCAGATTTTATGAACCGGTACAACGACTTCGAAAAGCCATCGATGCAGGGAAAATTGGCAAACCGGTTTTCGGAACCATCAATATGCTGGGGTGGCGCGACAAAAACTACTACGAGAGCGACGAGTGGCGCGGTACCTGGGAGATGGAGGGCGGTGGCGTACTGGTCAACCAGGCTCCACACCAGCTCGATATTTTCCAATGGCTAATGGGACCTGTCGATGAGCTTTACGGTACCTGGAAAAACCTGAATCATCCTTACATTGAGGTAGAAGACACTGCAGTAGCTATCGTTAAATTTAAAAACGGAGGAATTGGGAATATCATCGTGAGCAACGCCCAGAAGTCTGGCATTTACGGCAAAGTTCACATTCATGGCGATAATGGGGCATCCGTTGGCGTTCAGACTGATGGCGGAGCGATGTTTATTGCCGGAATGACCTCCATCGCAGAGCCTCCCGTAAATGATCTCTGGACCGTTCCGGGCGAGGAACAGCTGCCCGACGAATGGAAAGTTCAGGACTCCGGCTTTTTCAACTCCATCAATGCGATGGAATATTATATGAAATTACAGAATGAAGATTTTGCCGCAGCCATTCTCAACGACAGTAAACCGATGACCTCAGGTGAAGAAGGACGTATTACGGTTGAACTGTTTACAGCCATCTATCGTTCGCAGCGCGACAACAAACCGGTTACGTTTCCTTTGGCACCCGAATATGACCGCAACGATTTTGACGGCCGCATAACCATCTGATAAATGAAAAGATATGGACAGACGAAAATTCATATTTAACAGCTTAGGGCTTGCTGCCGGAACTTTATTCGCAGTAAATTTGACAAAAGGCCTTGGTCTCCATCCACAGGTATCGGGTGACGTATTCGCTTTGCCAAAGCTGTTGACAGACCGTAAATTATCTAAATACTCACACCGGCTTCCCTCCACCGATCAAAACTATCAGCGTTCAAAAAACTACATTGAAGAGATTGCCGTTCCGGAATATTCATGGGCTTCCGACGAAGCATATGAAGCTTTTCTGGATATGAAATATGGCGTCAGAATTCACTGGGGGATCTATTCGATCTGGAATTTAAGCGGCGAATCGTGGCCATTTCTGGGTAACCGAAAGCCGGATATTAATTTTGAGAAAAAACAGGAATACCAGCAGTTATACAAAACCTGGAATCCAACCGGATTCGATGCCGAAGAGTGGATGAGCACCTTCAAGGAGTGTGGACTGAAAATGTTTGCCTTTACCACCAAACACCATGAAGGCTTTTCGATGTTCAACACCAGAACAAAGGTAAAACAACGTCCCAACTGGACAGCACCGGGAGGTCCGAAAATTGAAAAGTGTGATACCACCTACAGCATTATGGATACGCCCTTCAAACGCGATGTGGTAAAGGAATTGTGTGATGCTGCGCATAAGCATGATATTAAGATTGACCTCTATTTCTCGCATTCCGACTGGTATGATGCTGATTTCAGGCCATATGGCTACCATCCGTTGCAGATTCCTTCGAGCGAAGCGTGGTGCAAATCGAAGAGCGACGATGAAAAAGAGACCGAGTTTGAGCGCACAAAGGGTCGTCAGAAAGCCTATCTGACCATTGTTCCCGACCCTACGCCCGAAGAAGAAAGGCGGATGATTCTGCGGCACCGCGACCAGCTCAAAGAATTGCTTACCAATTACGGTACAGTGGATATGATCTGCCTCGATATCTGGCTCGGTCCACGGGTCTGGCCTCAACTAAGGGAAACACTCCTTGAGTTAAGAAAGATTCAGCCCAATGTGATGTTCCGCGCCCGCGGGGTAGGCAATTACGGCGATTATTACACCCCGGAGGGTTTTGTCCCGGGCAGTAAAGAGAATTCGGATGCGCCGTGGTTTGTGATTTACCCGTTAGGGGGTTCTTTCTCGTACGATCCAAAGCCTGAAAGCTACAAAGGGGCCAAATGGATTGTTCAAAATATGATCGACTCGGCTTCAAAAGGGGGCAATTTCATGGTTGGAATAGGTCCTGATCAAAACGGGAAGTTTTCACCGGAAGCCATCAGCCGCTTAAAACAGGTTGGCAAATGGCTCAAAACAAACGGCAAAGGAATCTACGCCACCAGGGCCCGCGAAGGTGAACAGTGGAAAGAGGGAGATAATGTCCGGTTTACCCGCTCAAAAGACCATAAAACAATTTTCGCGCATTGCTTCGAATGGCCTGGCGACCAGCTGATTTTAAAAACGGTAACCGCAAAAACCGGTTCAAAAATCGTCCTGCAAGGTCATGAAAATATCGCCTTGATTTGGAAAAACGATCCTTCAAATGGACTGGTTATCCAGACACCGGAGCAGCTGAAAAACCTGGTGCCAAAAGATGAACAAATCGCTTTTAGCTTTTCGATTGAAGTCTAAAATCAACGACTAATAAATCAACTATGAAAAAAAATAGAAATTCAGGTTCTGTCGCTATTCTTTTGATGCTGATGGCAATCGTCACTACAGCAGTGAATGGACAAACAGCTAAAAACCGAAATCATAACCTTCCAAAAACTGACCGCCAGTACCGGTATACAAGCGGTTATGTTGAAGACAAACCGGTTCCGGGTTATCAATGGGCTTCAGAAAAGGCCTATGAAGATTTTCAGGACATGAAATTCGGGGTTCGTATCCACTGGGGTTTGTACTCAATTATCAGACAGGAGAAAGAATCCTGGCCATTTCTGAAATTATCCAGTGAGAAAAAGCAGGCCTACTTTGACAATTATAAAACATGGAATCCGACAGGATTTAATGCCAACGAATGGATGGACCTTTTCGCCGAAAGCGGGATGAAAATGTTTGCCTTTACGACCAAGCATCACGAAGGCTTTTCGATGTTTGATACGAAGACCCGTGTAAAAAAACGGGTCAACTGGATCGCTCCGGGTGGCCCCGTGATTGAGGATTGCGATCTGGCTTTCAGCATCATGGAAACCCCTTTTAAACGTGACATTGTCAAAGAGTTATGCGACGCCGCCCACAAACGGGATATTAAGATTGATCTTTATTTTTCGCACCCCGACTGGTACGATGCCGATTTCAGGCCGTATGTCTGGCACCCGTTGCAGGTTCCCTCTTCAGAGAAACTGGCCGTCAGAAACAACCCGTTGGAACCCGAAGGGGCCATGGAGTCGCATTTTGGGTCAAATGGTCCGTTGATGATGCCCGATCCTACCCCGGCTGAGGTTGATCGGATGATCAAACGTCACCGCGAACAACTGAAGGAACTGCTCACCAATTACGGTAAAATTGATCTGGTTTGCCTCGATATGTGGCTGGGACCATCGGTGTGGCCGCAACTGCGTGAAACCATGTTGCAACTGCGAAAAATCCAGCCCGATGTGATGTTCCGCGCGCGCGGAATCGGGAACTACGGCGACTACTACACCCCCGAAGGTTTTGTTCCGGGCAGCAAGGAAAATACGCAGGTACCCTGGTTTGTGATTTACCCTTTGGGACGCACTTTTTCGTATGAATCGGAGCCTAAAGAGCACAAAGGGGCAAAATGGATCATTGAAAATCTGATAGATTGCGCCGCAAAAGGGGGAAATTTCATGGTGGGTGTCGGTCCCGACGAAAATGGAAAATTTCATCCTACGGCAGTGCAGCAACTTAAACAGGTCGGCCAATGGCTAAAAATAAATGGGAAATCGATTTACGCCACCCGGGCCCGCGATGGCGGATCCTGGAAAGAGGGGGACAGCATCCGGTTTACCCGTTCGAAAGATGCCAAAACCATTTATGCCCACTCTTATAATTGGCCTGGGGACCAGCTGGTTCTTAAAACAGTAAAGCCTAAATCAAATTCAAAAATTGTACTGATGGCGACCAATGCTCCCCTTCTGTGGCAATATGATGTCAAAAAGGGTCTCCTCATCAATACACCCAAAAACCTTCTTGACAAAATCCCTGAAATTGAAAGGTTGGCTTTCACTTTCCGGATCGAAACGGAATAACCACTAAGAAACTCAAATTGATATCTCCTTTATGAATTTAAATCACCTGGTAACGCCTGATAAAAGCCTGAGCAAAATGCGATGGGTCATGATCAGCTTTGCCTTTATGGCCACGGTTCTGAACTACCTCCACCGGTTGTCGTTCAACTACCTCACCGCCAAAGGGCCTTTGCACGACATGATCCCCGATGATGCTTTCGGTTATATCGCTACGGCATTTTTTGTAGCTTATATGCTTTCAAATGCGTTTTCAGGATTTGTGATCGACCGGCTGGGGACGAAGCTGGGTTATGCCCTTTGTATGGCTTTCTGGACCACCGCCGGATTGCTGCACGCGGTTGCGATGGTGCCGTTTCAGTTTGGTATTTTCAGGTTTTTACTCGGATTGGGTGAAGCTGGGAACTGGCCCGCAGCGATCAAACTAACCGGTGAATGGTTTCCACCCGAAGAACGATCGACCGCTTCCGGAATTTTCAACAGCGGAGCCGCAGTGGGAGCCATTGTCGCACCACCTTTAATTGCCTGGCTGGGTGTAACTTTCGGCTGGCAGATGACCTTCGTGGTGATTGGAGCGCTTGGATACCTTTGGCTGGTTGCCTTCTGGTTTACCTATTACACCCCCGAAAAAGAGGCCAACCTGCCTGTTCTCAGGAAAATTCCTCCGCTGAAATTGCTCAAATCCAAATTCGTTTGGTCACTCACCCTTTCCAAAGTATTTATGGATCCGGTGTGGTATTTTATTACTTTCTGGATTGGCCGTTATCTCGCAGATGTTCATCACTGGGACCTGGCTACAATCGGCTGGTTTGCCACCATCCCGTTCATCGTGGCCGATCTGGGAAATATCCTGGGTGGGTTATTCACCCAATTGATCATCCGCAAGGGGGTACCGATTCACAAAGCACGTAAAATTGCCGTTGGCATATTCGGCTTCATCATGGCTTTGTCATTGATCTCGGGACCACTGGTGATTGTTTCTCCGGCCTCAGCCTTAGCAGTGTTGGCCATTGCCGGCTTTGGATATGCAGCCTATACCGCCAATACGATGGCTTTTCCTGCCGATGTGGTTCCGCCAAACGCCACAGCCTCCGTCTGGGGAGTGGCCAGCGTTGGTGCCGGATTGGGTGGTGCTGTTTTTCAGTCATTATCGGGTCTTGCTGTCAAAAATATCTCCGCAACTGCCGGCTATTCAGTGGCCTATAATACGGTCTTTCTGGGTTATGGCTTACTGGCACTTATCGGGCTTTCCATCATCCTTTTTGTGATGGGACCGCTGATTATCGATGAAAAGCTGCAAATAATCACCCAGGAACCTGTCAAATAATTATTAAAATGAAAAAAAATTACCTTTTTTCCTGTTTGTTGATTCTGACTCTTTTCTGTCTGTCTGCCTTCGGACAAACAGCTCAGAACCCTGTGAGCCAATGGGTCGCTGAAGGTAAAGATGGAAAGCTTGTCTATAAAACCACTCAAAAAGGTGACCGGATTATGGATTTCTCACATGCGGGATACCTCGGAGGAGGGGCTGCGATTCCTGAAGTGCCGGTAAAAATCACCATCAATCCGTCACCGATTGGGTCCGACCAAACAGAGGAGATTCAGACCGCTGTTGATGCCGTTTCAAAAATGAAACCGGAAAATGGTTTCAGGGGCGCCATTCTGCTGGCACCGGGTAAATTTATTTGTTCAAAACCAATTACAATCGGCATAAATGGTGTGGTTGTGCGTGGAAGCGGTTCGGGAAAAAATGGGTCAACGATTTGGATGACCGGCAGCAGACACGCCGCCTTTATCGTGGGTTTTCAACGTAAAAACAACACCGAAAAAAGAGATGGTCGGGGCGATGAAAATAATACTGCTGTCAAAAAGGGGACCACAAATATTGAGACTTATATGACAGACAGCTATGTTGGCTCGGGAACCAATACTTTTCATGTAGCTGATTCAAAAGGATTTTCAGTGGGTGACAGGATACGGATTGACCGCCCGGTAACGGCAGCCTGGATCAGTTTTATGCAAATGAACAACATGACCCGCGACGGTAAAAAATCGTCATGGGTCTCCGATGGGACAATCATCAGTCAGTACAGGGAAATCTCGCATATCGAAGGGGATAAAATTACGGTTAAAGTCCCGCTGGCCGATTCTTTTGATTCGAAATTTGTCAACCCTCCGGGGGTTAAAGTATCCAAATCTCAGCTGCTAACTTCTGTTATCCAGGTAGGGATCGAAAACCTCCATGTTCAGTGTCCGCCACTTGAGATCGCCTACAGCAAAGCCCCTTATTCGGGTGTCGAACTGTTCGGCAGTAATTGCTGGATTCGCAATATATTTTTCGAAGAGACGATGAACACCATCAACATTGCCGGAAATAATAATACGATTCAGCGCGTTAAGGTTTATCATTCCTATCCCAACCTGGGCGCTTCCAAACCTGCCGACTTTAGCTTTGGGGGGACACAGAACCTGGTTGACCGGTGCGAAGCGATTGGCGGAAATACCTATTTTGTGTGGACCTCAGCCCGCAATCCAGGTCCAAATGTTGTCCTTAACTCCACCTTTAAAGGACATGGGAGCCGCCTGCAGCCGCATCAAAGGTGGTCAACGGGACTGCTCATTGACAATTGCACGATTCCGGATGGCGGCATCGATTTTATGAATCGCGGCATTGCCGGCTCAGGACATGGATGGACCATGGGTTGGGGTGTCGCCTGGAATTGTATTGCAAGGAATTATATCATCCAGAATGCCCCCGGTACTAAAAACTGGGCCATCGGATGTATCGGCGAAAACTGGAAAATCCCGGCGTTGTTCAGTACAGCTCCGGTGATGCCGGATGGCGAATATGATTCACCCGGAAGACCGGTCTGGCCTCAAAGTCTTTACCTTGCCCAGTTGGCCGGGAGACTGGGTTCAGTTTCGCTCAAAAATTCCGGGTACCTTTCCAACAGCATCACCGAATTTAAAAATAAGCATGAACAACCTACACCACCATTAAAAGGGGAGCCTGACCCTGAACTGGGTGCGGATCTTGGATTGTTCAAATCTGTGAGCGCCGATAATGAAAGAAACGGAAGCCGTCAGTTTGCAGCAGAAAGGGCAAATGATGCCGATGAACATAGCTATTGGGCTACTGACGAAGGTATTACGACTGCTGCTATTATCATTGATACGGAGGGCCCACTCGAAATAGATGCCATTAAAATTAATGAAGCCAATCTGTCCGGATGTCGTGTGCTCGGGTATAAACTGGAGTCACAAACCAATAATGACTGGACGCTGCTCGCGGAAGGGGCAACTATCGGGAAAAATAAAATTATCCGGTTTGACAAAATACTCGTCTGGAAAGTGCGTCTGACCATAACAAAAGCTGAGAAATGTGCAGCAATAACAAAATTCGGACTCTATCTTGATAACAAAAAAAAGTAAACAACGATGAAAAAAACCATTTCAATTGTAAGACTTCTAATCGTTTGCATCCTCCCAATGTTTAGCATTGGATTTTTATATGCTTCAGCAGCATCTGAATCTGCTGAACCTCTGAGCTCCGGGAAAGATAACTCCCCTTCAATGGCCCTAAAAGGAAAGCTGTTGCTGGAAGATCATTTTAAAACGCCTGCAGAATATACAAAGGATTATCAGACTGTAAAGGAGGGTTGGAGCGTCAAAGCAGGCCATGCCATGTGGAAGCAAACCAAAGATGGCGTTAAAAGTATTTGGGAAACAGGACATATGCCGGTACTGGTTTATACCGGTTCATTCGGTGATGCTGTGATCGAAGTTGATTTTCGTTTCCGTAGTGAGGAGGGAAAATGGGCAGCCTGCCGCATCTCGGCGACAAATCCCGACCTCAATCCGCGTGCTTATGCAGCTTCTGTCTGGGCAAATTCCGACAATAAAGCACGGGCCCTGGGCATGGTGCTCGAACATGACGAGTGGAAACCTGGCGTGATCACCACCGTTGACTCACTTATGGCTACTTTTAAACCTGACACCTGGTATACCCTTCGTCTTGAACTGATTGGGAATAATGCCCGGGCAACCTGCAATGGATTTGTGGTGTACGGAACGCATGAAAAATTTGGAATTCCCAAAAACTCCATCTCGCTGGGTGTTGGAACCTGCGAACATGAACTCCGGAATTTCAGGGTTTACGAAGCCACCTTAAATCCAAAATGGAAGCAACCTGTTACCAAATAGGCAGGAAAAAATTTAATCAGAATTGATAATTACTCAACAATATGCTGAAAATAAAATTGTTACACCCTGATATTCTGATGACACTCGCGAGCAACGGACATGGCTCAAAGGTGCTCATTGCCGACGGAAATTTCCCGTTTTCCACTGCTGTCCCGGAAACGGCCAAAAAGGTTTTCCTCAACTTTGCCCCTGATATGCTTTCCGTAACCGATGTACTGAAGGGTTTGGCAGAATATATTCCTGTCGAAAGTGCGTCAGTCATGGTTCCGGCTGATGGAAGCAGTCAGTCTATTCACGATGAATTCGTGGAATTGCTTGGGAAGGAAATCGATCTGAAAAAACTTAAAAGGTTCGAATTTTACAGCGAAGCCAATTCTTCAGATACCTGTCTGGTCATTGCGACCGGAGAGACCAGACGGTTTGGCAATATACTGTTAACTTTAGGTGTGGTCAGCTACTAATTTAGAAATCAATCAGATATTTCATCATTTTTTGATAAACATAACATAAAATAGCTATGATTATTAAATCACAAATCGAAGTGAATATTTTCTCCTGGCTATTCCATACGACCTTTAAAAAACAAATTATATACGTATGAAAAAGAAAAATGTCCTGTGGATAATAGTTCTTTTGGTGGGACTTTCAAACTGCCTGTTTGCCCAGCAGCAGAATAAAACCCGGCTCAATGATCACTGGAAATTTCTTAAAGGTGACCTTGGTGGAATCTGGGAAGCCGTCAGGCCGGTGAAGGAGGGAAATCCCGAAAGTGTTCCATTATGGGAAAATGTGACACTTCCCCATTGTTTCAATGCCACAGATGCAGTTGATCCGGATGTGAACTATTACCAGGGTCCGGGATGGTATACGAACCAGGTTGAAGTCAACAACCCATATGCCAATGGCCGCACCATCCTTCACTTCGAAGGTGCCGGTCAGAAAACCGGGGTCTATATTTATACTACCAAAGTCGGTTCTCACATAGGTGGTTACAACGAATGGAGCGTTGACATCACCGATGCAGTGAAAAACTTCCTGTCTGATAAAACGATCGCCGCGACCTTCAAGGGGAAAATCCCGTTGTCAATTCGTTGTGACAATTCCCGCGACCTGGAAATGATCCCGTCAAGTCTTTCGGATTTTAATGTTTACGGAGGAATCTACAGGTATTTAAACCTCGAATATGTTCCAGCCTGTTCAATTGAACGGCTATTTGTCAACGCAAAAGTTGATGTGAAAGGGTTGGAAGGGAAATTTGATCTCAGTTTAAAAATTCAAAATAAGTCTGCCGCCACAAAAGCCCATCTTAAAATTGAAATTTCTGATCCGACAGGGAGACAAATCTCCGTTTCAGAGCAGGATATAACCTCATTCGATGGCGAAAAAACTATTTTCAGCAATGTGATTAAAAAACCGGATCTATGGTCGCCCGGTCAGCCGAATTTATATACAGCCGCAGTCACGATCACTTCAGAATCGGGTACCCAAAAAGTGACGGAAATGTTTGGGTTCCGGAATTTTGAGTTTGTCGACAACGGACCTTTTATGCTGAATGGAACCCGGCTGTTGCTTCGCGGTACCCATCGTCATGAAGATCATGCAGGGGTGGCTGCAGCAATGACAGAATCTATGATCCGCACCGAGATGAAAATGATGAAGGAGATGGGGGTTAATTTTATCCGGCTCGGACATTATCAGCAATCGCGTATTGTGCTGAACCTGTGCGACAGTCTCGGTATTTTTGTTTGGGAAGAGATTCCCTGGTGCCGCGGAGGTCTCGGTGGCGATCGTTACAAACAACAGGCACTTACCATGCTCAACGATATGATCACCCAGCACCGGAATCATCCTGCGGTTATTATCTGGGGCCTGGGAAACGAAAACGATTGGCCAGGCGACTTTCCGGAGTTTGACAAGGAAAAAATCCGCTCATTTATGGCAGAACTGAATGCCTTATCACACCAGCTCGACCCGATGCGTATGACGGCGATCAGGCGATGCGATTTTTGCAAGGATATTCCGGATGTCTACTCCCCTTCGATCTGGGCAGGCTGGTACCGTGGAATCTATACCGAATACAGGGAGTCAACCGAAAAAGAGATCAAAGGGGTGAAACATTTTTTCCATGCGGAATGGGGTGGCGACAGTCATGCCCTGCGCCATTCGGAAGCGCCCGACAAGATACTTCAGCAGGTCAAAACAGGGGTAGGAGCCGATGAACGGCTCGGCGATGCCTCCCTTTTCGGAGGAGCCGCACGCGTTTCGAAAGATGGCGACTGGAGCGAATCGTACATCTGTAACCTGATCGACTGGCACCTCAAGGAACAAGAGAATATTCCTGACCTCACAGGTTCTGCTTACTGGCCGTTTAAGGATTTCTCAACGCCTGTCCGGCCCGATAATCCTGTGCCATATATGAATCAGAAAGGGGTTATTGAGCGCGATTTCAC
>JAHEYS010000283.1 GCA_023251475.1 Prolixibacteraceae bacterium
GCTTTTTCCCTTTGTTTTTGGTCTCACGGAGCTGGGTGCTTTTCTGATTAAAACTAAAAGAACTTTTGGATTGACGTACTTTTTTCTCATGAAACGCCCCTTTAAATTCGGGATTTGCCAACCGTTTCTGCCGGTCAATCTCACGGTCGATCTGCTGTTTTTCCGGACGGCTAAGCGGGACAATATCAATCTCTGCCGGTAATGGCAGCTCTTCAATCTTCATCCGGATCAGCTTTTCAATATTCTCAAGGTGATAGTCTTCTTCCGGCCCGATAAATGAGATCGCCACCCCTTCGGCGTTCGCGCGGGCTGTCCGGCCGATCCTGTGAATATAATCTTCATACCTTGGAGGAAGGTCAAAATTAATCACATGTGATATTTGACTCACATCGATCCCCCTGGCTGAGACATCGGTTGATACCAGTACCCTGACTCCTCCGGCCTTAAACGCCTCAATTGCATTGATTCTGGAGCTCTGTGCCTTATTGGAATGGAGTATCCTCACCTCACCTTCCGTCTTCCGGCTGATCACTTTAAATACATCTTCCGCATTTTCTTTGGTCCTGCAGAAAATAATCACCCGTTCAAATAGTTCCTCATTGTTGAGCAGGTGATTTACAAAATTCAGCTTCGTCCTGAAATTGGGTACCCGGTAAAAATACTGCTTCACTTTGTCAACAGGGGTTGCGGAGGGTGCGACCTCGACACGTTCAGGAAATGCGAGAAACTCGTGGCTCATCATCTCGATACTCTCTGAGAATGTCGCCGAAAAAAGGAGGTTTTGCCTCCGGGGGGGAATTACCTCAAAAAGTTTGTTCAACTGAGGCATAAATCCCATGTCGAGCATCCGGTCAGCTTCATCGACAACGAGTGTTTTAATACTTTTCATCCCAAAGGCTCCAGCACGGTAAAGCTCCCATAAACGTCCGGGTGTGGCCACCAGGATATCGATGCCCGGGACAAGCAATGCGGCATGTTTGGTCCATCCAACGCCGCCATAAACTGCTGCATGACGTATATCGGTATATTGTGATAATTCAGCAATGTCTTCCCCCACCTGAATGGCCAGCTCACGGGTGGGAACCAGGACAATCGCCCTCGGGTCCGTCCCCTCTGCCTTTACAAGTTTCATCAGAAGCGGGATGATATAGGCAGCCGTTTTCCCGGTTCCGGTCTGGGCAATCCCCAAAACATCCTTTCCTGACTTAATCACCGGAATTGCCCGTTCCTGAATTGGGGTCGGTGTGGTAAATCCAATCTCCTCCAATGCCTTTAAAATTGATTTACCAATCCCAAATCCTTCAAATGTTGTCATTCTCAATCCTTTTAATATGCCGCAAAGTTAACCTTTCTTTAGCGGAATCAATCTCTTAGGGCTATTAGTCTGACTATGTGATATTTACCTGCAACGACGGAGTCTAACAGGCTTTTGACTTCAGGCTTTTTGTCTCATCCTAAAGCCTGACAGTCTAATTCCTTAATGTCTGTTTTAAATAATCAGAGCGCTTTAAACACTTTTCCGGGAAGCCCTTTTACGATTCCGGCAAACTCAAGGTTGAGCAGGGTTGGTGATACTTTGTTCATGGGAAGGGTTGTCTTGATGCAAATCATATCGATGGCCATTTCCCCTTCACCCCGGAGCAGATCGATGATCAGCTTTTCGTCGGGATTAAAGTCATAAAACAGGCAGGGCTGAATTGCATCTGGCTGGCTTTGGGTTGCGCTCCAGTTCATCACATATTCAAGGTCATTTACAGTCTCAATCAGCGCAGCGCGGTTCGATTTTATTAAAAAATGGCACCCTTCCGAATAGGGATCTCCAACCTTACCCGGAAAAGCAAATACGTCGCGGTTGTAAGAATTGGCGATATCCGCGGTCACTAAAGCTCCCCCTTTTTTTGCAGATTCCACTACCAGGGTCGCATCCGACAATCCGGCGATGATTCGGTTCCGACGCAGGAAGTTAGTTCTGTCGATGGGCGAATAACTCAGGAAATCGGATATCAGCCCCCCGTTATTTTCGGTCATTTCCCTGGCGATTGCCGTGTGCTGTGAAGGATAGACCGTTTCGAGGCCATGCCCCAGCACTGCAACGGTAGGCAATCCGTTGCGCAATGCAGATTTGTGAGACTGAATATCGATGCCATAGGCCAGACCGCTAACAATGAGTATTCTATATCCCCTTTCAGCCAGGATGGAGATAAACTGTTCGACTATTTTCCTTCCATATTCTGTGGCATGTCTTGTTCCTACAATGCTGATTGCCTTTGGACAATTCAGAATAGGATTCCCCTTTACATAGAGGACTATTGGTGCATCCGGACATCCAAGTAACCGCTGAGGATAATCGCCATCAAGATAAAACAGTGCATTGAGTCCGTTCTTTTGTATAAATTCCACCTCCCGGCTGGCTCTGGACATCACCTCTGAGCTGATAATATTTTTGGCAAGGATACTGCCAACGCCAGGGATCTGCCGCAAGGCGCCCTCCTTTTCCCTGAAAACCTGCTCAGCTGATCCGGTGAATGCAATCAGCGATTTTGCAGTGATACTTCCGATTCCAGGAATCAGCGACAGGGCTATTTTAAAGATAGGATTGTCTGTCATTGGGTGATTTGTTAGGGATTGATACTACTTTCCACCCTTTATTTTAGGGATAATCCCTCCCCACGACGATGAGCCCCATGCTCCAAATAATCCCAGGGCGCCACCCGAAAAGTTGGTAGGCGGATTGCCCGGCGCCTGGGAATTGACACCATGCTGAATCGACTCACTTAACCCTTTAAAATACCTCCAGCTGTTCCTTTCCAGATTTAAAAGTTCGACGGTGACGGTATCTCCCGGAGCAAAATTGTGAGAATAGAGCGGCGTAACAATTTTTTCACCATCCGAGAAGGCATCTGTCAAAAGGAAGTAATCATTTACAGCATAACGACCATTATAATAGACCTTAATCCGGTAATAATTCTCTTTGTTCAGCGGATCCCTGAATTCAACAACTGCATTCAGACTATCGCTCCGGAAAATCCCGGGTATGAAATAGACCGTATCGATTCGTACAACATCAGGGAGGACAGCTGTTGCAGCAAAGGTCTCCCCTCCCGTTACAACTCTTAGGGTGTAGGTTCTCCCGGCGACCCCCTCTGTTCTGGAGGAGATATAATAACCACCGCCTTTCTCTGATAATTTTTCTTTCAGCGATGATGACTCCAATTGAACAGCAGCTTTAAGTACCGGAGTAAAGTTACTTTGGTTAAAGAAGGCCTGACTTTTTGAAAGCTTCACAACCATGGGGTTTTTGCTGTTGGTAATAAAACCTTCAATGACCACTTTGGGGTACGCATTATTTAAATTCACCTCAATTTTCTCCTCACACGACCAGATCAGGAGAGGCGTGAAAAGCATCTGAAGCAATTTAAGATAACGGATAGCAGCCCGATTCCAGGTCATTCTGGTGCGATTTAAATTTATTATCCTGATTATAAATGAATTAACTGAAGCCAAACTCAATTTTAAAAACCAGACTTCCTGTTGCAAGATAAATTAAAAAAACGGATGAAATCCTCATAAGAAAGCGTTCACCAAAGATGATCAACTGGAGCAAAGCTGAAATAGGCAAAGCAAATAAATCAATGGAGGGTTCCACACGGATCTAAGATCTGATTATTAACAAGAGATCCAGCTTTATTGGTTTAAAATCAATATTGACCGAGGTTTCGGTAACCACTTCCCCTGTTTCCTAAATTCCTGATGGTGTTATTTTCGCGCTGTTGTTTAATGCTATATGTCCCATTACGATGGTATAATCCCGGATTGCCGATATGCGACGAGGGAACGGAACTGTTCCGTGTTGATGTCTCTTCAGCCGAGATCCGGTATCCTGTTGGCTGAGCGTTCTTTACCGTTATAAGACGATCCATAAATAAAGTACTGTCCAGCTCTGTTAAAGCTTCCTCAGCCTCAAAGTTGTTTGGCATTTCAACAAAGCCGTAACCTTTGGATCTTCCTGTAAAATGATCCATAATAACTTTAACAGTTGTGACTAATCCGTAATGCACAAAAAGTTTTTGCAGGTCCCTCGAACTCGTTGAGGGATTGAGATTCGCTACGAATATGTTCATGATTATAAATTTCTAAATTTACCTCCTAAAGTTAATAAAAAAACAAGGCAAAAATGTCAAAAGACACACTGTTTTTTTTGGATTGACCTTCCTGTTAAGGGTGAACAGTTTTCATTACCTTTGCAGGGATGATTGACCATGGGACCATACAACAAATACTCGATGCCGCAGAGATTGCCGATGTGGTGGGCGATTTCGTTACCCTAAAACGGCGCGGGACAAGTATGATCGGGCTATGTCCGTTTCATAATGAGAAAACTCCCTCCTTTAATGTTTCGCAGGCTAAGGGCATTTATAAATGTTTTGGATGCGGCAAGGGGGGATCTTCTGTCAATTTCATCATGGAGCACGAACACCTTTCGTATGCCGATGCGTTAAGATGGCTTGCCAATAAATACCATATCCAAATCAGGGAGAAAGAGGAGAACCCCGAAGATGTAAAAGAGCGGAACGATCGCGAGAGTCAGTTAATTGTTTCAGAGTTTGCACAGAAATTTTTTAACGATCAGCTTTGGGAAACCAACCCGGGCAGGCTGATTGGCTTATCCTATCTTCGTCAGCGCGGGATGAGGGATGACATTATCCGCAAATTTGGAATCGGTTACTGTCCCGAGGGGAAAGATCACATGACCACCGCTGCGTTGAAGGAAGGTTTTAAAATGGAGTTTCTCGAAAAAACCGGATTAACCATTAAACGGGATGAGTGGATCCGTGACCGTTTTGCAGGGCGGATGATGTTTCCTATTCATGGCATCTCCGGACGGGTAATCGGTTTTGGAGGGCGCACCCTTTCGCAGGATAAAACAATTGCGAAGTACCTCAATTCCCCCGAATCAGATATTTACCATAAAAGCCGTGTGCTTTATGGAATTTTTCAGGCTAAAAGGTCTATTATCCAGGAAGACAAATGTTACCTTGTTGAAGGATATACCGACGTGACATCGCTTCATCAATCGGGTATAGAGAATGTTGTTGCTTCGTCGGGTACTTCGCTCACCATTGATCAGATCAGGCTGATCAGAAGGTTTACCAACAATGTCACAATCATTTATGATGGCGATCAGGCCGGGATTAAAGCGTCGATGCGGGGGATTGACATGGTTCTCGAGGAGGGGATCAATGTTAAAGTGCTTCCCCTGCCCGAAGGAGAGGATCCTGATTCTTTTTCACGTTCCATGAGCGCCACACAGCTGGCTGAATATATCAGGGCTAATGAGACCGACTTTATAAAATTTAAAACAAAATTACTCCTTGCCGGAGTTGAAAATGATCCCATCAGCAGGGCAAAGTTAATTACCGATATTGTGAGTTCAATCTCCGTTATTCCGGCTGAGATTGTCCGTTCAGAATATCTCAAGGAGTGTAGCCGGTTGCTCGACGTTCGCGAATCTGTACTTTACAATGAAATCCGAAAGCTAAAGGTAAAGTCTGAGGATGAAATGATTAAGCAACAGGAGCGAGATCTTGTAAGGGACGCAAGTGTAAAGAAACAACCACCGATGCCCCTCTCGATGCCAGAGGTGAATCCATGCGAAAATGAAGAACGGGAACTCCTTAAACTGCTCATAAAATATGGCTCACATAAAATTTATGAAGTAGAGAATCCGGCAACCGGTGAACCGGATCCTGTATTCGTGGCTGGGTATATTCTTGCAGAGCTGGAAGCAGACCAGATGGAATCGGTCAATCCGGCGATTAAGGCTGTTTTGGATGAATACAGGAATCATGAGGATGATGAAAATTTCGATGCAATTAAATATTTTGTCAACCATCCCGACCTGCAGATCAGCCAGTTGGTTTCTGATATTTTATCCGAAAAAAATAAGTTAAGTGAATTTTGGCGCAAAAGGGGGAGTTTTATCGAGGAGGAACATGAAATTCTTCATCAGCTGGTCCCTAAAGCGGTTCAGGAGTGCAAATTAAGATATATCTCCTGGTTGATTGCCCAGGCTGAACAAGGGATTCGGAAGGCTTCGGAGGATAATGACGATGAGGGAATCCAGGAATTCCAGAAACGGTATCAGAAACTTAAAACGGTAGAAGGGCTTCTTTGCGGACATCTTGGTAAAAGGACGATCACTTCCTGATGTGGAAAGCGGAGGAAACCTCACTCATCCGGCGCTTTGGTTCCTCCATACAGGATTTGTCAAATTGCATGATTTTAAAGAACTTTTTGTAGTTCAGCAATATAAATCTTCAATATAAGATTAAAATATGATATTTGTAACAGGCGGAACCGGTATGGTTGGTGCGCATCTGCTGTATGACCTGGCCAGCCGCGGAGATAAAATTCTGGCGCTCAAACGTCCGGATAGCAATATACATCGGACAGAGAAAATCTTTGCCTGTTATAGCTCAGAATATCAAGCACTCCTAAAAAATATTGTCTGGGTTGACGGCGATATCCTGGATAAAGACCGTATGCGGGAACTGTTGACAGGTGTTGATCAGATTTATCATGCAGCTGCAGTTATATCTTTCGATTCAAGTGATCGGGAGGCGATGATGCATACGAACTGCCAGGGAACTGCCAATCTGGTGGATCTCGCCCTCTCTTTGAAAATCCCCCGTTTTTGCCATGTAAGTTCAATTGCAGCAATCGGCTCGCCGCCTGAAGGTATTGAAGCGGGCGAGGAGCACCCATGGCGGAATACCCAGGACCACTCTGCGTATGCAGAAAGCAAATACCTTTCAGAGATGGAGGTTTGGCGGGCTATCCTGGAAGGATTGAATGCAGTTATCGTCAATCCTTCAGTTATCATTGGCCCCGGGAACTGGAAATCAGGAAGTCCGGCCCTGTTCTCCACGATATGGAAGGGATTGAAATTTTATACCAATGGGGTAACAGGTTTTGTCGATGTACGCGATGTTACATCTGCAATGATTCAACTGATGGATGGAAAAAAATGGGATGCCGTAAAAAATCAACGGTATATTCTTAACTCAGAAAATGTTGCCTATCGTGATTTCTTTGATCAGGTGGCCGGTTCTCTTCAGGTTAAGTCACCCAAATACCTTGCCGGAACTATGTTACTAAAACTGGCATGGCGCATTTCCGCACTTAAAAGTTTTCTGACGGGAATATCACCCGCTCTGACCCGTGATACTGCCCGAAGTGCAAATAGAATGAGTTATTTCGATGGTTCCAAAATTTGCCGGACAATTGCCTTCGAATATACCCCGGTCAAAGTTTCCATACATAATATTTCTGCACTATTTCTGAAAGATTTTGGTTTAAGGTAGTTTTTTGCGCAACCTTTTAGGAATCCTCATCATCCTAACTTTTGAAAACTACAATCTTATAATATGAAAAAATCAGTCACAGTATTCGTTACACTACTGTTTTTAATCCCTGCAATTTTTGCTCAGAAAGGGAAACGGGAGGTAATCTACCTTAAAAACGGAAGCATTATTAATGGACAGATTATCAATCAGCTACCCTCCGGGCAAATAAAAATCAAGACCAGGGATAACAGCGTTTGGGTTTTTGAACCGGGGAGTATTGACAGTATAAGTCATTCAAAAAAAGCATTAAGTCAAATTCACCCCGGATATTTCAACCTCACGGAAGGGGGGATTATGACAGGTAACTCCGACAACAATCACAAATCGCCATTCACGATAACCAATATCAGCGGATGGCAATTCAAAAACCACATTTCTGCCGGTATCGGCGCCGGTATTGAGTTTATGGACGAAACCTATCTTCCGGTCACGGCCGATTTCAGGTATTATTTTGAGCGACAAGGCGTCAATCCATTTTTCGGCCTTCAGTGCGGATATAGCTTTGCGCTGGATAAACCGGATAAAATCTATGCTAACCCAGTGATTAATTCTTCGATAGGTTACTATTCCGGAAATAGTTTGGAGATGAAAGCCAAAGGTGGTTTGCTTTTAAATCCATCCGTAGGAATATGCACACCTTTGGGTGGAAACCTTGCCTTCACCTTCAGCGCCGGCTACAGGATCATGCGTCACCATTACACCCGGGCTGATGATTTTAAGATCGACATTGATTATAACCGCCTTACATTGAAAATCGGATTGATTATTCAATAAACCCAAACAAATAAAGCCATGGAAAAATTCAGAATAAATATCATATTTCAGTTACTTGTATTTATTTTAGTACTTTCAGGATGCAAAGACAAATACACCGAAGAGTATCTGTCCCTTGAGCCGGTTTACATGAGTTACCAGGATTTCAGGGAGGCAGTCAAACCCGAAAGTTCACATTCACTTGTAAAACCGGGAAAAATCTATTATAAGGATAATTATCTGTTTATTAATGAAATAATGAAGGGGATTCACATTTACAACAATACCAATCCCGCTTCACCCCAATATGTAGGATTTATCACCATTCCCGGGAATGTAGATATGGCAATTCTGGGAAACACCCTGTATGCAGATAGTTATATTGACCTGGTTGGTATCGACATATCAAATCCCGCAAATCCCAAAGAGATTGCACGGCTGAAAAATGTTTTCCCATATGCCGTTCC
>JAHEYS010000284.1 GCA_023251475.1 Prolixibacteraceae bacterium
TTGGTTTGCCTGTTCTCCTGTCCGACAGATTGTTTAATTTACGCATCGTTCCAGCTTTTGCTTCATTGGCTGAGGCATGAAACGGAGGATTACAGACGGACAAATCAAACCGTTCATCCTTCAGAATAATTCCATCAAAAATATCACGGGGATTTAACTGTAATCTTAGTTCAACCTTTCCAACTAAAGATGGATTATCTTCAATTATTTTTGCAGCCGATCTGATGGCTTCAGGATCAATATCTGTGCCTCTAAATGACCAGCCATACTCTTTTGAACCGATAATCGGGTAAATACAATTGGCGCCAACACCGATATCCAGACATTTGATCTGACTGCCTGTTGGTATTTCTCCATGGTTGCCACTTCCCAAAAGGTCAGCCATATAATGAATATAATCAGCCCTTCCCGGAATGGGAGGGCATAAATAGCCGGGAGGAATATCCCAGGTGCTGATGTTGTAGAAAACCTTCAGCAACGCCCTGTTCAGCATCAATACCGCTGCAGGGTTGAAAAAATCAATCGATTCGTCGCCATAAGGGTTCAACCTGACCCATTGAGCCAGTTCCGGAGATGCTTCAGTTAACAACTTAAAGTCATACCTTTCACGATGTTTGTTGCGTGGATGCAGCATGACTTTCACTTTTGGATGTTCTCTTTTCTTTTGAAGCATAGGAGGAAATTTCAGTCCGATAGCCCGGACAATAAAGGTACGAAAACGAATCCACCCTTATCTTCTTCAGTATATTCAGTTGAGCTGATTCTTGTGATAATTTTCATAATCTGCAGGTGGACTTTCCCCACAGGAATAACCATAATTCCGCCAATCTTAAGCTGTTCTTTTAATGGTTCAGGGATGTAGGTTGCCCCGGCAGTTACAATGATCTTATCAAACGGTCCATAGGTCGGAAGCCCAAGATATCCATCACCGTAAAAAAAATGAGGACGAAAACCCAGGGACGGAAGGAGGTTACGCGCGAAATCGAATAAGATTTTCTGTCGTTCGATGGTGTAAACCGAAGCGCCCATCCGGCACAAGACGGCAGCCTGATAACCCGAACCGGTTCCCACTTCAAGTACCTTATCAAATTTTTTTAGTTCCAGCGATTGTGACTGAAAAGCCACGGTGTATGGCTGCGAGATTGTCTGGCCCACGGCAATGGGAAATGCTTTATCCACATAGGCATATTGAATAAAACTATTGTCCATAAACAGATGACGCGGAACTGAACCTATCGCTTCCAAAACCTTCTCATCTGTAATTCCTTTCTTACGGATTTCATCCACCAATTTGCGTCGCATCCCCTGATGCATGAAAGTATCGTTTACCTGAACCATATTCTATCTAATAATAACTAAAAAAATTACGCCCGTCCCGCCAGGTTTCATATGAGTTACCGGTTCTGTCATTTTCAGCTTAAAATGGCTTAAAAGAGTAAATAGACTTTCCGGCAGTACGACGGAGTACAAAATTACCATAAAATAGGGCTTTGTCAACACCGGATGGTTGATAAAAACTCTCCCTCCGCGTACAAATACTCTTACTATAAAACTATATTTGTTTCATAATGTTAAGCACAGCCATTATACTTCCGGGGGAGGAGGAATTACTTCCCTTTAATTCGCTTCGAACGATTGAAGGGGTGGAATGGGATGGAATTTTCTATTCCGGCAGGAGTAAATATCAAAGTCATGACCGGGCGCTCATCTATTCCTCGCCCGAAATTATCCCTTTGATTTGTGATCTTTTAATTGTAGCAGATCCCCATTATTGTACTTTCGATTACCTCTCGTTTGCGATCAGGAGTGGTTGCCACCTGTTTCTGTCCGATAAGCTTCGACTTACCTCGGAAGAGCGCAGGCAACTGATTCATCTTGCCAATGAAGGGGGAACTTATATTCAGATTCAAAATGACTTTCTTTTTCACCCTTTCCAGGAAAAGATCAGAAACCAGAACCATCAAACCTGCTTTATAGAGGCTTCCCAATCGGCGTTTGCCCATTCGAACCGTTTGAACGAATTGCTATTGAATAACCTGTTGATGATTCTCCGGGCAGCCGGTTCACAGGTACATAAGATGGATGTATTTTGTGGCACTCAAAAATCTCAGGAACCTGATGTGCTGAATATTCATATCAATTTTAAGAACGGTTCAGTCGGCGCACTCACCCTTAAATTCATAGAACAACAGGAGGTCCATGTCCTCTCCATTCATGCCGAAGGCGAAGTGACCACCTATGATTTTGTGAAAAACAAATTCACACACTTACCCAGGAAAGATTCAAGCAGGATAAAAGCCGAAACACCTTCCGATCCATTTCAGGAACAGATCACCGACTTTATCAAAAATATTAATGAGAAGAAAAATCCCGGATTCAGCCTCGATGATGAGATACTTGTTTTTTTACTGATGGAAAAAATCCGGGAAAAAATGAAAATCAACACATTGGCAACTCAATAGCCCGATTTGCAAATTAAAAAAATTACCTGATAAACCAAAAAGTCTATAGTGACCTCTTAATTTTTTCATTTCAATTCTTTCATTTCCCCTCAAACTCCCAGTACTCATCGACACACTCCGATGTGTATTGGTTCCAGTAAGCGGGAGAGACCCTTTTACCGCCCTCGGGAGTTTTTAATGACAGTTCATAAACTGCGATTACGGGATTAAATACCAAATCGGTGGTACCGATTGTAAAAAGTGCAGGCGACCCTTCAACGACAGGTTCATCGGCCACCAATATCTCAAAATGATTAAATTCAAGCAGTTTTTTTAAGAAACCGATACGTTCGGCACTCGCCCCTTTTTCGATAATGGTACAACGTATGCCTTTGATTTCCTCAACGATATGTTTAGCTTTCAGTGTCATAATGTTTTGTTTTTCGCTTTGAGTATTTAAGAACCTGAACTTTTAGGGAACAAACTCCTGAATATGTTTAAAGGGTGCTTAGTGGATGATTCCGAAACTCAGATTATTAATCACCTCATAGATCTGACTCCAGAATCCAAGGATAAAAATACCAAGTCCGCTCAATATTAGCCCCGTTCTGGTGGCAAGATCGCTCTTAAAATAGGCCAGAGGGGTCTCATTTTTATTGATAAACATGGCTTTGACCACGAGTAAATAATAATAAAGTGAGATCGTTGCATTCAAAACTGCAATAAAAACAAGCCAGTAGTAACCGGCAGAGGCAGCCGAGGCAAAGAGGAAGAACTTACCGAAGAACCCGGCAACCGGAGGAATTCCCGCCAGCGAGAAAAGGGCAAGCATCATCAGCAGGCTCAGTTTCGGATTTGTGGCGTAAAGCCCGTCATAATCATCCATCGACTCTTTACCCGTAACTGTCTGAATGGCAGAAACCACACCGAATGCCCCAAGGTTAGAGAAGATATAGACCAGTACGAAATAGATAACGGAGGTCATCCCCAGCACATTTCCACCCATAATACCAAGAAGGATAAATCCTGCCTGTGCGATAGAGGAAAACGCAAGGAACCGTTTCATATTCTTCTGACGCAGGGCAAACAAGTTACCGATTGTCATGGTCAAAACACTAATCAGGTAAAGGATATGATTATAAACAACGGCAAGCTTATTAAAAACTGTAAACATTACAATAATCAGAATAAAAGCTGCAGCCCCTTTTGAAATTACAGACAAATAAGAGGTCACGTTAATTGGCGCCCCTTCGTAAACGTCAGCTGTCCACAAGTGGAAAGGAACCAGGGAGATTTTGAATGCCATGCCGGTGAAAAAGAAAATAAATGCCAGAACCTGCATAGGTGAGTTCTGATATAAACCCATTACCGTATCGTAATAAATCGATCCCGTAGAACCGTAAATAAGTGAAATCCCAAAAAGGAGTATTCCTGAAGAGAGCGCTGAACTTAGCAGTAATTTTATCCCTGCTTCGGCCGATTTTGTCTGGTGATGGGTAAAAGCAGCCAATGCGGCAACGGGTATAGTGGCCAGTTCAAGTCCAAGGTAGAACATCAAAAAGTCACCTGAGGAGATCATAAAATTCATTCCGATCAGTGTAGAGAAAAGGAGTATAAAATACTCGCTGATTTTTTCCCTGTTCTCCTCCTGTTTTAACCAGGTTACCGATTGAAGCAGTATGATCAGTACCCCGACATTCAGGATATTTTTCATCATCACCAATAATGGGTTGGTCTGGTACATCCCTCCGAAAAGGACACTCTTATCAACCGGAAGAAAGCCCACGACGGTATGGATAAAAAACAACGAAAGGGTGATTGGAATAATCAAATGCTTATCCCTGTTGTGAAGATTGAGGTCGATGATCAGGACTACCAATGCCAGTAAAGTGAGCATCAGTTCGTGTCTCATGGTCAGAATATCGCTAAAGTTCATAGAATGAAATCTTATTAAACTGAATAATTCAATTAAAATAAACTGGTTATCTGAATTGCAGAAAGTTTCTCCACAATTGGGGCAAGACTAAAATTAATCATATTGGTGAGCCAGAACGGGGCAACCCCAATTGCAGTAATGGCCAATACCAGGGTGATGGTTGAGATTCGCTCGTACCATTTTGCGTCATCAAGGTGAAGAAAATGGTCATTTTTTATCGGGCCCATCAATAAGAGGCCAACAACACGCAGAATATAAACCGCAGTAATAACAATCGATGATGCAGCCACAATGGTAATGACGCGGTGGAAAACATCGACATGCTGGAAAGCTCCGGTGAAAATAATCATCTCAGCCACGAACCCGCTGAATCCGGGAAGCCCCAGTGAAGCAAGACCGGCAATCACATAAACGACACCAAGGAACGGAATTACCTTCATCAGACCACCCATTTCCTGAATGATACGCGTATGGGTCCGGCCGTAAATCATCCCGATTAAGGCGAAGAAAAGGGCTGTCATCAATCCGTGAGAGATCATCTGTACGATGGCGCCATTCATTGCAGTCTGGTTCATCATCAGAACCGCAAATAAAACAAGTCCGCAGTGACTCACCGAAGAATAGGCATTAATATATTTAAGGTCGTTTTGAACAGCGGCAGAAAATGCACCGTAAACAACACTGATGGAAGTAAGAATTAGGAATATCCAGGCCTGTTCATGAGCCGCTTCGGGCATCAGAAAGATGGCCACACGAAATGCACCATAACCACCGAGTTTCATTAAAACGCCGGCATGAAGCATCGAAACAGCTGTTGGCGCCGAGGCATGACCATCGGGTGACCAGGTATGGAAGGGAAAAAGAGCGCCAAGAATACCAAAACCCACGAAAGTAAATGGAAAGAGAAACCGCTGCATCTCGATCGGTATCCTGATTTTGGAGATCTCGAGCAAATTAAATGTCAGATGTGAGTGGTCGGGTGATGAGAAGAAATAAATCCCCAGAATCCCAACCATTAGCATTGCGGATCCGGCCATTAACATCAAGGTCAGCTTCATGGCCGAATATTCCTTCGGACCACTACCCCATATTCCGATCAGAAGGTACATTGGGATCACCGCCAGTTCATAAAATAGGAACATGGTAAAAAGGTCGACCGAGATAAAGAATCCGAACACCCCGGAGGCCAGAATGATTAGTGAGATAAAAAACTCACGCGGCAGATAGGTCACTTTCCAGGATGCAAATATCCCGGCAAAGACAACAATTCC
Organism: Prolixibacteraceae bacterium; assembly: GCA_023251475.1. Lineage (GTDB taxonomy): Bacteria > Bacteroidota > Bacteroidia > Bacteroidales > Prolixibacteraceae > JAAFHB01. The sequence continues at coordinate 5,649 of JAHEYS010000284.1, forward strand.
GGTCAGGGCGATCATGGCCACTGAAATTCCATCCACTCCCAGTGAATAATGAATATTTAAAGTTGGAAACCAAAGTGCATCATAGGTAAAAAGCATCGCCGCGGTATTACCGGTAGCTCTTTCCTTCAGATAAAGGTAAACCAGAACAAACGACAAAATCATCTGAACTCCCATCCCTATTGCAGAGACCAGCCTTGATTGTTTCAAATCCCTGGTCAGCGCAATGCCAACAACAGTAAGTATGGGAATGATTATAAATAAATTAAGTATATTCATCTTATATTCAGTTTCTTAAACGAGGTAAACAAAAATAAGGACTAAAATTACAGTACCACCGACAAATACAAAGGCATACTGTTGAAGTTTTCCGGACTGAAGACCTTTAACTGCATAGGCGGCATACACCGTAATTCCGGCAATTCCGTTCATCGTGCCATCCACGATATGACGGTCGAACCAGGCAATTGGATCTGAAATATACCGGAAGATAATTTTACGCGTGACAAACAGGTAAACTTCATCCATATAGAATTTGCGGTGTGCCCATTTATAAAGATTTTTGAATGTCCCGGCAATTTTATCAGGAATTGCAGTCTCTTTCTTGTACATAATTGTTGCGACGACAATTCCCAGAACCCCAATCAGTACCGATGGGATGGCAATCATCCAGTCGATATGCGATTCAAAGCCTTTGCCATCAGAAGTTACAAGGTTGTGAAACGGCAAAAATCCCGCGAATATGGAGCCAAAAGCAAGTATCAGCAATGGAATTGTCATTACTTTGGGTGCTTCATGCGGTGTGTGGTGATAATGGGTATTTTTCCCCCAGAAAATTCCGTAATAGAGGCGGAACATATAAAAGGCGGTTAAACCTGCAACTATATATTCGATAGCAAAAAGCAGTTTGTTATGTTCGAAAGCGGCAGCAAGAATCTCATCCTTACTGAAAAATCCGGAAAACGGAGGGATCCCTGCAATCGTTAAACAGGCAATCAGAAAGGTGATGTGTGTGATAGGAAGATGTTTACGAAGACCTCCCATATCTGTAATTTCATTACTGTGGACTGCATGAATCACCGCTCCTGCACCGAGGAATAGCAAGGCTTTAAACATTGCATGGGTAAAGAGGTGGAAGTTGGAGGCCATAAAACCTAAACCCTCTTCGCCGCCAAAACCGGAAACACCCAGCGCAAGCATCATATAACCAATCTGTGACATGGTCGAAAAGGCGAGTACCCGTTTGATGTCGGTTTGTGTACAGGCAATAACAGCGGCAAAAATTGACGAGAACCCACCAACCCAGGCCACCACATGTAATGCATCTGGTGCAGCAAGGGCGTAAACCGGGAAAAGACGGGCTACGAGATAAACACCGGCAACAACCATCGTTGCAGCATGGATTAGTGCAGAAACCGGTGTCGGCCCCTCCATGGCATCGGGTAACCAAATATGGAACGGGAACATGGCCGATTTACCGGCGCCTCCTACAAATATGAAGATCAGTGACCAGCTTAATACCGATAATCCCATGAAAGCAGCGCCTCCGACAGTAGCAATGGCAGGTCCGTGCGGATCAGTCAGTGTCTGGAAATCGTAGGTGCCGGTATTGAACGAAAGCATCAGGATTCCGATCAGGAATCCAAGGTCGGCAAAACGGGTCACAATAAACGCTTTTTTGGAGGCGGCAACCGCACTCGGTTTTTCGTAATAGTAACCAATCAAAAGAAACGAGGAGACCCCAACAAGTTCCCAGAAAATATACATCTGAAAAATATTGGTTGCCAATACCAATCCCAGCATGGAGAAGCTGAATAAGGAGAGAAAAGAGAAAAAACGGTAAAACCCGGGATCACCCTTCATATAACCGATACTGTAAATATGAACCATCAACGATACCGTTGTGATCACGACAAGCATCATGACCGAGATCGGATCGATCAACGCCCCAAGATGTATGGTGAGTTTATCGGTAAGATGGAGCCATGATACTTCAAAAGCTTTTATTGAAGCATAGGGCGCCCCGGCTACATGCCCGGTCCAAAAATAGCGGATTGCCGTGGTGTAAGCCAGAATTGCAGAAATTCCAAGTCCGGAAGTTCCGATCAGTCCGGATACCACCGGTTTCATTTTGTGCCCCGTAAGTCCGAGTAACACAAACATAAAAAGCGGGATCAGCGGAATGAGTATCGTATAAGTATAATTGGCCATAACTGATAAGTCTCTTTTCGGTTATTAAATTTTCAATATTTCATTTCATCGACATTTTCAACGTCGATCGATTTAAAATTACGGTATATGTTGATAATGATTGCAATTGCGACAGCTGCCTCAGCGGCGGCCACAGCAATGACAATGAGCATGAAAAAATGGCCCTGAAGCTGTTGCGGATAGAGATACCGGTTAAAGGCCACAAAATTAATATTGACTGAATTAAGAATTAACTCGACAGACATCAACATTGTAATCAGGTTCCTGCGGGTCAGAAAGCCGTAGATGCCAATAAAAAACATCAGCGTACTGATTACCAAATAATAGCTGAGCGGAATGTTCTGGATCATATTGAAATTAGATTATCTGAGCTTTAAATTAATTATTATCAGAATATTATTTCTTAAGGGTTTTCTCTTTTTTAGCCACCACGATGGCTCCAATCATTGCGGCGAGTAAAAGAACCGAAACCACCTCAAAGGGAAGCGCATATCCATCCCTGTTATACGAGACAAGCGCATTACCAACATCAGTGATATTCTGATGGGGATCAGGTCCAGTGCCGGGTACAAAGGCAAATTTTAAGATGGTCATCAGCGTCAGGGTTGCTCCGGCAACGGTGGCTAATGCAGAAAGGAGACTTTGCTTTAATGGCGCCATCACAGCACGCTCGCTGACATGACTGGTCAGGAGAATGGAAAAGATGATCAATACCACAATACCACCGGCATAAACCGTTAATTGT
>JAHEYS010000553.1:0-1558 GCA_023251475.1 Prolixibacteraceae bacterium
AAGTACGAAACACTTCGCGACTTTTATAAACAATGGTATCGCCCCGATTTAATGGGTGTTGCCGTTGTTGGCGATATTCCGACAGCGGAGGCTGAAATGTATGTGAAAAAGTATTTTGGGACGATTAAGCCGGTGAAAAATCCAAAACCGAGAATTGAACATCCAATCCCTGACAACGCAGAACCACTTATCAGTATTGTGACCGATAAGGAAGCGACCTCCTTCAATTTTGAAATTATGATCAAACATCCAAAAGCCGCCAATAAAACAATTGGCGACTACAGGGAAAGTCTGCTTGCGTCGCTTTATAATGGAATGATTAACATTCGGTTAAGAGAGCTGACACTAAAATCGGATGCTTCGTTTGTGGGTGCAGGCAGTAACTTCTCTGGATTTCTTGGCCGAACACGCGATGCCTATTCAATGAGCGCAAGTTGCAAAGAGAATCAGATCAACAAATCCATGGAGGTGGTTTTGACTGAAAATGAACGGGTTAAACAGTTTGGCTTTACACAGGGAGAACTTGACCGCCGGAAAAAACAGATGCTGAGTTCCTACGAAACAATGGCAAAGAATGCCGATAAAACAGAATCACGCAGTTTCGTCAATGAATATGTATCCTATTTTCTTAAAGGGGAACCCTCTCCTGGAATCAAGACTGAATTTGAATATGCCAAAGCATTTTTACCTGAAGTGACCCTGCAGGAAATCAATCAACTGGCAAAAAAATGGCTGATTGATAATAATATGGCCATTGTGGTAATGGCGCCCGAAAAAGAGGGGGTAATAATTCCAACCGAAGGGGAGATCAAGGAGATTATTAAAAGTGTAAAAACTAAAAAGCTGGAAGCTTATCAGGACAAGACAAGCGATGCCCCGCTTCTTGCACAAAAGCCGGCAGGAACAAAGGTGGTCAGCAAAATTGAAAATGCGGTTTTTGGTTATACTGAACTTACCTTTGCCAATGGCGTTAAAGCGATTCTGAAACCAACGACCTTTAAAAACGACGAGATCCTGGTGAAAGCTTTTAGTCCTGGCGGAAGTTCACTTTATTCCGATGCAGAAGTTTTATCGGCATCCATGGCAACAAATATTGTCGGGAGGAGTGGCCTTGGCGAATTTGACATGATGAATCTTCAAAAGAAACTGACGGGTATCAATGTCAATATCAGTCAGTTTATCAGTGGCCTAACCGAAGGTTTTACCGGCAGCGCCACCCCAAAGGATTTCGAAACACTGTTACAACTGAATTACCTCTATTTCACAAAAGCACGCACCGATTCAAGCGCGTTCAATACCCTGTTGGCTCAAACCCGTGACCGGTTAAAAACCATCCGCAAAAACCCCCAGTTTCTGTTTGGGGATACCTGTTCGAAAATTATGTATCAAAATAATCCACGTATCATTAATGCTCCGTCCGACAAACAGTTGAATGACCTTAAACTGGCGCGTATCATGGATATCTTCAGGGATCGCTTTGCCGATGCCTGCGATTTCACCTATGTTTTTGTGGGTAATTTTAAAGTAGATGAAATCACCCCGCTTCTTGAGACCTACC
>JAHEYS010000553.1:1568-2888 GCA_023251475.1 Prolixibacteraceae bacterium
GCGGATTGCCATCTGCCAACCGGAAGGAAACCTGGAAAGATGTGAGTCCTGATTATGCGCCGGGTGTGATCGATTTCAAATACCCAAAAAACTCAGAGCAACAGAGCCGCGTACAATTGGTTTTTCATGGCGATTTTAACTGGAATATGAAAGACCGTCAGATTTTCAGAGTATTATCTCAGGCGGTGTCCATCAAACTACGTGAATCAATGCGTGAGGACCAGGGTGGCGTTTATGGCGTCGGATTTAGTGAAAGCATTTCACGGTACCCAAAACCAAAATATTCAGTAACAGCCCAGTGGGGTTGTGCACCTGATAATGTGGAAAAACTCTCCCAGACTGTTTTCGATGTCCTGTCTAAAATTAAGAAGGAAGGGCCCACCGATATCGATATGCAAAAAGTGACAGAAACGATGATCCGTGAACGGGAAACCAGGGTAAAAGAGAACGGATATTGGTTATCGGCTCTCGAAAGCGCCTATTTTAACGGAGACAAAATGATGACCTCTGAGGAATATATTTCATTGATCAAATCGATTACCAAAGACGACGTTAAGAATTTGTCGAATAAGTACCTCGAGGGTAAGGAATATATCAAAACGGCATTTATGCCTGAAGTAAAGTAATAAATACGCAAAGTAATCAGTGGTTCAAAAACTCTTACCACAAACCAGATTAGAGAAAAAAATCACACAAAGACGCCAAGACGCTAAGGAGTAAATCCTTGCGGCTTTGCGTCTTTGCATGAGAATCAACGGAATCCTTCACAGGAATGCAAAATTGGCGCTTATTTAAGCATATTAAATGTAATACCGGTAAGGAAGTTTAGCAACACAAATTCCACTACTACTGTTTCAAGTCGATATAATACTGTTGTTTTATAAATAATCTAATTGTAAATGCAATATTGTTATTTTTGACTTTTCAAAAATAAATCTTTTAAGATGAAGAAAATCTTTGTTAGCTGTCTGATACTGTTATTGAATTTTGGTTTATTTGCGCAGTTGCAGAGCCACACAAACTGGCAGTTTTCGGTGAAGCAAACAGGCAATAACGAGGCTGAATTAATTTCTAAAGCGACTATCGATCAGGGATGGCACCTCTATGGTCAGCATTTCCCCGACGGGGGACCAATCCGTCTGGAATTTAGTTTTGAAGACTCACCCGCTTACCGAAAGGTTGGAGAAGTCCTCGAAATTCCCAAAGCCCAGGAGGTGATGGACGAGATATTCAAGATTAAAGTTCAGTACTTTACCGGGAGCGCTACCTTTGTTCAAAAAGTGAAAATACTTTCGCCCAGGCCATTTTCAATAAAAGGAT
>JAHEYS010000578.1 GCA_023251475.1 Prolixibacteraceae bacterium
TGATTGCCAACCCGTTAGGAATACTTACTGCCGATATTCTAAGTAACAGTTTTTCGTTGCTTGATAGCGGTGCTGCCTGGATCAGTATGTTTGCCTTTACATTTCAGATATATTTCGATTTTTCCGGCTATTCGGATATGGCTATCGGATTGGGCAGAATGATGGGTTTCAGGTATCCTGAAAATTTTAATTCCCCATACATTAGCAGGTCAATTAAGGAATTCTGGAGCCGATGGCATATGAGTCTTTCGACATGGCTTCGTGATTACCTGTTTCTTCCTCTGGCATATTCATTTTCACGGCAATTAAAAAGGGATAAATATTTTGGGATCCGGTCCGATAAATGGATATATGCCTATGCATCCATTTTGACTATGTTTATCTGCGGATTATGGCACGGAGCAAACTGGAATTTTGTTTTGTGGGGCATTTATTTCGGGGTTTTTCTTGTAGCAGAGCAATTTTTTCTTGCCCGCTGGTTAAAACGGATTCGCTATTTTTCTATCCTGTATGTGATACTTGTTGTTGTTAGCGGATGGGCCATTTTCAAGACCGACACAGTTTATAATGCAGGTTTGTTGCTACGGAAGATGTTTTTCATCGATGCTGCTGGCAAACTCAATGCAGCAACTTTTCTCAACAGGGAATATATTTTTCTCCTTTTTACCGGCTTTCTTTTTTCGGTACCCTGGTATCAATGGATCCGGCTGAAGGCTGAACGGTTTACCCGGATCATGAATTATTTAGAAGTTGGGTTCCTTCTTTTATTGTTCCTGATTTCTGTAATGACAATGGCAACCAGCACATACTCACCCTTCATTTATTTTCGTTTTTAATTCTACTTTGGTAAATTGAAATGATGTTAAAAAGCAAAATTACAACAATTCTATCTATTTGATATACAATAATATAATGTTAATATCTTGTTTATAAAAAGCTTAAACAAATGTAGTTAAGGTCTTGATAATCATTATCTTAGATTAAATCTCACTCCAATCTAAAGATATATGAGAACCAAGACCTCGGTTAAAAGTAAGACTTTTTTTCATTCTGTACGCAACTTTCGCAACTATGGCAGAATTCAATCTATCCTTTCAAAAGCCAGGAAATACCGTTTGTTTAAGATTTCCAACGTTAAGGAGCCGAATGCCAGTAAGGATAAATCGCTAAAACCACATGTATGTTTATCAAGGGTTTCAAAAGTAAAAAACAATCTGGTAAGCTCGGTTACGAGTGGGTTTGATTCGATTATCAGCGATTATCGTCAATTTTTTCGTACAGGACAGAAAACGCAACAGAACAAAGCACAATATTATCTACAGGGGATATTTTGTTCTGAACGGGGAAAAAGGAATATTGAGCGCATGGTTGAGGAAGTTTCAGGAAGTGAGTATGAGTCATTACAACATTTTATATCACATTCGCCGTGGGATTCAGAGGGATTAATGCAGGAGCTGGCCCGGAATATTTCAAAAAAGCTTCAGCCGATAGGAAAAATCGGATGTACCGTGGATGAAAAAGCACATTTGAAAAAAGGAACAAAGTCAGTGGGCGTAGCTCGTCAATATGCAGGAACCTCGGGCAAGGTAGATAATTGCCAGGTAGGGGTTTATCTAGGCCTGACTGCGGGTAAATATTCTTCATTAACCAATTACCGGTTGTTTCTGCCGCAGAAATGGATTGATGATCCCAAACGATGTGAAAAAGCAGGGATTCCCAAACATAAGATGGTATTCAAAACCAAGCCGCAGTTGGCACTGGATATGATTGCCGAGCATCTGGATCACGGAGTTCAATTTGATTATGTAAACGGAGATGGGTTGTATGGTAATGGATTTGAATTTAGTAAAGGGTTAACAGCAAGGAGTGTGAACTATATTCTGGAAACGCATTGCGATCAAACCATCTTTCCTGAGCAACCGCTCATCTCAGTTCCCGTAAATGAACCCGGAAAACGAGGCAGGCAAAACAGTTTGCCGGGATCTGACCGAAACGGTATCGCGGTCGAAAAGTATGCGCGTGGGTTAAGCAAAAAAGATTTTAAAGAAGTCCGTATCAGGCGCACTACCAAAGGCTGGCTTACTGCTTTGGTTCATGTAGCTTCCATCTGGGTCTGGGACAAAAAAGCCGGGGACCTCAAACCAATACGACAAACCCTGGTCATCCGAAAGCCGATCTCCAAAACAGATAAGACAAAATACTCCTTGAGTAATATTGCCATAGAAGACCAGAGCCTTGAAGAATTTGCACTCATGCAAGCCCAGAGATTCTGGATTGAACGTTGTTTTCGTGATGACAGCCATGATCTGGGCATGTCAGATTATCAAGTGCGCTCATTCAAGGGATTTAACAATCATATGGCTTTGACATGCGTAGCCATGGAGTATATTCTTACAGAACGATTGAAAAATTCTCAAGAGGCACCTTTGCTATCTGCCAACGATATCCGGATTTTGATCGCAAAGGAGATTCGATCCACAGAAGGGTATTCCTGCGACAATCAAAGACTTGAGCAATTACAAAAACGTCATCGGCAGCGACAAAAAGATATTGATCGTTATTATGAATTCAATTTACCAAAGTAGAATTAATAACAAGATTTATTTGAAATGACATGAAAGAAAAGCTGAAAAGGTTTATCAAATCGCTGTTTCAGGGATATCCAGCCGAGCTGGAAAAAAGAATCGGAGCATTGGAGCAAACGGTCTATCAGGACAATGACAAACGGCTGAACAAACTGGTCAACGATGTCTATGGACTGATGCCACCAACAATCACAGGAAATGAAAGGGTCAGGAAAAAGATCCAGGGCTTTATTCATGATTACAATGTTTCGCCTGCCCTGAATATGGTGATTTCGAAAAATGACCTGATGTTTCAAT
>JAHEYS010000285.1 GCA_023251475.1 Prolixibacteraceae bacterium
CAACTTGCCATTGGATATAAAATACTGATTACCAATTGTGACTGTATCATTTTTACTCTTTTGAGCCTCCTCGTTTCCCCCTGTAAAAAGCTGTTTCTGTGATTCGTAACTGGTATAGAGATAAAAATTCCGGAAAGTGAACTTTTGATGATCACGCTCTGATACTACAGCCGGATCATCAGAAATATTTTCCCTTTCAACCAACAGCTTTAGATTTACACCCTTTGGCGCCTTCAAAGTATCAGCCTCGAAATAGATCTCATTCTTGTTGGCATGGTAAAACCCATGGTTCTGAAAACTATTCAATAACCTTTTACTCTCATTTGCAAGAATATCTGTATCAAATCGTCCATTCAGTTTAATCAACGACTTTGCCGAATCGCCTTTACTGATTGCCTTCATCGCATGATCCCTGATCTCTGTGGTGTAAGATTTAATCAGGTGTGGCGTATTGGCTTTTATCCGAAAATAAACTTCCGCCTTTTTATTTTTACTATAAACTACTGTATCTGATACAATAGCCTGATAATAACCCTTATTTCGCATATACCGGGCAAATTCCTCCTTCGACTTCTTTGTAAGATCGGCATTGTAAATAACAGGAGCTTCTCCAATCCGCTTAAATATTCCATCCTCACTCTTTGGACTTGAGAGGTTATAGAGCCCGAGATGAAGGCGTAAAAAGCCAAGAATTTTTGTATTTGGCCTTTGTTTCAGGTAAGTTTTCAGTTCAATTTTATTGATTGACTGATCATCTACTATGATCTTTGATTTCAACAATAAATACTGATTATCAGGAATATACTTTGTGGTATTGCATGACGATAACGATAAGGCCACTAAAGCAACCATCATCACCCCTGACTTATATTTGTTATAAAAGCTCAAAATCAATCTAAAATTAAAACTTAAACAAAGATAATTAACCTGACAATTAAAAATGGATTATTTTTGGGTTGTTCCAATTCATTCAAATTAAAGTGCTGTCAAAAAATAAAATAAAGCTAATCAGATCGCTTGAACTGAAAAAAAACAGGACTGCCACAGCTCTTTTTGTGGCGGAGGGGAAAAAACTTGTTTTCGATCTGCTTCAGTCTGAGATCGGAATTTCTGAGGTATTCTGCACCGAAACCATTGGCCGTGAGCTAATTCGCCGAAAATCGGATTTAAATGTTGAAATCGTTGATAAAGAAGAACTCTCTCGGATCAGCTTTCTAAAAACGACCCCCGAAATAGTTGCGCTCTGCCGGATGCCAAAATCGGTTATCGACTGGGAAGAAATATTACTTGACATGACCCTTGTACTGGATACGATTCAGGATCCGGGTAATTTGGGAACCATAGTAAGGCTTGCTGATTGGTTTGGAATCAGAAATATTATCTGCTCGGAGGAGAGCGCCGATTTATTTAATCCCAAGGTTGTGCAATCAACCATGGGATCCATTGCCCGGGTTAAAGTTCATTATGGTTCCTTACCAGGATTTCTGAGCAGGGCCCGGGAAATGAATATTCCTGTTTATGGGACCTATCTTGAGGGAGACAATATTTATAATTGTGATTTAAAAGGTAATGGGCTGGTTGTGATGGGAAATGAAGGGAATGGTATCTCGGGTGAGATAGAAACCTATATCTCCCGAAAGATCAATATTCCGTCTTTTCCAACAGGTGTCAAAACCTCTGAATCGTTGAATGTTGCTATGGCCGCCTCGATTATCTGCGCTGAATTTCGGAGAAGAATTAGCGGTAAAGGTTAGCAATCATCTCTGCCACCCGTTCGCCATCAACAGCTGAAGACATAATTCCCCCTGAATAGCCCGATCCTTCACCACAGGGGAATAACCTCCTGATCTGCACATGTTCAAGGGTCTGCATATCCCGTGGGATCCTGACAGGTGAAGATGTGCGTGATTCAACACCAAGAACAACTGCCTCGTTGGTGAGATATCCTTTGGTCTTTCGCCCGATTAGCTTAAGCCCCTCCTGTAATCCCGATCCCACAATTTTTGGCAGCCATTGATGAAGAGGAGACTCGATTAATCCGGGCAGGTAGGAGCTCTGCGGAAGATTTGCGCTTCTATGTCCATTTACAAAATCTGCAAGTCGCTGTGAGGGAGCAAACTGCGTATTTCCAGCCATCTCAAAACACAGTTTTTCGATCTCCTCCTGAAAATGAAGACCAACAAACATCGCAGGCTCTTTATTGCCCTCCGGCAGATCACCCGGCCGTATTTCAACAACCATCCCGGAGTTGGCAAAACGCCCCCCCCTGTCTGAGGGAGACATCCCATTCACGACCAATTCCCCGGGAGAGGTTGCCGCCGGAACAATCACCCCGCCAGGACACATACAAAAGGAGTAAACACCCCTGTCATGCACCTGTTCTACAAATGAATAGGCCGCAGCCGGCAGATACGGACCCCGCTGGATCCCGTGATATTGAATCCGGTCAATCATTTCCTGCGGATGTTCCACCCTGACACCCACAGCAAAAGGCTTGGCTTCGAGAAGAATTCCATTTCCATGAAGCATCCTGTAAATATCTCTTGAAGAATGTCCTGTGGCGAGTACTACGGCGATTCCTTCAACTATTGTCCCGTCGCTAAGCACCACCCCTTTGGCCTCCTGATCCCGAATGACCAGATTTGAGATGCGCGAATTAAAATAGATCTCACCTCCGGCATCTAGAATACTGTTTCTGATCGCGACAATCACGCGAGGCAATACATTTGTACCAATATGGGGATGGGCGTCGATCAAAATCTCGTCCTGAGCGCCATGAAAATGCAAAACTTCAAGAATTTTCTGTACATCTCCCCTTTTTTTCGACCTCGTATATAACTTCCCATCAGAAAATGTGCCTGCTCCCCCCTCACCAAATCCATAATTGGAATCGGGATTAATAATATGTTCGCCATGAATTGCAGCAATATCCCGCTTTCGATCACTCACCCTCTTTCCGCGCTCAAAAATTACCGGCTTAAACCCAAGCTCAATTAAATGAAGGGCGGCAAACAATCCTGCAGGTCCCGCTCCAACAATTATTACAGGTGGTTTATCAAATACCTCCTGGTAGTAATAACACACTTTTTCTATCGGCGGCATCGGTTCATCGATAAAAACATTTAAGCTAAGGTTAAAACGGATATTGAAATTCCTGGCATCAATAGATCGGCGGATAATTACCAGCTGGTGAATTCGGGCAATGTCTATTTTCAGGTTTTCCGAGACTATTTTTTTTAGCAACGACATATCGTTGGCCTGTGCCGGAGAAACAACAAGATTAAGTTCTTTTTTCACTCAAAATAAAAAATAAGGGTAAATATATTTGATTTCAAAGCTTTGAAGTTATATCCGTAGTAGGGAATATTTTCAGAATTCCAGTCATGTCTGATCAGGTTATTCAGTCCATACGAAAAGCGGACTTCCGCGGTGAACCGAAAATATTCCAGGTAGGAATCGAGACCCAATGCAACCTCGGCATATTCCCCCGTCCTTTGCAAATGGACGACATTTTCCGATTTGCTTTTACTCTCCAGATCATGTCTGTATGCAGCGCCAAGGTAAATGTAAGGCCTTAGGTTATTATGCCGGAATCCCTTGTACCTGATCCCCAATGGAAGATCGACATAAGCTGAAGGTGTTGACAAATAGGCATCTTCCTCCAATCCGGCATACAATTTGGGATCGATCTTTGTAAAGTAGGTAAAATGCCGGTTACCCAACGACATCCCCGGAGTAAAACGGAAATCAAGATCCCTGGTAAGCCGGTAATTAATGACCCCGCCAACGGTAAATCCAGGCATAATCTGGTAAACCTCAGCTACAATAGTTGATTTTCCCTGGTATATTTCCGATAATCGGGTAGCACTAAATTCGGGATTATTCTGTTCAATCTGATTCATAACGACCGGATTTTCGTATACGGTGTTGTAATTCGAAATCCGGTAATCCATCGTATTTATCCCCAGGTAAAATCCAAAATGGAGCTTCCTGTCATCAAAATGGCTGAGATTATTGAAATTTTTAAGCTGACCAAGTGCCGGAACAGATCCTGCAATAAGCTGAAGGACTATGAATATATATTTTATTTTATTTTTATTCAACACCGATTGCCTTTTGTGAAAGTTGGTTTATGAAGATTTCGTTCCGGTATAAATAGTTGCAACACCGAATGTTTGTCGGTACTGCTTTGTATGGCTGAACCCGCTCTTTGACAGAATGCTCAGAAACTCTTCACCATCCGGAAATTTCTCAACCGATTCGGGAAGGTAGCGGTAAGCCGAACTATCCTTTGAAAATAACCGGCCGAAGAATGGAAGAATATAAAATGAATAGATGCCATAGCATTGTTTTACAGGGAAATTCCTTGGTTTCGAAAACTCTAGAACACAAATAATCCCACCGGGCTTCAGAACGCGGTACAGTTCACCGATCCCTTTGGAAAGATTTTCAAAATTACGAACCCCGAACGCGACGGTGACCGCATCAAATGATTGATCCGGGAAATTCAGCTCCTCGGAATCTCCTTGCTGAAGAGTGATCCGATGGCCTGCCCCGAGTTTTTCAACTTTTGCTCTACCAACAGCGAGCATCTCCTCTGAAATATCGACGCCGACAATTTTTTGCGCCCCCGTTTTAAGCGATTCAATGGCAAAATCAGCGGTTCCCGTGGCTACGTCAAGAATTGTCGCAGGGGCATATTTCATCAGCAACCTGATGGCGGTCCTTCGCCACCCCTTATCGATACCAAAGGAGAGGAAGTGATTGAGAAAATCGTACTTAGGTGCGATATTATTAAACATCTCAGCCACTTGTTCCTTTTTCCCTTTTACTGAATTACTGTAAGGTGTGATCACAGACATATTGATTAATCTAAGTATTCGCCAACGATTCCCTTGTCAACAAATCCCAAAGATTTATCGTCTATCCTGATTTCTCCCTTGGTGACATGACCAAGTGTCATTACAGGAATTTTATGATCATACAAGAAATCAACAAATTCATTCTCTTTATCCTCTTCAACACTCACAACAATTCGCCCCATCCCCTCTCCGAACAGAAATGCATCGGATCTGATCTCGGCGTCAGGAGTAATGTCGAATCCTAATTCATTAGGCAGGGCTTCGCGCAACAGGGTAAAGAATAGTCCGCCAATTCCGACAGGACTGGCAGAGACTATTAAATCTTTGCTGATTAATTCTTTCATAGCTGCCATTAACCTGCTTTCAAAGGCAAGATTAAAGTACATCAGCGGCCATTCCTTAACTTCATGAAAATGGTCGAGATATTCCGATGCATTAATATCGTTAAATGAGCGTCCAATCATCAAAATATTGTGCCCTTTTTGTTTAAGACCCGGAGCAAGAACCTGGGTGCGATTTTTCAATCTTCCCACTACACTTAGAATCAAGGTAGGGGGGGCAAATACTTCCCCATTGGAATGATCATAGAAAATTTTCCAGTTGGGAAATTGAAGGTTAAAAGAGGTTGCAGCGGCATTGAGTCCTAACCGGGCTGCCATCACCATCTCCTCTGCCATTGGGCTTGCAAAATCCACATTATTCAAATAAGCGCTCATGGCAACAGGCTCGACTCCATAACACACCAGCCTCCTGACCGCCTTTGCAACAAGAATCTGGGCCGCGACAAATGGATCAACTGCCAGCCGCCGGTGATCGGTATAAATAGTTTGTGAAAAAAATTCACCCTTCCCATTGATCTGAAAAGTCCCCGCACCACTCAGATCTTCTTTCCCGACCTGGGTTGAATCGATTGCAGATGAGGCATATTCATTAAATATATTGACCGGTGAAAGATGAGGAATTGCAATCATCGAATAGATTACATTTCTCAAATCGTCAGGTTCGGGAACCTGATCGATTGTAAAATTTTTCCTTTCAGTTTCAGACATTTCGTTCTATTTAGTTAAAAACAAGACAAATTTAATGGATTAAATTGAATGGTGCATAATTCAATCCCTTAAAATGATCGTTTTGTATTATTTTAGCGGAACAAAAAAAGTGGTACAGATGAAAAAAATTGCATTAATCACCGGAGCAACATCCGGAATAGGTAAGGCGACTGCCCTTACCCTCGCCGCTAATGGGTTTGATCTGATCATCACCGGACGCCGTGAGGAATTACTGGACGAGCTATCGGTAAATATCCGCAGTGAAACAGCAGCCGAAGTAATCACGTTATGTTTTGATGTCAGAGCTTTAAACGAGGTGAAAAAAGCGATTGAGTCGCTCCATGGAAAATGGGAAAACATTGACCTTCTGGTCAATAATGCAGGACTTGCAGTTGGTTTGGAGCCCGTAAATTCAGGAGTTATTGATGACTGGGAACGTATGATAGACACCAATGTCAAGGGACTTCTTTACATCTCCCGACTAATCACTCCGGGAATGGTTGCACGGGAATCCGGTCATATCATCAATATCTCGTCGATTGCCGCACATGAAGCTTATCCAAACGGTGCAGCCTATTGCGGATCAAAATCTGCAGTCAGGGCAATCACCAAAGCGATGCGGATTGAGCTGCTCCCTTTTGGAGTCAAGGTGAGTTCAATAAGTCCGGGAATGGTTGACACCGAGTTTTCGAAGGTCCGCTTTAAAGGTGATAAAGAGCGGGCTGCCAATGTCTATAAAGGTCTCACACCTCTCTATGCTCCGGATGTCGCAGAGGCGATCCTTTTTATGGCAACCAGACCAAAGCATGTCAATATCGATGAGATGATTATTATGCCAACTGATCAGGGGAGTGCGCGCGACTTTCGCCGGAGGTAATCGTTCCGGAATTTCACCCCCTAACCGAATTTAAAATTACCTTTGTTTAATTATATAACCTTGTAATCTGCCCGGTTTGATCGGGCGATGTTATAATTGAAGTTTAAAATCAAATAATTTAAGAATGAAAATTGAAGTTTCGAACGGCGAAATCACAGATAAACTGACCATTATTGAAATCAAGACTGAGCGGATAAAAGATCGAGTAAAACTCGAAAATCTGCACAGGGAATATCAGATTCTAAATAGCGCAGTTGCCGCAATTATCGATAAGAAACACCCGTTATACCTTGAATTATATACTATTAATAATCAGTTATGGGATATCGAGGACCACATCAGGGATCTCGAACGTGCCAAAGATTTTGGCGATGATTTTATTCAGACTGCCAGGTCAGTCTATTTCATCAATGACAGGCGATCGGATGTAAAACGGAAAATAAACGAACTGACAGGATCGAACCTTACCGAGGAGAAGAGTTACGAGAATTACCAGTAACGGGTTTTAATCATAAAGCTAAATGGTCTCTATAGCCGGTAGCCAGACACTAATTGCCAATTGCAATATACAAATATGAAAGAAAAATCAGTTATTTGCAGCAATTTATCAAAGCATCAAAAATAAGCATGAGAAAGATTATTGCATTCAGGTTATCTGCAATGGGAGATGTTTCGTTAACTGTTCCGGCAGTCAAAGCGGTTCTGGCAGCCAACTCAGACCTTGAAATCACCCTTGTTACCCGGAGGTTTTTTGCCCCTTTTTTTTATGATATCCCTCGTCTTTATCTCGCATTTCCAGAGCTAAATGGTCGCCACAAAGGAATAATCGGACTTTTCAGGCTCTTTACCGACCTCAAAAAATCGGGGCCATTCGAAGCGGTGATTGATCTTCACGGGGTAATACGTACCCGGATCCTCACCTTCTTATTTAAAAAATCCGGAACTCCTGGTTATTCGGTTGATAAAGGGAGAAAAGAGAAAAAATTCCTGATTACATCCAAATACATAAGGATGCTGAAACATACAACTGAGCGGTATCTTGAGACTTTTGATGCCGCAGGATTTAAAGGGCAGATAGGTAAAGGGCCCTATTTCAATATCATGGAGGATGCCGCGATAAAAGCCAACCTGTTTCTTGAACAGGAAGGGATAGCCAGCGGAAAATTAAAAATCGGTCTGGCGCCGTTTGCAACCTACCAAACCAAAATCTGGGGGACACAAAATTTCAGGGAGTTGATCTCCATCATTAACGCACGGCATGAAACAGATTTTTTTCTTTTTGGAGGAGGGGCAGAGGAGATCAGGTTACTAAAAGAATTTCAACAATTTGGGACCAATATTCATCTCGTGGCCGGAAAGCTGGAGTTGTCGGAAGAGCTTGCATTGATCAGGACGCTTGACCTGATGATCTCAATGGACTCGTCCAATATGCACCTTGCCTCACTTTCAGCGATACCTACAATATCTATCTGGGGAGGGACGCACCCTGCCTTCGGTTTTTTTGCCCTTGGACAACCAACTGGTTATCACATGCAAACACCGGCATCCTCGCTGAAATGCCGTCCGTGTTCGGTCTATGGGAATAAACCGTGTATCTACGCAACTCCCAGGTGCATGGAGATGGTCAAGCCCATGGATGTATATGATAAACTAATGCTATTCAATCTGTTTAAGGTTAAGGAGCAAAAAATTGTCTGACCCGCTGAAAACCTAAAAGTTGAAATCCAATCCTAATTTGTGAAAAATCCAATCCTAATCACC
>JAHEYS010000554.1 GCA_023251475.1 Prolixibacteraceae bacterium
GTACAAACGACGGAACCAACAGCAACCCTTTCTCCCTCTTTTAACAGAATATTCAATTTGCCTGTTGCGGGGGCACTCAGAGATAAGGTCGCTTTATCAGATTCAATTTCAGCTATTTCCTGATCTTTGGTCACAATTGCGCCATCTTCCACCAGCCATTTCCCAATTTCAACTTCAGTAATTGATTCTCCCGGAGAAGGAATTTTGATTTCAAGAATCATAACAGAATAAATTTATTTAACGTTAATTAAAAACGGCATTAAGAATTCTTTCAAGACTTCGTTTGTGTTTCTCCAAAAGTCCTGTTGCCGGACTGGCACTTTCTGCCCGGCTGATCAACTCAAGCTGAAGTTCGGGATACTTGCGGGAGATATAGGGCCAGACACCCATATTGGCCGGCTCGTCCTGAACCCACATCACCCGTTTGGCATTTGGGTTTTGAAATTTAATTATTCTTACCTCTTCAGATGGAAAAGGGAAAAGTTGCTCGATACGGATAATCGCACAATTTCTCCGTCCCAGTTTTTCACGTCTTTCCAGTAGTTCATAATAAATTTTCCCCGATGTAAAGATGAGCGTCTCTGCTTTTCCTGCAGGAACTTTATCATCAGTTATTATTTCAAGAAATTCATGTGTCGTGAGATGCTCCACAGGTGAGATTACCATCGGATGCCTTAAAAGGCTTTTTGGGGTAAAGACAACCATTGGAATTCTGATATTCCATAAAACCTGTCGCCGAATCAGATGAAACAGGTTGGCCGGAGTGGTAGGCATCATCACCTGCATATTATAATTTGTGCACAGCGATAACATCCTTTCAATCCGACCGCTTGAATGTTCAGATCCCTGCCCTTCATAACCATGAGGAAGGAATAAAACCAGGCCGTTCATCAGCCCCCACTTTTCTCCGGCGGCACTGATATATTGGTCGATAACTACTTGTGCTACATTGCTGAAATCTCCGAACTGAGCTTCCCAGATTGTCAATCCACGGGGGAAGGCCAGGGAGTATCCGTATTCAAACCCCATTACGCCATATTCGTTCAGCGGTGAATTAAACACAGAAAATTTTGCCTGATCATCTGAAATATTTTTCAGTGGAAAATACTTTTCATCCCCCTCTTCCATCACAATTGCTGCATGGCGGTGTGAAAAGGTACCCCGCTGACTGTCCTGGCCGCTTAACCGGACCGGAACGCCTTCCGAAAGCAGGGTTGCAAATGCCAGTTGCTCGGCTAATGCCCAGTCAACTTTATTATCCGAAATGAGTTGACGCCGGTCCTCCAAAAGTTTAATAATCTTTCCAAAGAATTTTTTCTCTTCCGGCAAGGTATTTATTTTTAAAGCGAGCTCTTTTAATTTGGTCTCAGAAACGGCAGTAGGCGTTGAATTTATTTCTGTTGGTTCGGGAAACCGGTATGATTTATATTCATTTACCAGAAAACTCTTGATCTTTACCTTCTCGATGCTTTTACTTATTTCGAATTTTTCTTCAAGATGGTGGTTGAAGGTATCAATTTCATTCAGCACCTCCTGTTGCGTCATAATACCTGCCCCGATCAGTTTACTGGCATAGATATCACGCGGATTAGGGTGCTGTGAAATTGCCTTATAAAGGAATGGCTGGGTAAACCGTGGTTCATCACCTTCGTTATGACCATATTTCCGATATGATAAGATGTCAATAAAGACATCGCTATGAAAATGTTGCCTGAACTCAAGGGCAAGTTTTACAGTAAAAATAATTGCCTCTGCATCATCGCCATTAATATGGAAAACAGGAGAGCGGGTGATCTTTGCCACGTCGGTACAATAGGTACTTGAGCGGGCGTCGAGGTAGTCGGTGGTGAAACCGATCTGATTATTCACCACGATATGAATCGTGCCGCCTGTTTTGTAACCAGGCAACTGAGCCATTTGAACAACCTCATATACAACACCCTGTCCGGCAATCGCCGCATCGCCATGAATCACAATGGGGGCGATTTTATCAAAATTTCCCTGATGTTTGAAGTCGATCTTTGCCCTTACCATCCCTTCAACCAGAGGGGCAACGGTCTCCAGGTGAGATGGGTTTGGAAGCAGACTTAGCTTCACTTTTGAACCATTTTTGGCAATAATCTCTTTATCAAATCCCAAATGGTATTTCACATCTCCGAGTACAATACCATCTTCATATTCAGTTGCATAGAATTCCTTGAATATCTTTTCGTATGGTTTTTTAAGTATATTGGCCAGCACATTTAGCCTGCCGCGATGTGAAATCCCGATTACATATTCTTCAAGCCCGAGCTCCACGCCGTGTTCAATGATGGCGTGTAATGCAGGAATCAGTCCTTCAGTCCCTTCAAGGGAAAAACGTTTGGCGCCAACAAATTTCTTATGGATAAAACTTTCGAAACCAGCCGCTTCTTTAAGATGATTGAAGATCTCTTTTTTGTAATCAACAGAAAGCTGTTCGGTGTTCATGGTGCCCTCCATTCTTACCTTAAGCCAATCAATCAGCTCAGGATTACGCATATACAGGAACTCAACGCCGATTGATTCACAGTAAGTATGTTCCAGATGTGCAATGATAGCGCTCAGCGGGGCGGGTCCGATGCCTATCTCTTTTCCCGCCTCAAATATGGTATTGAGATCACTCTCCTGAAGACCAAAATTCTGGTAGTCAAGTGTTGGAGTATATTGCCGACGGCGTCTGACCGGGTTTGTACGTGTAAAAAGGTGTCCGCGCTGCCGGTAACCATTAATGAGGTTCAGGATGCAAAACTCCTTTTCGAGTTGACTTTTGTCAACCAATTCCAATGACCGGGAATCGTAAGATTTACGGGCCAGTTCGAACCCTTCGAAAAAATTACGCCAACTTTCATCTA
>JAHEYS010000286.1 GCA_023251475.1 Prolixibacteraceae bacterium
ATCACTTTCTTCATGATGCAATGCCAAAGGGTAACTGGGCTTTATCAACATTTTCGTCCGGAACAAAGCAAAACTCATGGCAGGTTCGTGATGAAAACGGGGATCGGGTGATTCACCAGGTTCATACCTTCAAATCGGGATCGCATACCCATCCAATGCTGGTGGCCGGCGATGATCTTTGGGAAAATTACACCCTTGAAGTGGTCATGTCTCCAACTAAAGGAGAATCTGAAAGCGGTATTGCATTCAGGTATTTGAACGACCGTTGTTATTATTTCTTCGGAATAATCGGGGGGAAGGCCGTATTGAAACTGGTAAATCACGAGACCGGTTTCCATAAGCCCAATGAAAAAATACTGGATGAAAAACCTTATTTATTGATGCATCAAAACTGGCTGACCGTAAAAATCCGGGTGAACGGACCAAAGATCAATGCCAGATTTGAAGGTGGGCCGGAACTCTCTGCAAATGATACCACTTTTACCAAAGGAAAAATTGCAATGATTGCAGATCTTCCGACAAGGTACACTTCTGTTAAGGTTGAAATGGCGGATAAAGACCAACTGGCATGGGAAAAGGAGAGGCGCGAATATAATCGCGTTGAACAGGAACTTCAGCAGAAAAATCCAAAGCCGGTAGTTTGGAAGAAGATCGCTACTCCCGATTTTGGAACGGGCAGAAATCTTCGTTTTGGCGATCTGGATAATGATGGCACTATTGATCTGTTAATCGGGCAGGATGTAAACCATGGTATGAAAGACCGGAACACGGAGTTGAGCTGTCTTACAGCGATGACCTTCGATGGGAAAATCTTATGGCAGAAGGGAGTCCCTGATCCATGGAAAACCATGCTGACCAGCGATGTCGCTTTTCAGATCCACGACATTGATCGAGATGGGAAAAGTGAAGTTATTTATACGATGAATCAGGTGATTTATGTGGCTGACGGCGCAACGGGGAAAGTGAAATATTCATCACCAACTCCGCTAACTCCGGGAAAGGTTTCCCTAAACGGAGGTAATAATAGTTTTGAACATATTCTAGGCGATTGCATTTATTTTTGCGACCTCCGGGGCAAAGGATACGATAGTGATATTATCCTGAAGGACCGTTACAATTACGTGTGGGCATTGGACGATAAGCTAAATGTTTTATGGAAAGGGGCTTGTAAGACGGGTCATTATCCCTTTGCTTACGATGTTGATAAGGATGGTAAAGATGAATTACTGGTTGGGTATACCCTGTTCGATGATGAAGGAAAAGTATTGTGGAGCCTTGACAAAGATGTTGAGGATCATGCCGATGGAGTGGCTATTGTGGATATGGCTCAAAATGGCAAACCGTGGATCCTTTGTGCGGCAAGTGATGAAGGGATGTTTTTCGCCGATCTTAAAGGGAAAATTTTAAAACATCACTATATCGGACATGTTCAGAATCCAACGGTAGCGAATTTTCGCGATGAGCTTCCCGGATTAGAGGCTGTATCTGTTAACTTCTGGGGCAACCAGGGGATCATTCACTACTATGATTCGAAAGGGGATATCTATCACAGCTTTGAACCCAACCAGTTTGGAAGTTTATGTCTGCCGGTAAACTGGACCGGAAAATCTGAGGAGTTTTTTCAGCATAATTCAAATGTGGACCTTGGTGGTATGTTCGACGGCCGGGGCCGAAAAGTCGTTGTCTTCCCTGATGACGGGCACCCCGACATGTGCAATGCCGTTCTGGATGTCACCGGCGATTGCCGGGACGAAATCATTGTCTGGGACCCTCATGAAATATGGGTCTATACCCAGGATGATAATCCCAGACAGGGAAAACTTTATCAGCCTCATCGCAATAAACTTTATAATGAATCAAATTACCAGGCAATTGTTTCCATACCCGGATGGAATGAGGATTCCGGGACTAAACAACTTATTGAAAGACAAAAATAAATTGTTGATCATCTTATGAGACTACTGACCAGCATTCTCTTCTTTTTTATTTTCTCAGGCTCAGCTTTTGCACAACAAAGTTTGCGTCTCGAAGATCTGGATTATTCACTTTGAAAATTTAATCTTATAAACTGTAATCATAATGAAAATACGAAAACTTCCGATTGGTTTATTTCTTTTACTTTTAATTTCTGGAGTCCAGTTTCAGTTGAATGCCCAAACATCAGGGGTTCCCGGAGTTGTGGTGAATCATATCCCGGCATCCACCAAAGTATTCATCGGTTCGCCAAGCATCTGTATCCTTCCGAATGGCGATTATGTGGCTTCACACGATCATTTCGGGCCTGCGACAACTGAACATTCACAGGCATTGACAGCTGTTTATAAATCAACTGACAGGGGTAAGTCGTGGAAGAAAATCGCTGAGATTCATGGTCAGTTCTGGTCCAATCTTTTTGTCCATCAAAATGTTTTATATATCATGGGGACGTGGAAGCACCATGGTAATTTGATTATCCGGCGTTCGATGGATGGAGGGAATACCTGGAGCGAACCTGCCGGCAGTACAACCGGTCTGTTGCGTGAAGGGGAGTATCACACTGCACCCATGCCCATGGTGATCCATAACGGACGTATGTGGCGCGCCATTGAAAATGCAAAGTCGGAAAGCACAAAATGGGGGCTCCGGTACAGTGCGATGATGTTCTCTGCACCGCTCGATGCCGACCTATTAAATGCTTCAAGCTGGAGCGCCACCAATTTTCTGACACATAATCCGGCTTACCTGGATGGGAAATTTGGCGGATGGATTGAGGGGAATGCCGTCGTTACCCCTGAAGGTAAGATGGTCGATTTTCTGCGCGTGGCCACCTCAGAGAAAGGCCGCGACC
This sequence comes from Prolixibacteraceae bacterium, assembly GCA_023251475.1. Lineage (GTDB taxonomy): Bacteria > Bacteroidota > Bacteroidia > Bacteroidales > Prolixibacteraceae > JAAFHB01. The sequence continues at coordinate 2,828 of JAHEYS010000286.1, forward strand.
TTGCCGCCATTGTAAATATTAGTGATGATGGATTGACCGCATCGTTTGATCCGGCTACAGGTTTTCTCGATTTTGTGGGTGGCTCCAGAAAGTTTTCCATCCGGTATGATAACAAATCTAATCGCTACTGGAGCATAAGCAATATGATTACGCCGGAGTTCGCTGACAGGGATGCCGGATCGGTACGCAATACCCTTGTACTGAAGAGTTCCTTAGATCTGAAAAACTGGACAGTTCACCAGGTGCTTTTGCATCATCCTGATGTTCTGAAACATGGATTCCAGTATATCGACTGGCAATTTGACGGAAAGGATATCATCTTCCTGTCGCGAACGGCTTATGATGACGCGTTTGGCGGGGCCGACAATTTCCATAATGCCAATTACCTGACATTTCACCGGATAAAGAATTTCAGAAAGCTTCAAAAGAAGCAGTTAAAGGATTAATGGTGAACACAAATCCGAATCCCGATTAACAATCATAATTATGAAGACAAGACTATTTCTTTTAAGCGTTCTCCTGGCAGCTTTTTCTGCTCCGGGTTTTTCCTCTCAAAAGGAAAAGAAAGCTTATGAAACAGCAGCTCAGAATGGGTTACTTGCAAACGAGGCATTTGTTAGGTCAATGAATTTTGTTAAAGGCTGGATGCAGCATCGCGACAGTGCCAGCGGACTGATCCCTACGAATCTGACCGCTGCCAAAGACATTTGGGAACCACATAATTCGGCTGCCGATAACTGGGCATTCATGGTATTGACTACTTACCTGCTGGACAAAGATTTATATAACGGCACCATGCTGGATATGTTGCACTCTGAACGGAAACTAACATCAAGAGTCAAATCCCTTCCGGATACCTATTCCTTCTCCAAAAAGAATTTTGTTACTGAAACACCGGATATGCACTGGATCATCTTTGGAACCGCAGAGTATATGAAGGATGGTATCATCCCATTATGTGAATATATCGGCAAGTCGCCATGGAGCGACCGGATGATGGAGATGTTAAAGGACCTTCCTGAATATTATACTTTATTTAAGGATATCGACAAATTGGGTCCCTATAAAGTAGCATCTGAAGAGGTTAACGGGGATATGTTGCAAACATTGGTCCGGGTATTCTGGTTTACCGGAGATGAGAAATTTCTCGATTGGGCAGTAAAGATCGGAGATTTCTATATGTTGGGTGAACGCGACCTTGATAAGATACCCTACCTTCGTTTACGCGATCATGGCTGTGAGATTATCGGCGGCCTGAGTGAATTGTATGTTGCATTAAGTTATGTCCGGCCGGAAAAAAAGCGGGCCTATCAGGAACCTTTACACCGGCTTCTTGACCGGGTGCTGGCTGTTGGGCGGAACAGTGACGGGTTATTTTACAATGCAGTAAACCCTGTCACCGGTTCGGTTGAGGATAGGGGAATTGCCGATACATGGGGTTATACTTTTGATGCATTTTATGCTGTCTACCTGATAGACAGGACCGAAAAATACCGTCAGGCATTTTTATCAATGATCAGCAATCTGAATAAAAAATACCGTAATTATCCATGGGAGGGCAAGAGTATGGATGGTTATGCGGATGCCCTGGAAAGCGGTATAAACCTTTATAACCGTGAAAAGGTTCCTCAGCTCAAAGAGTGGATTGACAATGAGATGAAAGTGATGTGGAAAATTCAGCGACCCGACGGGATCGTGGAGGGTTGGCACGGCGATGGTAATTTTGCCCGTACCAGCATTATGTATGGATTATGGAAAACCCAGGGAACTCATCTGCAACCCTGGCGAAGTGACTTGAAAATTGGTGCTGAGATGAACAACGGGAAGCTTTATCTTGCTATCTCTGCGGAAAAGGAGTGGCAGGGTAAACTGGTATTTGATTTTAACCGGCACAGGGAGAATCTGCATCTTCCGATTGATTATCCGCGTATTAACCAGTTCCCCGAATGGTTTATCGCTCGGCCTGAAAAATCATATTCCATTGTTTCGGATAATAACGGTTTAAAGGGAAAATATTCAGGAACAGATTTGCGCAATGGACTTACAATCAGATTAAAGCCAGGTGAGCAATTGTTGATGGAGATGAAGTAGGGAGTTTAAATGTCAATTTAGTAAAATTACCCCAATAGGGTTAAATGATAAACACCAAATCTGAGACGGGTTCTAAATATAAATTAAAAGAATGATAAAAATATTAAAATATCTTGCGTACCTCCTATTATCACTCCTCACAATTTTTATACTGGTGATTTTGGCAATCTACTTTAATTATCAGCGGACGGTTAATGTAAAGCAGGGGCAGATGCTGGTTGCACCGGTCAGCCCCGGAGAACTGGGGAAGTGGGTCAACCCTTTTATCGGAACGGGTGGTTTTCCAACCTATACCAGCGCTGATGATATTCCCGGAGTTACAGTTCCTTTCGGGATGGTGCGGCTGAGCCCCGATACAGAGTTTTTCCTTGGATCATTGTTTGGGGAAGAAAAGACAGTGAGTACGGCCGGTTATTATTATGGCGATCATAAAATTATGGGGTTCAGTCATACGCGGATGATTGGCACAGGCGCCTATGAAGGAGGGCACTTCAGGGTCGTTCCCGGTATGGGTGAACATGGAATAAAAGATTATCTGAATGAGCATTATAGTGAATTTTCGCATCGGGAGGAAGTTGCTTTTCCCGGTTATTATGCAGTCAGGCTTCCAAAGCAGGATGTTCTGGCCGAACTCACAGCGAGTGAACGGGTGGGATTACACCGTTATACTTTTTCGGGGAATGAGCGCCCTCATATTCTGATTGATGTTTCAAGCGCACTTGGGAAGAGCAAAACGACAGAAGGGGAAGTTCAGATCAATGTTGATAAACAGGAAGTTGTGGGAGCTATCCGAACATTTGGCTCTTTTGCCGGGAGATACGGAGGGGAAAAGATATATTTTTCGGCACAGTTTAGCCAGCCGTTTTCGGGGTATAGTTTATGGTCAGAAAGGAAGATACTTAAAAATCAATTGGTTGTACATGGTGATAAAGTCGGGGTGGAAGTCGGTTTTAATAAGGGTGGCGCTGACCAGGTGGTTGAACTAAGGCTGGGCATCTCGTATGTAAGCATCGAAAATGCCCGTGCCAATCTTAAGGCGGAGGCAGGTGATCTGAGTTTTAATGATATGGTTTCCAATGCAAAACAGGTCTGGGAAGATAAACTTGGTTCAATCAGAATAGATGGGGGCAGCGATGATCAGAAGCATATTTTTTATACCGCGCTCTATCATTCCCTGCAGATGCCAACCCTTTTTAATGATGTGAACGGCGATTATATGGGCTTTGACAAGAAAGTTCATCAAACGACTGACTTCCGTTATTTTACAGATTTGTCCCTATGGGATACTTTTCGTACGATTCATCCGCTTTATACTTTAATAGCTCCTAAAGATCAGCGTGATATGATGGTTTCGCTTGTGAAGATGTGCGAACAGGGTGGTGTTCTGCCAAGGTGGCCCTCGGGATATGGGTATACCGGCTCCATGCTTGGCGCCTCGGCCGATATTGTACTGACCGAATCCTACCTTAAAGGGATAAGGGATTTTGATGTGGAGACCGTTTATCAGGCCATGCGCAGGGCGGCATTGGGTATCGAACCCAAAAGGGAAGGTTATAACCCGAGAGGCGGGATGTCTGAATGTCTGAAGTACAGGTATTGTCCCGACGATCTCATGGATAAATCAGTGAGCAAAACATTGGAATATTCCTATGCTGATGACGCCATTTCAAAACTGGCCGGTGCACTTGGTTATGCCGATGATGCGAAATTATTTGCCGACCATTCCAAATATTATCGGAATGTATGGAATCCTGAAACCCAATACTTCCACCCGAGGACTACCTCAGGCGAATTCGTGAAAAATTTTAAACCGCTAAAACTGACTTATCTCGATTTTAACCATAAATACACAAATGGCTATGTTGAGGGGAGTGCATTGCAATGGCGGTGGGCGGTGTTTTTTGATCCGGACGGATTGGTCTCATTGTTTAAAAGCAAAGATTATTTTGTGAGCGAACTCAATGATTTCTTTGCACTTTCAGATCCCAAACGGGGTACTCTTACACCAGGTTCCTATTACTGGCACGGCAATGAGCCTGATCTTCATGCTGCTTATCTGTTTAATTCCGCAGGTCGGCCCGATCTGACCCAGAAATGGGTCCGGTGGATTCTGGAGAATAAATATGGGGCGGGATACGAAGGTATTGATGGCGATGATGATGCAGGGACACTTTCGTCGTGGTATGTTTTCAGTTCGCTGGGGTTTTATCCTGTTGCCGGGTCCGATATTTACCAGATCGGAACTCCGCTTTTTAAGAAGGCCTCCATCAAAGTCGGAGATAAAGTTCTTAACATTGTGGCGGATAATTTCGGTCCCGAAAATAAATATGTACGCATGGTATGGTTAAATGAAGTACTCCTTGATCGTTATTGGATTAAACATTCGGATCTTGTTCAGGGGGGGACCCTCCGTTTTGAGATGACTAATCTACCGGTACATCAATAAATCTACCGTACGATTTTTGGGTGCCTTATTGGTGTCTTCGTGTTTCGGAGCCATTTTTTTAATTTCCCGGAAAGCTGTTAGCATGAAAATACAGCGCTATCTTTTTATTACTTTGAATCTTATGAAAAAACTTGTTTTTATTCTAGTAGCACTCACCCTTCTTGCTTTTACCCCTTCTGAAAAACGGGGTAGATTAATCAAGAAGATCGTTGAAAAAAAATTAGACCGCAATGCAGTTGAAAATAGTGGCCCGGAGCCCGATTACAGTAATCTCCACGATTGGGCCGCCTCTCCGTTTAAAGAGGATTCGAGCGATAGTATCCCCGATTTTTTGAATGACGAGATCAGGGATCAGCGTGCGGATGTGTTTTTTATCCATCCCACCTCCTTTTTTGGGGAGGCCGCCAAAGCAGCCTGGAATGCAAATCTTAAAGATTCGGTTGTCAATAACGAGACCGACTCCAGGTCTATCCTTTTTCAGGCCACAGTTTTTAACGGAAGCTGCCGGGTATTTGCACCACGTTACAGGCAGGCCAATATGAAGGCATTTTATGTCTATGGTACACCTTCAGCCAACCGTGCTTTTGATTTGGCTTACAGTGATATACGAAAGGCATTCCTCTTTTTTCTGAAAAATTACAGCGGTGATCGTCCCATTATTATTGCATCCCATAGTCAGGGGAGTCTACATGCAATCAGACTCTTACAGGAGTTTTTTGATGGTAAGCCGTTAAGAAAACGGCTGGTTTGTGCCTATGTGATTGGTTATCAGATAAAAAAAGATGCATTCAAAAAACTTCCTACTGGCGATCATGCTGATCAGACCGGTTGTTTTGTTGGATGGCGCAGCTATGCCAGAGGGGAGATTCCCAAAGGGGATGCGGCTGAAAACGGAAATTCTGTTTGTGTAAATCCGTTGACCTGGACCACCACGCCGGGGCCAGCCTCAGCTGAGCTTCACCTTGGAATTATGATGGGATTCAGAAAGATCATACCTCATACGGCAGGAGCCGAAATAGAACCATCAGCTAAAATTCTTTGGGTGGATACCGAAGGAGTGCTGGATGAGAAGAAAGCAAGAATAAAAAACCTGCATATTTACGATTACAATCTCTTCTGGATGAATATCAGGCAAAATATCAAACTGCGGATTGATGCTTTTCTTGCAACCAAACC
>JAHEYS010000555.1 GCA_023251475.1 Prolixibacteraceae bacterium
ATATTTCCGGAAATTTGCAGCCCCATAAAAAAATGCAGAATTGAGAATTTTTCAAAAATTTAGACAAATTAAAATTACAAAACCTGAGCAAAAGTTGACCTTCCGACCACCCCTGGTTTGCAACCGCGAAGATGGATGATGAATTGGGCGAATACAATTCGCCCGACCCCATCGCCCGACCCTATCTTAGCAATTCCTCCCATCCTTTCTCCTTAATCTCCTTTCCAACCGCGCGAAGTGTGATTACATCTTCAGAATGAATCTCCCCGGATGGGAGCGGTCCGGTATTGAGCAGCAGGTTGGCCGGATAACTGTTAGCTTTTTTAAGCATCTCAATGACCTCCTCTTTCGATTTATGTTTACCATCCTCCGATTTCATGTACCCCCAGCCATTCCTCTGTAAATGGTCGCAGATTTCGAGCGGCTTTGGAGGTTTTTCGCCAGATTTGTAACTCTTTTCGGGAGCAAGAAAATCCTCCGTACCCAGCAAGCCCTGTTTGTAGGATACTAAAACCTGGGGTTGTCTGGCATGTATGGAGTCATATAACTGCTGGCATTTGAACAGCGATGCATCCCCCGAAAGGGGTGTGGCAATACCGTCGAGCCAGATCCCGGCAATGGGTGAAAACATTTCAAGCAGTTCGTTTACCTGGTTGTTCACAAACTCAAGATAGATATTGAGGTCGTGCTCTTTCCCATATTTATACGAAGGGTCCTGCGGCTGATAGTTTGGACGGGCTGCCCCTTTCCAGCTGTCATTGTTGGGTGCATGAGGATGCTTCCAGTCGCGGCCATGGGAATAGTAGAGAAATAAGGCAAGTCCTTTTTTGTTGCACTGCTCCGATAATTCTGCAACAAGATCCCGTTTTGCTGGGGAGTTCGTGCTTTTAAAGTCGCTGTATTTGGTATCCCATAAACAGAAACCGTCGTGATGGCGGGTGGTAATGTTGATATATTTCATCCCGGCATCAAGGGCCAGATCGGTAATAAAGTCAGCATCAAATTTACTGGCAGTGAACTGCTCTTTAAGTCTGGCATATTCAGTTACCGGGATTAATTCGCGTTGCTGCACCCATTCGTGCCGTCCAAGCAGTGAATATAATCCATAATGCATAAACATCCCGTAACGGGCCTGGCTGAACCACCCGATCGCCGCTTTCCGGGGATCGTCATGGTATAAATTTTTCACCCCTTTCAGGTATCTGGGAACCTTATTGTTTGCCGCCACAAGTGTGGTTGGTGACAGTACCAACCCGGTGCCTGAAATCAGGGTTGATAATATAAACTTTCGTCTGTCCATAATGTTGGTTTTTAATTTGTTTGGTGAGCTTTACCTTATGAGGGTCTAATTACGCTATTCTTTCCCTCCCTCAGATAATACCGGTTTATTCGTTTCGGTTATTGCCGTGGGTAATGGCGCATTTGTCTCCCGGATCCATTTTAATAAATCACCTAATAATTCGTCCCGTTTGGGAATATTGATATTGGAAAGATCTACCCGCTCCCCCTCATCATCCTTTAAATTATAGATCTCGACCGCATTGCAGTTATCATTGGTTTTGGCGCCCGTGCCGAGGAGCCACTCCTCGTGATAAAGGAGTATTTTCCAGTCACCCTTGCGCATTGTTGTTACTGGCCTGGTCCGGAAAATCTTATCCCGGCCACGGATAACCGGATCGTTCAGATAACCGGGGAAATGCCAGAAAATTTTATCCCGTTTGGTGGTTTTATTCTGATCCAGAAAAAGTGGCAACAGGTTCTCTCCATCCAGTTTAATATCATCATTTCCTGCTGCTGCCAGAAAGGTGGGATAAAGATCGACATTGATAATCGGGGTGTTTTGCTCCGATCCCGGTTTGATTTTATTGGGCCAGACGGCAATAAACGGTTCACGGATACCCCCTTCATAGTAGCACCCTTTGTTTCCACGCAGCGGTTCCTGCGATGATTGCTGCGTGGCGCCATTATCACTGGTAAATATTACAAGCGTATTCTGGCCGAGCCCCGACGTTTTTAAAAATTCCATGATCTTACCCACGCCCGCATCCAGATCGTAAAGACAGGCTGCATAGAGTTGTAGTTTCTTATCTGCCCCCTTCTTTACGAACTTTTCAAGACTCTCTGGCCGTGACTCCAGACTGGAATGAATGGCATGGTGTGCCAAATAGGTGAATGTTGGCTTGCCCTTATTGGAATTCATAAATTTTATGGCCGCCTCTGTTAAGGTAAATATACTCTTGGGATCGTCTGGAACATTTCTTCTCTGGTTTGGATTATCCTTACGCGGATCGAAATAAACATCAAAACCCTGTGCTTCGGGTTTGGTGGTAGCTGAATGTCCCAAATGCCATTTGCCAAAAAGTCCGGTGGTATACCCCTGGGCTTTCATAGCTTCTGCAATGGTTACAAAATTACCGTTCAGTTCAGTGTTGTTTGGAACAGGGACCAATTTCATCTCCTTGATGGGTCCCCGGGTGGTACTGCCGACTGCATAAACACCTGTACGCGGAGAATAACAACCGCTTAACAGACCTGCACGGCTGGGAGCACAGTTCCCGGCCGCCGCATAGGCCTTGTTAAATACGATCCCTTTTTTGGCCGCCGCATCAATGTTGGGCGTTTCGAACATTTTATTTCCGGTGAAGCCACAATCCCTGTATCCCAGATCGTCGGCAAGGATAAGGAGAATATTGGGTTTCTGGTTTTTCTGAGCCATCGCTCCAAATCCGCAAACAGCAACAAGACCGGCCGTTAATATTTGCTTTGTCTTATTTATCAATACTTTATTTTTTGACATGGGTAATCGGATTGATATAATGTACTAATATTAGATTTCTTATTTCGAAATTAGGACCCCTCTAAATCTCCCC
>JAHEYS010000287.1 GCA_023251475.1 Prolixibacteraceae bacterium
TTCCTTTATTATTTCACCTTTACAGTTAAATCCCATCGAGATCAATAGCTGGGGTGTCAGGGCAAACTAATAAATTCAATTTTATGAAAACTGAAAAATACCATAAAATGATGTCAATTGTAAAAAAGATTGGGTATTGTTTTGTTCTGAATTTGCTTGCTATGGGCTTACCTGAATTGCTATTTGCTCAAACAAGTGAGTTGGCCAAAGACTTCAAAAATCCTCCCTCGGAATACAGTATGATCCCTTTCTGGTCATGGAACGGGACACTGAAGCCGGAGAAACTCACCTGGCAAATCGACCAGATGCTGGACAAAGGGATTTCAGGGGCGTTTTTACATGCCAGGGCTGGCCTTGACGAAAGCGAAACCCCCTATTTCTCAGACGGATTCTGGAAGGCGGTAGATACAACCATCAGATACAGTGCTTTAAAGGGATTTCATACCTACCTATACGACGAAGATAAATGGCCCAGCGGAAGCGCCGGCGGCCGTACGATTGCCGCAAATCCTGATGAATTTGTCAAGAAGATACTTTTTTATCAAAAAATGGAAATCGTTGGACCTCAGTCAATTACTTTAAATCTTCAAAAAAACCCAATCGCCGTCTTGGCCGGACGAATTGCAGAAAACGGAAATTATGTATCAGCGGAGCAGGTAAATCTCACCGGTAAAACTGGAAAAAAATGGGACGTTCCCCCGGGTCGCTGGGCAATTATTTCTTTTGAAATGGTCAAAGATCCCGGCGCTCAAATCGATTACCTTGATTCTGCTGCCGTAGCTAAATTTATTGAAATCACCCATGAGGCATATTATAAACGGTTTAAAAACTACTTTGGAAACACGATCCCGGGTATCTTCTTCGATGAAATCTTTGCCAATGCTGCAAAAATGGGGGACTATATTTTCTGGACAGACGATTTTATGTTGAAATTCAGGAAAATAAAGGGCTATGATTTAGCGGATAAGCTCCCCCTTATTATTTTTAATGATCCCGGAAAATCGGAAAAGCTCAGGTACGATTATTTTGATGTAGTCCGGGAGTTGTATGTGAAGGCATGGTTCAAACAGTATGCCGACTGGTGTGCTGCTCATCAGATATTTGCCACGGGACATACTGCAGAAAAGCTGTTGCATTACAAGCGGGAAGCCGATTATTTTAACACCATGGGTCAGCTTCAGGTTCCTGGAACCGATAATGAGGAGTATCGTTATGGTTATCCCCGGATGATTGATTGGTATAATCCTAAGCAAATCAGCTCTATTGCCCATTTATATAACCGTAAAAGGGTGATGGCTGAATCGATGGGCGGCGGCGGTTATACCATCCCCTTGGAGGAGTACCGGTATGGATTTTCGATGCTGGGTGTTTATGGGATTAATATGTTTATTCCGCACCTGTTCCATTACACAGTGGATTCTCCCGAAACCCAGTCGGACTGGCCTCCAAGCTGGTTCTTTACCAACCCTTACTGGAAATACTTCAAACCGCTTGCCGATTTTGCAAGCCGCGTATCGTTCATGAATTCGCAGGGGCGGGCAGTTTGCGACGTCGCTATTCTCTTTCCCCTTACCGATTTATGGGAAAATGGTTATCCCGAAAAGATCGATGACAGTTTTTATAAATTGGTTCAGCAGGAACTGCTTGACCATCATATTGACTATGATGTGATTGATCCCACATCCCTTGCCGGTTCAAAGATTGAAGGGAAGGAACTTGTGGCAGGCGCCGGCCATTACCGCATCCTGGTTTTGCCCGCCATCCATTCCATCCGCCGTGATGTAATGAAACAGATTGAATCTTTTGTTAAAAAAGGTGGGATCGTCATCGGGCTGAAAGAATTACCGGTTCTTTCTGAAAATGGTCCGGCAGAAGATGAAAAGGTGGCCTTAAAAGTAAAAGAGTTGTTCGGATTTCCTCCGTCAGCCCTTAAACCCGAAGAGTATTACCAATGGAATCGGGGACAAACCGATCACTTTGTCTTAAAGGAAAACAAGACGGGAGGAGCTGCTTACTTTACCCGTTTTGTGAGTCTGCTTCCGGAAATTATCAGCAGCCGTATCTCTCCAGATTATATTGTTAAAAGTAAAAACGGGGAATACCTTCGTATGAATCACCGTCATATCGATAGTGCAGAGGTATTTCAACTGGTGAATGACCGGAATTCGGCGGAAAAATACCAGATATCCCTTAAAAACAGGGGTGTCCCTTCGGTTTGGAATCCTGAAACCGGGGTTATCCATCCTTTTGAAAATTATCAGCTAAAAGAGGGCCGTCTGGAGTTGACGCTCGATTTTAAACCACGTGAGAGTTTTTTTCTGGTGCTAGGACCCGGTCTGCCCGATTCTATAAAGGGAATGATCGACCTGACGGATCTTACTGATTACAAAATATCCAAAGGTGAAAAATTCATTAAAATTGAAGGTTGGGGAAAAACCGATCAGATCCATCATGTTGATTTTAGCATTAACAATCAGGTTATTCAAAAGAAATGGAAAAGCAATCAGTCAATCCCGGAAATCAACATGGATGGCAACTGGCAATTTCAACTTGTACCTCATGCCCTTGATTATTCATGGAACCCAACAGTTGTTGCCGACACCCTTGCCTTAGCGGTCATGAAATTTCAACCGGAACGAATTGCAAATGAAGGGATAAAAAATCAATGGAATAAAAATTTATTTGATGATTCGGGTTGGAAGACGGTTAAGATCGTTGATGAATTCAATAAAAAACCGGGTGTTCAGCGATACCTGAGCAGCTGGGATGGCAGTTGGATCAGTTATTATGATAATGCCATGCATATCGCCGATATTGAAGGGGGGGACCGAACCTTCATAAAGGAAATTCTTCTCGATGGTGCGGTTAAGGAGGCCAGATTAGCGATTACTGCCGATATGGATTACGAGTTATGGATTAATGGAAATGCGGTTGGCTCAGATAAGGATTGGAAAATTGCAGAAATCTATGATATCCGGGGATTTCTAAAACAGGGAAAAAATTTGTTTAAAGTTAAAACGACCAAAACAAGGGGACTTCTTTTACAGGGAGCTATCCGGCTAAAGAATGGGGAAAATAAAACCATTAAGTCAGATGAAAGCTGGTTGGTTTCTGCCGGAGAACAGGAGTGGCGGCCGGCCTTCCGGTTTGCCGATCCCCCGCTTGGCTCGTGGGGCAATATTGCCAATCCCCTGCAAATGGCAGATTTTCCGCAAACGGTATGGTATCGTCAGCCACTGCCACCGGGAATAAAAGCTTTGAAAATGCCGGTGATCAAAGGTAAATATACAATGTTTGTCAATGGTTCCCCGGTCAATACCGTCAATCAAAAAGGTATCCTTGATATTTTCGGCCTGTTGAATAAAGGTGTCAATATTTTAGCAATAAGTGTTGTCGCTTCAGACGAAACCTGCGGAGTGAGACAGCCTGTTGAGGTGGTATGCGGTAAAGTTGATGCGCCCCTTGTTGCCTGGAATACTATGGGATTGGGATGGTATTCAGGTCGGGCAATGTATACCCGGAAAGTAAATATCTCATCCACGTACCTGCAGCAGGGAACCAAATTAATCCTTGACCCCGGGCAAATCAACTATTTTGCCGAAATATGGGTAAATGACAAACTGGTCTCCTTCTCGCCGTGGGGGCCTTTTGAAACAGAGATCACCCGTTTTGTAAAGGAAGGCGATAATGTCATCTCTATTGTTGTGGCAAACCTGCAGGCGAACCAGGCTACCTGGAATATACTTGATGCCAATATCACAGATAAAGCGGCCCGGTGGTGGCATAATGGCGCCATTGAACGCGAAAAGGAAAAACTAATATCCGGTTTAATGGGGCCTGTACAAATCATTCCCTATACCAGGGAATCTGTTGAACTAAAAATCAAATAAAAATAAAAAGATGAAAATAAGTAAAAAGTGGCTCCTTATCCTATTTAGTGTTCTGATTTTCGCCCTTCTAATCAGTAATAAACAATTGATGTCAGGTATTTTCGGTGAGGTTCAGGCCCGCGATTTTCATCTTAACCCGGGAAATATTGGAGTTCCTCATCAAAGGACGATGGTTTGGAAAACTCAATCGCCTTTTGCCGACAGTATTTGCAGTGAATGGGCCGGAAAAAATATATCCGAAAAGGGATTCAGCGGAAAAGGGAATCTCCCGCGCATCCTGCTGGCAAAATTGAAGGTAAAGCGGGATATTCCTGAAGTGAATAAAACAATACTGAAGCTCTCCGTATGGGGTATTTCGGGCTCCTCCTGGGCATTGAACAAAAAAGGGGATTACGATTTTACAATTACCATACTCACCACGATTCTGTGGCTTTATGGTGATCAGCCGGAGTTGCTCTATCCCGAATCAAAAGATTATTTACTCCATGTTTTGCTGACGGAGGAGGGAAATAAATTTCGTTATACCGCACCCCGGACCCTGGGTCTGGTGAAAGAGACCGAAAATCATGTCCTCATGACCGAGGGTTCCCGCTATCTTAAAAACCTTTGGCTGATGAATCACGGAAACAGGGACCAGCGCTACGACAATGTGCGGAATGGGATGGAGGATAAGTTACTGGCCTTTATGGAGGAGATGAAAACCAATGGGTTGTATGAATTTAATTCATTGCCATACATCGGTTATACCATTACTGCTTTGCTAAACCTTGAGGCTTTTGCCTCTGAAAGAATCAGAAATGAAGCACGTAACGTACTGGACTACATGAACTTTTGTTACGCGCTGGGAAGTTATCAGCTAAAACATTACCCTCCCATGCGCAGGCGCTATGAAAAGGCAGGGATTCAGGAAATCACCACTGATTATCAATCCATTTTCATTAAATCCTGGCTAAGTTATTCTTCGGTGACGGATTACAATACCAGGATCAGTGGTGGTGAAGTGCATGCCTTAATGGGGGTTTGTATGCCCTACCGACCGGCAGACAAAATAATTGAACTGATTTTTAATAAGGGAAATGGGTATTTTGTGAAATTGGGACATGGCCCTGTAAGCGCTCCTGAAATTTATTCAGCAGGAAGCCATTATCTCCTTTCGGCAGGAGGCGTTAACCGGGGAAAACGTTCGCTGATTGTGCCCCGTCCTATCACCCTTTTCCTGAATGATAAAGCAGAAAACCTTTCGGAGACTTTTCACCTGGCAGGTCCGGGAACCGATTATATGAAATGGAACAATACCGGGGTAGTTCCCGAATTTGCCTGTGCAGCCGGTCCGGTGATTATTCCGAAATCTGTTGTCCCTGACAGTAACAATGGAACATGGGCGGTATACGCTATAAATGATAGTCTGCAGGTTGCCGTTCATTCTGAAGTTGATTTGGGATTAATTGCCCTGTTTCGTGGCGGGGATGCTGATGCTATTATATCCCAGTTGATGAAAGAAAATCCAGATGCAAAAGCGCTGAAATCCTCATTCCGGTTTCCCTCAGGACGAAAGATTACCTATGATGTGCAGGCGCCAAAGGATAAATGGGTAATCATTTCAGATGATGGTAAGGAGCTGGACCGCAATTTCGATGAGTGGCCCTTGATCAATGGCGAAATTAAAAACTAAGGATGATTTGTGATGATGCGATTTAAACTGTTTTTTACAGGTATACTTTTTTTGATGTTATGCGCTGTTTCACAGGGCTTTAATTTGAATGGTGACCAGCTGTCAATCCAGGAGAAAAGCGGCTTTATTCATGATCCGATAACAACGGGACGAAAAATTGCCAGCAATAGTATTGATCGGAAAACCGGATGGCGCTATCCTAAAGTATGTACTTACTACGGAAGTTTGATTTTTGCAGAAGCTATACATGATACGATAATACGGGCTCAGTTACAGAAAAAATTTCTCCCTTTCCTCAAAGGCAGAAAGAAGATTCATTCCGGACATGTTGATTATAATGTATTTGGAATCTGGCCTTTTGAGATTTGCTGCCAAACCGGCGACCGAAAATTCCAGGAACTGCCCAAAAAACTGGCCGATGATGAATACAAATCCTCCCGGCCGGATGGTCTGGCTACCTATACCCGCTTTTGGGTCGATGATATGTATATGGTCGGTTCCCTGCAAGTGCAGGCCTATAAATCGTTGAAAGATACCGTATACCTGAACCGGGCCGCCCGACAGTTGGTAATTTATTGTGATAAGTTACAACGGACCAATGGATTATTTTATCACCGCGATGATGCCCCATTCTACTGGGGGCGCGGGAACGGGTGGGCGGCAGCGGCGATGGCAGAAGTTTTACCCTTTCTCCCAAAGGAAAGTAAATACTTTAAACCGCTGATGACCGCCTATCTTAAAATGATGGGAACACTCATTGAATATCAGGGAAAAGACGGGATGTGGCGCCAATTACTGGATGATCCTCAGAGTTTTGCAGAAACATCGTGCACGGGAATGTTCCTTTATGCAATGGCCACGGGTCTGGAAAAGGGGTGGTTACCATTTGCAAAATATGATGTACCGTTACAAAATGGTTGGAATGCGCTTGCCGGTTATGTGAATGAAAAAGGGAAAGTCCGGGAGGTTTGTGTTGGGACAAATGCCAAAAACAGCAGAAAACATTACCTTTCCAGGCCACGCAACACAGGAAATTTTCATGGACAGGCAGCGGTTTTATGGGCTGCTACGGCGATGATCCGATTGCAGGCTAAAAAGTAACGATATGAATTGTATTTGAAATTCGTTTTTGAAAGATTTCCGACAACGTCACAAAATTGCAGGGAGAAAAAAATCGAATTACTTAGTCTGATTCAAAGTATGTAACAGAATTTACAAATGACTAATAATGAATAAAAATATTCTGATTCCCATTCTGATTTTACTTATGTTATCCCCTTGTCGCCTGTTTTCACAGCAAATGAGTACAATTGAATACGTTCGGGGTTTTACAAACACAAATCATCCGCAAATTGCCTATTGGTTTCTTACCCCTGAAATCCTGGAAAACGACAAATACCTGAAAGACTTTGGTCAGATGACTGATCACACCCTTTTTGACTTTATCTTTTTGGATGCCCGCAATGGGAGCACCTTTTCCGATATAATAAAAATGCATCCGGTGATGGAGAAAATTGTAGCTGCTGCGCATCAGCGGCATATTAAAATTGGTTACCGGACACAGGTTGACCGGATGAAACCTATGCCTGAGGAGGTCACTGAACGTTTTATTGCCGAAGCCGAGACTACCCTTGATCATTCCGGAAATGGAAATTGTTCATTGAATGCGAAGTTCGTTCGATCTAAAAATTCATTTAAAAAAGAGGTATTCAAGATATATGCTTTTAAAAAGATGGCCAAAGGTTTTTACGATCCGTCAACCTTAAAGGAGATAAAAGATTATAATTTTTCGGTAAAGGATCAGACTGTCAAGGTGAATATAAGGGCCGGAGGGAAATTTAGTGGCTATTCAGTATATGTGATGGCCCAGTTTTATTACAACAATATCACCAACCACAGCGCTGAAGCAGTTGATCAAACGATACGGTTTATCAATGCCTATGCCGACATCCCTTTTGATGGGGTGATGCTTGACGAATATTCAAATGCCCGAATTATACCACCCTGGCTGATAAAATTTAAATTTGATAACTTCCGCCTGAGAAGTTATTCCATTCCAATGGCAAAGGAATTGGAGGCAACAACCTTAGAACCTGCCGGAATGACCCTTTTTAATATGCGGTATGCCCCTGCCGGAAATCCTGAAACCAGAATAAAGGCAGTCAATAATTATATGGATCTGACGCGCAGTGGAGCCATGCATGTCGAGGATGCCATGTACAAGAGGGCCAAAGAGGTTTACGGGCCAGATTGTTTTATTGGCGCTCATGATACTTTCCATAACACATTGATCAGTGATGAGATATGGGCCACTGGGATAAAGTGGTGGTCCATCCCCCGCGATTACGGCTTCTCGGACGAAAAAACACCCCTTCCCACTCAGATGGGAATTGCCATGTCGTATCCGGAAAATGCCATGTACAATATGTATTATGATGGCAACATCAACCGGTTTGTAACCAAAACCTTGACAGATCTGAGATATGGCATCCGTACTTTTTATCATGCTTTTAATGATAAACAGTGGGGCATGGGCCTCGAAAAACCTGAGGCTTACACCAGGATCAATCCGGTTGAAAATTGTGCCAGGCTGTTGAACCGTTTCAACCCTTCGTTACCGGAAATAAAGCTGCTGGTTATCTTTGGAAATGAAGCGCTCCAGAACTGGTATCCCAACACATCCGAACGGGGAAGTTACGATATCAATGATAAGCTGATGATTGAAGAGAAAGCCGTTAAGATATGGAAAGCAGGCTATCGGAATGCCCTCGTTCCTTCCGATTTGATTACAAGCGGAAAATTAAAATTAAACGCAGAGAATAAACCGGTGTTATGCGGCCATCAGTTCGATGCGGTTATTTTCCTTTATCCCCAGTATTCGAAGGAAGAGGTATTTAAATTTCTGGAAGAATATGTGAATAAGGGTGGAAAGCTGATGATTGAAGGCGCTGCCAGTCATGA
>JAHEYS010000013.1 GCA_023251475.1 Prolixibacteraceae bacterium
TACCCTTTTCTGGTGGTGCCACCTGGAATTGAACCAGGGACACACGGATTTTCAGTCCGTTGCTCTACCGACTGAGCTATGGCACCGTGTTTTCTAACGCGTGGCAAAACTAATCAAATTTTATTTCTCTCCAAGCACTGAACGAAAAAAAATGGAATAAAGATTAATTTAATGGTTCCCAATATTACTTAGATGAAAGTTTTACAATTACATAGTTAATAGAAACACTATTTTCAATACTTTTGCAACTTGTTCAAAACTAATTAATGGAATATTTCTCAGCTCTTTTACCCAATGGCATAAGGTTGGTTCACCAGTATGTCGATTCACCTGTTTCCCATTGCGGAGTCATCCTCAACACCGGTTCGCGCGACGAAGCGCTGCAGGAACAGGGGATGGCACACTTTATCGAACATACCATTTTCAAAGGTACCCGGAAAAGAAGGTCGTTTCATATCCTGAGCCGGCTCGAAGATGTCGGGGGCGAGATGAACGCCTATACCACCAAAGAGGAGACGGCCATTCATGCCTCTTTTCTATCGGAATATTACGAACGCACCATTGAGCTTTTCAGCGATATCCTTATTAACAGCACTTTCCCCGACCAGGAACTGAAAAGGGAAAAGGATGTCATTATCGATGAGATTAACTCGTACAACGACTCCCCTTCGGAGCTGATCTTTGATGATTTTGAGGAGTTGATTTTTGAAGGACACCCCATCGGGCGCAACATCCTTGGGACCCCTGAAAATGTGAAGGGTTTTACCCGCGAAGATATTCAGCGGTTCATGGCAAAAAATTACAACACCGATCAGATGGTGGTTTGCTCGGTAGGGAATATTCCGGGTAAACGGTTCCTTCATCTGGCCGAACGTTATTTCAGCCATTTTACAGAAAACCGGCGCACCTTTTCGCGTCCAACGTTTATTGGAAACTCGGCCAAATCCAAATCAGTGGAGAAGGAGACCTTCCAGACCCATTGCCTCATCGGCGGTCTGGCTTATGATGTCCTTCATGCCAATCGCATCGGACTGGTGTTGCTGAACAATGTGTTGGGTGGACAATCGGGCAATTCGAGGCTTAACCTGGCTTTACGAGAGCGCAACGGCATCGCCTATAACCTGGAGTCATCGTACACCGCCTATTCCGATACAGGTACCATCACCATCTATTTCGGGACAGACAAGGATAACCTGGAGAAGGCAATTTCTCTGATTAAACGGGAGATCAACCTGCTTCAGAATAAATTGCTGGGCGATATTCAGATCAGCAAGGCCAAAAAGCAGCTGGTCGGACAGCTGGCGATGTCGCAGGAGAACCACGAAGATCTTATGCTTACCCTTGGAAAGAGCTATTTGATCTATAACAAGATGGATGGACTGGATGTCATTTATAAAAAAATCAACAGTATCACTCCGGAGCAGATCAGGGATATTGCCAATGAAATTCTGGATTTCGATAAATTATCGATGCTGATTTACAAATAATGAAGGTAGAAAAACTGTTGGAGCAATACCTGTTGTCGCATATCGAGGCGGAGAGACCGCTTATGGCCCGGCTTTACCGTGAAACGCAGCTCAGGATGGTGAATGGCCGCATGTGCTCCGGTCACCTGCAGGGATCGCTCCTGACGCTGCTCAGTAAGCTTATCCGTCCTTCGTGTATCCTGGAGATCGGCACCTATACAGGCTACTCCGCCTTGTGCCTTGTGGAAGGATTAGCCGGGGGCGGGGTATTGCATACCATTGAGATCAACGATGAGCTGGAACGTCTGGCGGCAACGTTTTTTGAAGCCTCAGGCAGCCGGGAGCGCATCATTCAGCATATCGGCGATGCAGCCGACATTATTCCCCGCATGGATGAGCAATTCGACCTGGTTTTTATCGATGCCGATAAACGGCAGTATCTGACCCATTACGAACTGGTGTTTCCCAAGGTAAAAACAGGGGGGGTGATCATTGCTGACAACACTCTGTGGGCCGGGAAAGTGGTGCAGAAGGTTGCTGCGTCAGATGAGCAGACGATCTCAATTATGGCGTTTAACGATTTTGTCAGGGACGATCCCCGCGTTGAAACATTTATGATCCCTGTCCGTGACGGGATGACCATTCTGAGGAAAATTTGTTAATATGCTAATTCGGTAATGTGCTAATGTGGTAATATGCTAATATGCTAATGCGGTAATGTGCTAATGCGGTAATGTGCTAATGCGGTAATATGCTAATGTGCTAATGTGCTAATGTGCTAATGCGGTAATATGCTAATATGCTAATTCGGTAATATGCTAATGCGGTAATATGCTAATATGCTAATTTGAAAATGGGTTAATGAGCTGATGGGATAGGAGAGGGTGTTGATAAATTGTATGTTCGGGGAGATAAAATTTGGTTTGGATGACTCCCCCTTGGGAAAAGGGGGAATACAAGGGGGATTTTCAGACTCAGCATTGTGTGTACCATCCGTTCCGTCCGGGAGCGGGCCTGATCTCTGGCGGACAGTTGATCGCGGACGGTCTTTCATCGTTGGCCTTTGTACCCGGGGTTGCGCAATCCCTGATGATTTTAATTGGATTAATGTTTTGTCCCCGGATCGCTTACCCCGGGTTATACCTAATTCGCCCCTTCAGGGCATTGACCACACTTCGGATATCCATTTCCTAATCCCGATAGGTTTTTCAATGTATTAATGTCTTATAGATTAATGCTGTGTACTGGAAGCTGTAATTCTGTTGGATGAGACTCCCCCTTGGGAAAAGGGGGAATACAAGGGGGATTTTCAGACTCAGCATTGTGTGTACCATCCGTTCCGTCCGGGAGCGGGCCTGATCTCTGGCGGACAGTTGATCGCGGACGGTCTT
>JAHEYS010000288.1 GCA_023251475.1 Prolixibacteraceae bacterium
AATCCTAATATTCCCAAAAGGTAGATCATGTAGAAACCAAAACTACCGAAGAAAACTTTCCCTTTGGGCATCAATTCGATATTCCCCTGTTTGATAAACCGGATGTCTTTGCCCAGGAACTTTACATCCTCCTTTGAGACACTGCTCATCATCGTCTTCGATGAGGTTCCGTCCCCTTTTGCGACATGAATTTTAAACTCCTGTGATGACTTTGTGGCATATCTTCCTGCTGTGGGATCGAAATAGACGAAGTCGACGGGTGGAATGGTATAATCACCCGCAAATCTTGGAAGAAAAAGGTATTCAAATGAAATATTTCCGGTGAGACCCTCGGCGGAAGCATTATAATTACTCTGTGTTTTTGGGTCGTAGACCTCAAAATCGGCGGGCAGCTTCAGTTTGGGGGCATTGATCAGTTTAATGTTTCCATTGCCGCTTACATCAATACGTAATGTAATGGCATCGTTCTCCTTCACATTGAGTGAAGTAATGGTTGAACGCAGATCAAATCGTCCAACAGCTCCTGAAAAATCAGCCGGACTGGAGGGGAGGGGATTCACGGTAACAATTACCGGATCGCTTGTGACTGTTGCCCTGACATTTGCGAAATTATCGAAAAAATCGTCAAAAAAGCTTTTGGGCTGCTTCACCCGCTGTTGAACGATGCAATCAATTTTCACCTTTCCAATGGTAATATTTCCTGTCTGTTGCGGAAATAACAATGTCTTTTTAAGGGTGCCGACATTGTAAATCTCTCCGTTAAACGATTCCCGCTGAAGGGAGATCTGTTGCGGCAAAGCCACATCCTGTGACCAGAATCCTTCAAAACTTGGCAGTGATATATCTTCAAAACCGTTCAGATTTACTTTCGAATAGATTTTAATGGTGGCCATTGCATGGTCACCTTTATAAAGCGTTTTCCGATCTAAAATAAGTTTCACGAAAAGATCTGACTTTGGAACAGTTCCCGGAGTGGTAGTTGGCTGATCCACCCCTCCGCCGGAAGGTTTCGCCGACCCTTTCACCACTTCAATCGTGACGGCATTTGAGGTAACAGTCGCCCCGTTTGCAGTAATAGAAGCGGGATTAATGGTGAATCGCCCCTCCTTTTTTGCCCTCAGTACAAATAAATAGGAGAAGGATACCGACTGTGAACTCACCCCGTTAATGATCTGATAAGAGCTGCTCTGGGAAGTGGATGGCCCCATAAGTACATCAAAATCAGAGAGCTCTGGTAGTTTTAGGTTTTGACCCTGGGCATTCAATGTGAAAGCGAGCCTGAATTGTTCTCCAAGTTCCACGATTTTAGGCGCTTCCATCGTAAAGCTGACCTGTTGTGAAAACACGGGTAAACTAAAGAGTAAAACACAAACTAAAAGATAGAGATCCTTTATCCTCATAGTGTCTTAAATATTTTATTATTAATCAATATCATTCAAAAATAGTCATTATTACCAGTTCTTTTCCACTTTGTTTCTTTCAGCCTTCACCGCCTGAGCTTTCTTTACTTTCTCCTGGGTCTGCTTCTCATCATTTTCAAGCGCTTTCAACATCTGTTCAGCGCTTTGCTTTGAGATTTTATTCTGTGGCTGTTGTTGCTGCTGCTGGTCCTTATTCTGCTGATCCTTATTCTGATCCTGTTTGTCTTTATCCTTCTGGTCTTTGTCCTGATCCTTGTTTTTATCCTTGTCCTGATCCTTCTTATCTTTGTCTTTATCTTTATCCTTGTCCTTGTCTTTCTTGTCCTGATCTTTTTTCTTCTGTTCCTGGTCCTTCTTTTTCATCTTCATGGCGTAGGCCAGGTTATATTTTGTTTCGGGGTCGCCGGGATTGATCCGAAGGGCCTTTTTATAGGCATCAATGCTGGGATCAAATTTTTTCTGGGCAAGCAATGAGTTTCCCAGGTTGTGGTAAACCATCGATTTCTCGGCAGGGAGGGTTGTTTTTTCGGCAAGTTTTTCAAACTCTGAAGCCGCCTGATCCGGTTTATTTTGCTTGTAGATGGAATTGGCCAGATTGAACTGCCAGTGAAAATCTTCCGGTTTTAGCTCCAATGCCCTGCGGTAGGCAACTTCGGCTTTCCCAAAACTGATGGTGTCCAGCTTTGTAGTATCTTTAAGTCCGTCATTATAATAACCATTTCCTTCACGGACGAATTTTCGCTCTTTTTGCGCGAATGCCCCCGGGACAATGACCAATAACAACATCAATAATATTAATATCTTCATCACAATACTCATTTTTGATTACCAAACAATCTGAAGTTCCGGAGCCATTTGTTTCTCCGGTCGAGGATCATAAAATCGATCAGAATCATGGCCAGGGCGAGGGCCAGGAAAAGGGGGAACTGGTCGTTATATTCTGAATATTCGCGCAGATCCATCTCTGACTTTTCCATTTTCTCTATTTCATTGAAAAGGTTATTTAATCCCACCTCTGCATTATTTGCCCTGATATAGGTGCCGCCACCCGCAGTGGCAATTTGGGTGAGCATGGGTTCATCCAGTTTTGTAACCACAATATTATTGCTTTTGTCTTTAAGGAAGTCCCTGCTCCCCTCTGCACCTATCGGGATCGGGGCCCCCTGTGGAAGTCCCATACCTATGGTGTGTACAACAATCTTCTTCTCCAGCGCCTCTTTTGCCGCTCCAACGGCATCATCTTCATGATTCTCCCCGTCCGTAATCACGATGATGGCCTTACTGCCTGCAAAATTAGGGGTAAACGATTTTGTGGCCATTTGAATTGCCGCACCGATCGCCGTACCCTGAACGGGAACGATGCCGGTATTGATGGCATCGAGAAACAATTTGGCCGAGACATAATCGGTGGTGATCGGAAGCTGGACATAAGCCTGACCTGCAAAAACGATCAGCCCCAGTTTGTCGTCTTTAAGTCTTTCGGTTAACTTGGCAATCGCTCTTTTGGCCCGTTCAAGCCGGTTCGGTTTAATGTCTTCAGCCATCATACTGTTGGAGACATCGAGCGCAATTATCAGCTCAATCCCTTTACGCTTTGATGTCTGAAGCTTTGATCCAAACTGCGGCTGGGCCAGAGCGGTAATGATAAAACCTAATGCCATCATCCATAACAGGAATTTGATGACAGGGCGGCTGGTCGAAACACTTGGCATTAATTGTGCCAGTATGGTATGGTCCCCAAAAAGGCGTAAAGACCGGCTCCTGCTTATTCTTGAAATAATAAACAGGATAATGAATACCGGTATAACCAGCATCAAATAGAAATATTCGGGATGTGCAAATCTAAATGAATCCATAACTAAATTTTTTTCTGATTCCTTTACGGAATGTGCCTGAATACTGCAAATTGCAGAATCAATGCCAATAGTGAAAGAACAAGCGCCCCGATGGCATACCGGCGATATTCTTCATTCTTCTTGCTGAACTCTTTATTTTGAATTTTTGATCGCTCCAGCCTGTCGATCTCCTTATAAACTTCAACCAGGGTCCTGTTATTGGTGGCTCGGAAATATTTACCTTCTGTGATAGTGGCAATATCCTGCAAAGTTTTTTCATCAATTTTAACCTCCACATCCCTCATTTGGATACCAAAAGGGGTCTGTACAGGATAGGGAGCTGTTCCAATGGTGCCTACACCGATGGTATAGACCCTGATCCCAAATGTTTTGGCGATTTCTGCGGCCGTAATAGGGGCAATCTCCCCACGGTTGTTTTCACCGTCAGTCAACAGGATGATCACCCTGCTTTTGGCTTCACTGTCTTTCAGCCGCGAAACAGCATTGGCCAGTCCAAGCCCGATTGCTGTTCCATCCTCCAGTAACCCGGGTTGCAGATTCTGAAAAAGGTTGATCAGTACAGCCCGGTCAGTGGTGAGCGGACATTGGGTGAAACTCTCAGCCGAAAAGACGACCAATCCGATACGGTCGTAAAGCCTACCCGAGATAAATTCAGTCGCTACCGATTTTGCAGCCCCAAGCCGGTCAGGCTGAAAGTCACGTGCAAGCATCGAACTCGACATATCCAGTGCAATAATAATATCAATCCCTTCAACAGTCTGGTTCTGCCAGCTGTCGGACGATTGCGGACGTGCTAAACAGACAATAATCAGTGATAGTATCACGATCTGCAGCACGAAAACAACATGGCGCAAGGCGTGTTTCCAGGTCAAAGGGATATTCTTAAGCGACTGAATGGAGCTGATCTGAATGCTTGGCTTCGACTTTTTTTGCCGAAGAACGTACCAGACGATCATGGGTATCAGACCAAGCAGCAAATAAAACAGTTCAGGTTTTGCAAATGTGATATTGTTCATAACTGACTTTCCTCTTTTTTATCCTTCAAATCAACAGATTCCTCTTCCTTTACCTCTGTTTCCACAGTTTTGGGCAGCTCAGTTACTACCTCCACAGTGGTCTCCTTTACGAAAAGGTAAGCATTGGAAAGCATCAGGTCATTTTCGTTGGGAAGCGGCGCAAGCTTAGCAAATTTTACAAGATCTGCCAGTTCGAGTATCTCCTTTAATTCGGTTGACGATTTGACATCGATTTGAGTCTGCAAACCTTTAAACCCGTTAAGTATTTCAAAGGTAGTCTGTTCCATAGCCGCTATCTCAAACCGGTCTTCAATATACACCCTGATGATGTCGGTGAGCCGGGTGTAATAATCCTTAACCTTCTCATGTTGCCACAACTGCTCTGTTTTCAGCTTGTCCAACTCCTGCAAGGCAATAATATGAGGAGGCAGTTTGGGTTTTGGAGGTCGCTGGAACAAAGGCCTGTTCTTATTTCTTCTGCTTATCGCATAAATGATCAGAAACAGGATTGCACCAATCAGGATGATCCCAAGCAACCATGGGGCAATCTCCTTGAAGGTGACAGGGGCGGAAAATGGCTTTTTAATGTCGGCCGGACCCCGTTTCAGATCAACGGGAGGAAACTTGACAAATAGCGTTAAGTCATTGCTCCTGATCGAATCTGTCCGATCCCCGCTTTTAAACTTAAAGTAAAAAGGGGGGATATAATGGGCGCCACTGTCAAAACAGGTTACCAGCAGTGATTGTTTCAATTGAATCCGTGTACCCTCCAGTTTTGAAGTGTCGATTTTCGATTTTTTCAGTATCTCAATCTTTTGGATCGAATCGGGGAGCTGCGGAAACTCAATTCTGGTTCCTGCTTCCTGCTCAACAACCATGAGTAATTTAATCTGATCTCCCAGCCAGATGGAGTCACGTTCAAGCGCAGTTCTCAGCCTTACCTCCTGACCATTCACCACCAATAAGGTGAGACAAAAGAATGAAAACGATAATAGGTATTTTAATTGATAAGATCTGATCATAATTTATGTTCCCTTTTCTTGAAGAGTGCAACGAGCGATTTCACGTAATCTTCGCGGGTACTGATATTGACATAGTCTAATCCTGTCTTTTTCAGTAAAGTATCCAATTGTTTATTTTTGTCTCTCCAATGGCGGCGATAAATTTCCCTGACATTTTTGCTGGACGAATCTACCCAGAGGTATTCGCCCGTTTCAGCGTCTTTGAGTTTGATCATCCCCACTGAAGGAAGTTCGGCTTCACGTTCGTCATAAATACGAAGTCCGACCATGTCGTGCTTGTTATTGGCGATCGAAAGGGCCTGCTCCATGGATGGGAGATCATCCATTAAGTCGGAGATGATAAAGGCGGTCACCCTCCGTTTCATGGCATTGGTGAGGTAGCGTAATGCAACCGAGATGTCTGTCTTTCTAGAAACCGGTTCGAATTCGATCAGTTCCCTGATGATCATCAACGTATGTGTACGCCCTTTCTTTGGAGGGATAAATTTCTCGATACGGTCTGAGAAAAAGATCACTCCAATTTTGTCGTTATTGGATATCGCTGAAAATGAAAGTATTGCAGCAAGTTCGACGATGACGTTTTTTTTCAGTCGTTCAGTTGTGCCAAATTCACGTGAGCCGCTTACATCGACCAGCAACATGACCGTCAGCTCTCTCTCTTCTTCAAATATTTTGACAAACGGGTGGCCATACCTGGCAGTAACGTTCCAGTCGATGTTCCGGATATCGTCGCCAAACTGGTATTCACGTACTTCGCTAAAAGCCATACCACGCCCTTTAAAAGCACTGTGATATTCCCCCGCGAAGATATTCCGGGAAAGCCCTTTCGTTTTTATCTCAATTTTCCGAACTTTTTTTAACAGTTCCGATGCTTCCACTTGTATAAATTCTTGAATTATTGATTAATAACAATTCTGATAGTGTTGATCATTTCAGCTGATCCGCCCTATCCTTCCGCTAGGGGACTTCAATTGTATTCAATATTTCGCTGATAATCTCTTCAGAGGTCAAATTATTGGCTTCAGCTTCGTAACTTAATCCGATACGGTGACGCAATACGTCGTGACACACTGCCCTGATATCCTCGGGGATCACATAACCGCGCCGTTTGATAAATGCAAATGACTTGGCTGCCTGTGCCAGACTGATCGAGGCACGTGGTGAAGCGCCGTAGGTGATCATCTCCTGGAATCTGGCCAAACCGGCTGCCTTTGGTTCACGAGTTGCGAAAACGATATCCACAATATATTTCTGGATCTTCTCATCCATATAAACATCTTTCACAATATCCCTTGCCCTTACAATATCTTCGGGTTTTAAAACTGTCTTTGCCCTGGGGAATTCTTTTAAAAGATTCATTTGGATGATCAGTTTCTCCTCCTCTTTTTTTGGATAATTCAGTACGACCTTTAACATAAAACGGTCAACCTGGGCTTCCGGAAGCCGGTAAGTGCCCTCCTGTTCGATCGGATTCTGCGTGGCCATCACCAAAAATGGATTTTCGAGCGGATAGGTATGGGTGCCGATGGTCACCTGGCGCTCCTGCATCGCTTCCAGCAATGCTGATTGAACCTTCGCCGGGGCACGGTTAATCTCATCAGCCAACACAAAATTGGTGAAGATGGGTCCTTTGCGAACCATAAATTCTTCATTCTTCTGACTGTAGATCATTGTCCCTATCAAGTCGGCAGGGAGAAGGTCAGGAGTAAACTGAATACGGGCAAATTTGGCGTCTATGGTGTTGGCCAGTGTGTTGATCGCCAATGTTTTCGCCAATCCGGGGACCCCTTCCAAAAGGATATGCCCGTCAGACAGTAATCCGATCAAAAGACTTTCAACCAGATGTTTCTGCCCAACAATTACCTTGTTCATCTCCATGGAGATAAGATCCACAAAAGAGCTTTCTCTTTGAATTCGTTCGTTTAGTTCTCTAATATCCAATGTCTGATTCATAATCGAATAGATAATTAATTATTGTGCTTTAAAAACGGTTACGAAAATACAATTTTCAATTGTTTCATAAGACATGATTTAATTAAAAAATGTTAAGCCGAAAGCTGAGGGAGGAGAAGGGGCTCGGAAACCATGTTTATCTCCGGATTGCCCCTTTTATTTATTGCCATCTTGGAAATCCTTTAAAGGTTAATCCTCTGTTTTCCAGATGGTAAATTGGACGCGTCTAAATTTTTAGCTTTGTTGGCGGGCAACTGTCCAAATGGGCTGCATTCTGTGGTATTGCCACCTGTCTTTCCAAATTATCTGAAAAATATCATCATTGCGAAAAATTAAAGTCCTACTTTTGCAGGATTAAACAGCATCATTTCGAATAAATTTCGAGGCCGATGTTAAAAATGGATATTTAAAGCATTAATTCACAATAAGTTTATGAAGCCAAAAATAGCCGCCCAGTCGGGCACATTCGAGTCGAGTGATGTCATTTTTCTCATCGAACCGCTGCCGGACAATTCTGGACGGAAACTCGAGATCACCTCTACCGTAATGCAACAGTTTGGGGCAAGTTTCAAACAGATTGTTGTGGATATGCTCGATCAATATCAACTTACCGATATTCACCTGATTGCAAAGGATAAGGGGGCACTGGAACCTACGATTAAAGCCCGGCTCGAAACAGCCATCAAACGGTCGATGGATCAACAGGAGGGGACGCTGAAATAAACACAACTGTCATGGGAAAGAATTTTAAAAAACGGAGAACGATGCTCTACATTCCGGGGAATAATCCGGCAATGATTCAGCAGGGGGGAATTTACGGCGCCGACAGCATACTGCTTGATCTGGAAGATGCTGTTGCACTCAATCAGAAAGATGCTGCACGCACGCTGGTACGAAATATGATCAAAGTGGTTGATTTTTACGACACTGAAGTTTGTGTCCGGGTCAATCACCTGAGTACCCCCTTCGGACTGGCCGATTTGGAAGAGATCGTACCGCTTCAACCCTCCGCAATCCGCTATCC
The DNA here is from genome assembly GCA_023251475.1 of Prolixibacteraceae bacterium. GTDB lineage: Bacteria > Bacteroidota > Bacteroidia > Bacteroidales > Prolixibacteraceae > JAAFHB01. Next base: position 8,293 of record JAHEYS010000288.1, read on the forward strand.
CAAAACAGAATCGCCTGAAGAGGTGGCAGATCTGTTAAGAATTATCGAAAAGATTGAAGACCGCCATGGTCTGCCGCATAATAAACTGACCCTTCATGCGATGATCGAAACTGCCATGGGGGTTCAGAACGTATTTAATATTGCCAGTATGTTTAGCCGCGTGGACGCCATCACTATTGGAGGACAGGATTTGACCGCGGATATG
>JAHEYS010000556.1 GCA_023251475.1 Prolixibacteraceae bacterium
ACCAAATGTTTATTGATTCAACAGCAGCGATCGCTCCATGGTTTGGTGAACTGGTAAGCAAGGGTTTCGTATTTAATGACAGAGATCTGACCAAAGCGCTTCCAATTATACGTGGTGTGGGATTGCGCATGGAATCGTCTATGTTTAAAGCTACAAACCATATCAACACCCAAAAAGGAATCATCTTTTTAATGGGACTTTCGTTGTTCACCTGTGGCAGGTTGTTTAATGGTAATAAACAATTCGATATTGAGGAATTCCGCACCATTATTCGTGCTATTTGCAAGGGTATGGTTAAAAGGGAGTTGAGTGATTTGTCAGGGACGAAGAAGAGTCATGGCGAGATTATCTTTCAAAAATATGGTTATAGTGGCGCCAGGGGAGAGGCGGAATCCGGATTTCAAACGGTTTTTGAGTTTGGTTTGCCCCTGCTTGCTGAGGTTGCCGAACCAAACCAGGATACATTAATTCAGTGCTTCCTATCTATTGCCTCGGCAAATGATGATACAAATATCCTCTACCGGAGCAATCCTGAAGTGTTAACTAATTTTAGGCAGCTTTGTGGGGTTGCACTGGAGAATTTCAATGACCTGAATTATTCCGCGGTAATTGATTATTGTAAAACCAATAATATTTCGCCCGGCGGATCCGCTGATCTGCTGGCTGTGACTATCTTTGTATGGCTGGTAATGAATAACAACTGGTTGGAATGATTAAACAAATGATGGATTGGTTCCGGTCGGGATATGGCAAAGTGCCGCCGATAGCTAATTGCCGGCTGCTGGTTGCCAATCGCCCCAGGCATAAGATATAATTAAAGTACAATTGTTAGTGAGACTATATTTATTAAGTAATTTATGACTTTTGAAGATACCGATTTCCGGCAGGAGACCCTTGATCTGGAGAATCCTTTTGATGTTAAGTTAGTGAAGGATTTTCTCTCCGGAGTTGGGTTTGAATTTGATCCGTCAGAGGTCGAATGCACAATGATTGTATATAATCTGAAAGGGGATATAGTTGGTACCGGTTCGCACCTGGGGAGGATTCTCAAATATGTGGCAGTAGCTCCAAAATTCCGGGATACGACTGCTTTCGCATTGATTGTCACTTATATGACAGAAAAGCTTCTTAAGATTTATAAACATACTTTTGTTTTCACCCGTCCTGAAAACGCCGTGCGCTTTGTCGGACTGGGATTTACCGAAATCGCAACGGCTGAACCTCTTTTCTCTCTCCTTGAGTTTGGATTTGAGTCGATTACCACCTACCAGGATTACCTGAAATTATTAGCGGTTCCTGCAAAGAGCTCTTCTGTCGCTGCATTGGTCGTTAATTGCAACCCGTTTACAAATGGCCATAAATTTTTGATCGAAAAGGCAGCTGCAGAGAATGAGGTCGTCTACCTTTTTGTGGTTGAGGAGGACCTCTCGGTATTTCCATTTTTAGTAAGGTGGGAACTGATCCGAAAGGGAATCTCTCATCTTAAAAATGTTGTGATGGTACGTGGGGGAATGTATATTGTTTCGGGGTCTATCTTTCCGGCCTATTTTCTTAAAAATGAAGATGTCAGCGATGTGATGCAAAGACAGGCAGAACTTGATGTCAAAATATTTGCCAGATATGTGGTGCCGGTTCTGGGGATCAAAAGAAGGTATGTCGGTACAGAGATAGCTTGCAAAACTACTGAAGCATATAACCTTGCAATGAAAGATATATTGCCTTCCTTTGGGGTAGAAGTGGTAGAGGTTACAAGAAAGGCAGTTGGAATGGGAAAGGATAATTCACCCGAATTTATCAGTGCATCGAAAGTCAGGGCGGCAATCAAAGCCGATGCACTGAATGAGGTCATCGGATTTTTGCCAGACCCGACTCGTGATTTTCTTTATTCGGACGAATCATTCGAAATCAGGCAGAAGATAAAAGTAGGTAAAGGAAGGCACTAAGGGAATGAAAAAATGAAAGAATGAGAAATGGGGGAATATAAGGAGATGCAGCGATATTTTATTCAGATTTCGTATGACGGAACGGCTTATCATGGATGGCAGATTCAGCCAAATGGTATCTCGATCCAGGAAACGGTTGAAAAAGCACTGTCAGTAGTTGCCCGGGAAACTGTTGCACTCACCGGGGCCGGACGAACTGACGCAGGTGTTCACGCCACATTTTATATTGCTCACTTCGATACCCAAAATCAACAACTTGATAATGACAAAATTATTCATAATCTGAATTGTCTTTTACCCGCAGACATAGCTATTCAACATATTTTTAGGGTACATCCGGAGGCTCATGCCCGGTTCGATGCGGTGAGCCGAACTTACAAATATTATATCGTCAAAACAAAAGACCCTTTTCTCAGACATTATGCGGCCAAAGAGGCAAGAGTTCCCAATGTGGATAAAATGAATGAGGCTGCTTCGAAATTGTTTAATTATGAAGATTTTACGAGCTTTAGCCGTCTTGGAACAGATGTGAAAACCAATAATTGCAAGGTCGGAGTGGCAGAATGGACCGATGAGGGGCATCGCCTTGTTTTCACAATCAGGGCTGACCGGTTCTTAAGGAATATGGTCAGGGCAATTGTCGGCACCTTACTGGAAGTGGGATTTGGTAAACTGACCATTGAAGGTTTCTGTAAAGTCATCGAAGCAAAAGACCGGTGCTCTGCCGGAGCCAGTGTTCCTGCAAAGGGTTTGTTTTTGGTGGATATCGGATACCCTGATGGAATTTTGAAGATATAATAGTCAAAAATGGTTGGTAGAAACTTCTACAATCTTTATAAATAAAGGGATTGCACAAAAGTAATTGAAAGTGGTTTCAATTACTTTTTTTTGTATTATGAAAACGATAAAAAA
>JAHEYS010000557.1 GCA_023251475.1 Prolixibacteraceae bacterium
ATTTTTACTTTTAAACTCAAAAGTAAAAATTCAAATCGTGGACACGGAAAATTCAATGTATATTGCATAATGTCAAATTATTATAATGAACATTGATAATTTTTAGTGGACACTAGTGATCAAATATATCAAATTCCGAAACGATTATCAAAGTATTTACTGAAGATAATTTAAGAAAAGATCATCTTAATTATAGTCCATTATTTGCTTTTCGGTTATCCACAAAATTTATCATTCCGTAGACCAGTTTCATAAACCGGGTAACTTATTTCATAATTCCAGGGACATTTTTCATAAATATTCATTTGTGTCCGGTTAAAAGGGACTTATCTCGTAATGCATATATTATTAATCTTTTACAAAGATTTATGCATTCTAACCCGACAAAAGTGATAAACTTTATAAACTATTCAGAACCTTGCCGGACCGGGCACATCAAACCATTTGGTGGTCAGTTCGGTGTACTGATAATTGTGGATGTAATTCATCGCCTCTTCTGAGTTGGAAGCGATAAAATAGGTCGATTTATAATCCTCCTTGGAGAACGATTCGCGGTAAGCCCGCTCAAACTGGGTAAACAGGGAGTCGAAGAACCCCTCAGTATTGATGAATACAATCGCTTTCCGGTGATACTGCAATTGTTTCAGGGTAATGACCTCCAGGATCTCTTCCAGGGTTCCAAAACCGCCGGGAAGTGCAATAAAGGCATCAGAACGTTTGCGCATGAGGTATTTCCGGTCGCGCATGTTGGGGGTGATAATCTGTTCGTGATCGTGTGGCGAGGAGAGCCGCCTGTTATGTATTGATTCAGGGATAATTCCAAGAGAGGTTGCCCCGGCCTGCCGTGCAGCTTCTGCTACCGTGTGCATCAGTCCGACGGTTGCTCCACCATACACAATGGCATGATGGTTTTCGCCGATCAGTGTTCCAAGTTTTACCGCCTCATCAAAATAGTGTTCGGGGATGGCATTGCTTGAAGAGCAGAAGACACAGATGTTCATGACAAATTAATTTTAAAATTAGGAGATCAGGCAATTATATCTTTGTAAAGTGACCGGGTGACTATTCAAAACATGAATAGTCACCCGGTCACTAACTAAAATATAATCTTATTTAAATATCAATATTTGCATAGGTTGCATTGTCTTCAATAAATTTACGGCGAGGCGGAACGTCATCCCCCATCAGCATTGAGAAGACGTGATCGGTCTCTGCAGGATTTTCGATCGTCACCTGACGTAAGGTCCGTGTTTCGGGATTCATCGTTGTGTCCCAAAGCTGTTCGGCGTTCATCTCTCCAAGACCTTTGTATCGCTGAACATGAAGTGCTTTTTCGTTTCCTCCGGCCCACTCTTCAATAAGCCTGATTCTTTGTGCCTCGGTCCAGCAATATTGTTCCTGTTTTCCCTTCTTCACAAGGTAAAGCGGAGGGGTTGCGATATAGAGATAGCCATTCACAATAAGATCGTACATATACCTGAAAAAGAAGGTCATAATCAGAGTTGCGATGTGGGAACCATCGACGTCCGCATCGGTCATGATCACGATTTTGTGATAACGCAGTTTGGAGAAATTCAGGGCTTTCTGGTCTTCGTCGGTTCCGATTGACACCCCAAGTGCCGTATAAATATTACGAATTTCTTCACTGTCAAATACCCGGTGGGTCATCGCCTTTTCAACATTCAGGATTTTTCCCCTGAGTGGAAGGATAGCCTGGAACTTGCGGTCGCGCCCCTGCTTGGCTGTACCGCCTGCCGAATCACCCTCGACAAAGAACACCTCACATAACGCAGGGTCTTTTTCGGAACAGTCGGCCAGTTTACCCGGTAATCCGCCACCGGTAAGGACGTTTTTACGCTGAACCAGTTCACGCGCCTTGCGAGCCGCATGACGAGCTGTAGCTGCAAGAATCACCTTATTGACGATAATCTTCGCCTCACGGGGATGCTCTTCCAGGTAATTTGAAAGCATTTCACTTACCGCCTGGTCGACAGAGGCGCTGATCTCGGAATTGCCAAGCTTTGTTTTCGTCTGCCCTTCAAATTGCGGCTCCTGAACTTTTACCGATAATACGGCGGTCAGTCCTTCACGAAAGTCATCACCGCTGATTTCAAATTTCAGCTTTGTCAACATTCCGCTGGTATCGGCATAGTTTTTCAGGGTCCGGGTTAATCCCCTTCGGAAACCGGTCATGTGCGTCCCACCCTCAATGGTATTGATGTTATTGACGTAAGAGTGGATATTTTCGGTAAACGAATTGTTATAACACATCGCAATCTCAACAGGAACATCGTTCTTCTCAGTTGAAATATGGATCGTCTCCTCGATCAGGCGTTCGCGCGTACCGTCCAGATAATCAACAAATTCAGCCAATCCCCTTTCAGAAAGGAACAGTTCATGCTTAAATGTGCCATCTTCTTCAACGATGCGGTTATCGGTGATTGACAGACGGATTCCACTGTTTAAAAATGCAAGTTCACGAAGCCTTGCAGAGAGAATATCGTATTTGAATTCCGTGGTTGTAAAAATCGTATCGTCGGGTACAAAGGAGATAATGGTTCCGGTTCTGTCGGATTCGCCAATTATTTTGACATCCCCCATGGGAAAACCCTTTTCAAATTCCTGCTCCCAGATCTTTCCGTCGCGGTGAATCTCTGCACGAAGGTAGGAGGCTAAAGCATTTACGCACGATACACCAACACCATGCAATCCACCGGAGACTTTGTAACTCTCCTTGTTGAATTTTCCACCCGCATGCAAAACAGTCAGTACCACCTCAAGGGCCGATTTATTTTCCCCGGTATGCAACTCTGTAGGAATACCACGGCCATCATCTGTTACCGTTACTGAACCA
>JAHEYS010000558.1 GCA_023251475.1 Prolixibacteraceae bacterium
GTTTTTTATAATTTTCTTTGTTATTGTCCTGTACAGATGAAAAAGCCCATCTTGTTGACAATACATTGATTGTAATACTCCATACATATGTAAATATTAATTGAAAAGTTGACCAGTATTTCAGTTAGAAAAGAACACCACTTAACAAAAATAATAAATAAAAAGAACAGTTGATTAATGGTTATGAGACGGGAGATAACTCGAAGAGTTATCCTCGGCTCATAACCTTTCTTTTTTTGCTTCTTTTTTTCTTTGTTCATAAGTGCTAACTTTGTTAATATCTCTGGCGGATTAGTATCGGCTAATTTATTCATTTTCCCATCATTAGTTTGGTTTCTTTAACCCGGAAAGATTTTCCGTTCATGTTCACGATATACGCCCGGTGAGTGAGCCGGTCAACCATAGCTGCGGTAAGTACAGGATCGCCAAAAATCTCTTTCCAACGATCGAATGACAGGTTCGTGGTGATGATGGTTGACTTACGTCCACAACGCAGCGATAAGTGGCTAAACAATAGTTCCGCACCTTCTTTATCGAAGGAGATATATCCGAACTCATCACATATTACCAGATCGAACTTTTCAAAGCGATTTTCTACGGTTCGAAGAAATCTCTGTGAACGGCTTTCACGCAACTGGGTCAGAAGGCGAGGAACCGTCGTAAACAATACTCTGTATCCTTGCTGGCATGCCAGGATGCCTAGGGCGGTGGCCAAATGGCTTTTCCCGGTACCGGGATTGCCTGAGAAGATGATATTTTGACCTGTTTTGATAAAATCCAGGCGTTCCAAAACAGGAAGTTTGACAGCCGCATCTTCGGGCAGCTCATCACGGTTTATATCATGCAGGTATTTGTATTGTACAAAGCCTGCCTGCCGCATTTGGGCTTTTCGCCGGTTTTCAATTCGTACGGCAAATTCACGTTCCATAAGACGAAGCAGAAAATCTTCGTACGACAGCTTATCCTGCGCAGCTTCTTGGGCCACGGACTCAAATTCACGGCGGAAGGTAGGAAGTCTTAACTCCCGGGTGAGCGTATCAATTTGCTGTTTATTTTCCCGTGTGATCATACTGCCACCTCCATTTTAAAGGTCATCAATTGGGTGATCTCTTCCAACTGGAGGGTTGAGAAATTTTCAATCTCACCAGTGATTGCCTCTCCAGAGGAGTCATTATGGGAGGATGGCTGATTGCCCAGTAGCGCCATAATCTTTTCAGCAGTGACATTCCCCGGGCAAATTCCGCTAACATAAATCGCCGTATCCAGTAGCCTTTGATGATCTACCTGGGCCTGTTGACAAAACTGAAGTAGCTGAATAAAATCGCGAGGCTGATTGATAAACCACCGTGCATAAACCTCCCGAACAGGCTCCGGAGCCTGTTCCAGGGCAAGCGATCCGTGCAAAGCCCCGGGTTTGCGTGCAAGGGTCTTCAGGTAATGATCCAGGGTGATAATCCACTGGTTCTTGCCATAGCTGCGATCATGACTGCAGATAAGCCCGTGGGCATAATATATCTTTAGCTCATTGGAGTATACCTTCACATCCACCATCCTTGCACAGAGTTCATCAGGTACCGAATAATGATTGGTGCCAAAACAAATAGTGGCATATTTATCCACCTTCAGTTCATGGGTTAAAAAACATTCCATCGGCCCCGAATAGTTCCACAGCGAAGAACGTTCCTGCTGTAGACCTTTTAATGGAACCTTGCCTGTAGATCCTGGCAGTTCATTCAGATGATTGCAGGTAGAGCTCAAGTGACTCTGGGCTGCATCCAGGGTATCAAATGCATCGGTATGGCAAAATGCTTTACGACGAACAAATTCCACGCTTCGCTCCACATGTCCTTTTTCGTTCCCCCTCCGGATGTTACAAAATCGCCACCGGAACTGAAACCAGCCAGAAAGGTTAACCAGCGCATCGGTTGGAGTCTTTTCATTGCGACCGACAAACTCCCGGATGGCCACCCTCATATTATCGTAAACCATTTCATGATAAACCCCTCCAATGTGGGCAAAGAACTCGTTATGAGCTTCCAGAAAAGCCAGGGTGTCTTGGCGGTGGAACAACCGGCAGTACCTGTAATTACTATACGCTGATGTGAACACTGCCAGGTACAATCGCCGTTTAATGCCTCCGATCATCAACTTCAACTCGGCCCAGTCAAACTCACATTCCTCGCCGGGAACATAGACCTGTTTAATGTATGCTTCCTGTTGACGTAATTCTTTGTCCCGGATATAATTGCACACGGTTGTATACCCGATTTGGTGTCCCTGGCTCAACAAGTACTCGTGAATGTCAATTTTACGCTTTATCTGTTTACGCAGACCTTCCTGGCGTTTGCGCTGATTATCATCCAACTGCACTTTGATCATATCCTCAACCTCGGCAGTCAGCTTGCGCTTAAACCGGTTTTGTGTATCATAGGATGGGGGGCTGCTAACGTAATCTTGCAATGCCTTCAGATCTATCCCTGAGTCGGTTGCCTCTTTTGACTGTGCGTAAGCCAAGAGGATCTTCCTCACTGTTTGACGACTGATCTGTAAGTCGCGCGCTATCTTCCGGACACTATCGTACTCCCGAAAATATCGTCTGGTAATCTCTTGTTTGGTATCCATGCTTATCATCGTTTTTGCGTTGCTTTTGCACCTGCAAAGCAACTGGTTTAACTCCGATAAGTGGTCAACTTTTCAATCAGAAGGTGGTCAACTTTTCAATTAATATTTACAGTGGTTTTCCCGCACCCGGACGGTCCAAGGACAACAGTAATCCTGTTTTTCGGAATTTCAATGTTAATATTTTTGAGGATATGCTGTTTATCTGCAACCACATTCAGGTTCTGGATCTTTA
>JAHEYS010000559.1 GCA_023251475.1 Prolixibacteraceae bacterium
TGACCCAGGTTATGGATAAAAAGTTTGCGGTCAACCCAGGCTTTGATATTTTCCTTTGGGGAAAGAAAGCTTACTTCAGGAACCGGATTCTTAAAACCATTTTTTGCCACAATCAGCGAATTGTACGACTCTGCAAAAATCTGCAGCGGATCATCTTCCACATCCTTTTGCGACATTATCGGCACCATCTTTCCGATGCTTGTTTCAACCAGTCCGACTAAAGTACTTACAGGAAAATCCGGAGGCAATAAGCGGGCTAATTCAGTTGAGATAAACTGATCGGCATTACGCATATTTTCTGCAATAATAATATCAAGGGGCCATTCACCTCGGATTTCCCTGCGAAGCTTCAACGATTGGGCAATAAGTGGGAGTGCAGCGGATAATCCCTGCTGACCTACGGAAAGAGCGGCGATTGAAGCGTTGGACAGCTCTTCAATCACTCGCGTTGTTTCACTTAGATGAATACCACACACATGAGTTACCAGGATAGTCTGATCCCCATTCGGGTTTTTGATAATCACTTTGTACTGACCCGATTTGTTAAGGTGATCAATTAACTGCCGGTCAATATCCACAAAGACAACTTCATAACCTGAACGACTAAAGACCTGACCAATAAAGGAACGGCCGATTTTCCCCGCGCCAAATAGCACCAGTTTATTTTGAATTCCCCGGGTCACAATCTTAAGATTTGTTGAATATATTCGTTTTTAAACGCCTGAATTTTTTGGAGTTTTTCACCAGCGCAGTCTTCAATGTATGTACCGCCAATATAATAACATGCAAATGCACCTGAAGCAACGCCAAGAGCAATAGCATCAGACATGCTGAATTTTTCGCTTGATGCGATCGCAAGCTGATGTGCCATTGAAGCGATAATCCCCCCGGCAAAATTATCTCCGCAACCGGTGGTATCCCCTTTTAAGGTTGGATCGAGCTTAAAATCAACGCCTACCCTTTTTGAAACCGGGAAAATGGTCAATGGCATTTCTTCAAACAGGGCGCCATTCGAAAAGGCGTAAAGATCACCTGATCCGTTAGTGATAATGAATGATGAAATTTTCAGGCCTGCAAAATAAGCTGCGGCTTCCGTTATCGTTTTCCTGCCGCTTATTTTCAGCGACTCCTCGCAGTCCATGATCAGCATATCGATTAAGCTGTAATCATCAGGGGTGTCGACAAGTGGCCAGGGTTTATCAGGATTCTTCTTCTCATTTCTGAAATCAAAGACGGTATTGACAATTGTAAGACATCCTGCTTGTTTTGCCCTGCCCAGCAAACGGGTAAGATGGTCATGGATTTTGGGAACGAGGGCAGTGCCACCAAAACAAACCAGATCGGCCTTGAAAAAATCATCCCCTAATAGCTCAGGTGTGTAATCCCATGCTGCTCCGATATTATTAATGAAAGTCCTTTCTCCCTGATGGTTATCGTAAGTAATGTCGGAAAGAACATCGGTAAATGGGGTTCTTTTTTCTGAAATTCTACGATAATGTTCTATGTTTAAAGGTGTTTTTATCACCAGTCTTTCAATCCGGTCAGCCGTCTCATCCCTGCCCGAACCGCCATAAAACCGAACATCAAACTCCTCCTTAGGAAGTAGTTGTGAAACATTGATCAGGGATACCAGTCCCGGACCGCCAATATTGATTGCTGCCGGTGGTTCGCCACCTGTAAGTTCAAGACTGATTCTTGAATAAGGGACCCCTGAGAATTTTTCGAGTTCTTCGGTAAAAACCAGTTTCCCCGGTGCAAGGCCTCCATCGCCTGGTTTATTCGAACGGTATTTTAAGAACAATGGCGCATCAAACCGAACACCTGTATACAAATAGTCGGCCAGCGCACAACCGGTACCGGCTATGACGATAGGTTTATGATTCATTTGATAAAAATTTGTTTATTAAAGGCCAAATGGAATAGCCATGGTGAAATATTCATCTTCGGTTTGTGATTTACTACCATGGCTATTTCATCGGTTAAATATACCTTTGGTAATCAGATGCAAGTAAATGGACCGGCGCCTCATCCTCGACGATTTCAGGAAAACGGCCAACGGGAGTATAGAAACAATTATCAGTTGAATCATCGTTTACTGCACTCACTTCCCCAACAAATACTTTCCCTTTCCCTTCTTCTCCATAAAAGCGGTGATACATGCCTTGTTCAAGACAGATACTTTCACCCGGCGTAAGTATTACTGAATCACCTGGTTGAAGATTACGGACAACACCATCAGTCTTTACAGTGAAAGGTTGATCCGATAATTTCTCCCTTTCGTCGGAATTATACAACTCAATAACCAGGTTTCCACCGCCGCGATTAATGATATCTTCCATCTTACTCCAGTGAAAGTGCATGGGTGTTTCCTGCATCTCCTCAACGATCATCGCTTTTTCAGCATATGGCTTATTATCTTTCTTAAAATTGCCATTTCTTACCGTAAAAAGGATGAGCCCCAGTTTATGAAAATCTCCGCTTCCAAAGTCGGTCAAATCCCATCCAAGCATGTTGTCAATCACCTCGCTGCAGGTCGGATATTTTCCTTTCCAATCCTCAGGACTCCAGAATGCCCATGGCGGAAGTTTAAAATTCATTTGATCGAAGAATTTTTTCGATTCGATAATAAGTCCGTTAATTTCACTTCGTTTCATAATACATTTTTTAGAAAATCACTTAGTTATCAAACTATTTCAGGCAGGTATCCCCAATATTCCAGTTCATCGATTTTTCTGATCTCTTTTGTCCCCCCATCATGAATTAAAATTATCCTTGATGAAACATCCAAAATATTTCGGTAATCATGGTCTGTTATTATAAATCCTTTGCTTTTTGATTGTTCTTTAA
>JAHEYS010000560.1 GCA_023251475.1 Prolixibacteraceae bacterium
AAGGGTCCGGTCAACCATGTCTTTTCACCTAATACTTCCCATAAAATCGATCTCCCCGGTGGAACTTCAGGGGCGACTCCTGAACAACCCGGATGGTTGTCGATGGAGCAGGTTTATTTCGATTATTTTCTCAAGGGAATAGGAAAACCAATGCCAAAAATTCAGGAAATCACTGCTGAAAAGAGTACTAATGGCAATACAAAAGTAAGGTTCAAGGTTAATAGTCCGATGCCGGTTGCTGCGGCACAGGTTAGTTACAGTGTGGTGGGTGTGGAATGGACCAAACGGAAATGGGAGACAGTCCAGGCAACTGCATCTGATACGGGTTGGTATGAAGCAGAGCTTCCTACAAAAGATTTGAAAGATTACTTCGAATGTTTTGCAACACTCTCTGATTCACGACCCGTTTCGGTCTCCAGTTACCTTGTCTGGTGTAATTATTGAGCAGTCTCTTTTAAATTGAAAAACAATTTGTTATGAATTATTCTTTAGCTAAATATGTTCTGTTGCTTGCCTTTGCATTGAGTATTCTAAACCCTGCCAGCAAAGCTTCATCAAAAGAAACCGGAAATCCAGTCATTTTTAATTTCAATGAAGGGGCCCTTCCGGGGGAAGCTTTTGGTGTCCAGGGGGATTCATTTGGTACGGCTCCCGAACTTTGGTATGCTGTTGTGACAGGGACTGAAAAAAAGCTAACCCCTAAAGTGGCCCTTAACGTTGTAAGCAGGTCAGAAAGTTATGTTTCTGCTATCTTACCTGATGAAAAATTAATTCCTGCCGGAGTGCTCACAGTTGTCTGGGTTAAAAACGGACAGCATTGGAGCGAACCGGTATATATTAACCGGGCACGTGTGGTTACCGTTGAATATGAAGAAATTATGTCGGGTTATACCTTCCGGGTTTTCGGAAGAAACTTGTTTTTTGCCGGACAGAAACCAAAACTTATATTTTTCGATGGTGAGAAAAAGCTTTCCCTTCAGGCCGAAGTTATCCAGGCTGACCCCTATTTTTTGCAGGTAAAAGCTCCACAGGGACTGACGCCCGGGAAACGATACAAAATTGTTGTCAGCAATGGTTCGGGCGGGAAATGGGGTGAGTCAACTGCCGAGGAGTCGTTACTTGCCCGCGAAAATGCTCCTGATCCTTTTGGGATCAAAGCACCGTGGGGCGCTGATTTTAAATTTGATCAAAATATTTACAACGTAAAATCCGATCCCCGTTTAAAACTTAAAGCCAAAGGCGACAGTGTTGCAAATGACCGTGATGCGATCCAACAGGCAATTGATAAAGCAGGCGCCGAGGGCGGCGGAGTGGTTTACCTGCCCGGGGGGAAGTATAAATTAATTTATCCTACAGGTAGCGGACTGACGATGCGTTCGAACGTGGTACTTAAAGGAGATGGACAAAGCCGCTCAATTATTTTGTATGGCTATGGCAATCCGCCGCCTTATCCCGATCCCATCGGTAAAGGTCACTGGCCCGATGATACCATTGATGGTCCAGGATTGGTCTGGCCTTTAGGAACGACAAGGAGCGGAATGTCAGATCTTTGTATTCAAAATGTGAATACCTCCGGAATCTGGCGTCATAGTTTGAAGACCATGATTCCAAAAGAGAAAATACCGGGAGGTGCCGGTTCAGAGTTTTTTGCAGTGAACTGCCGCTTCGATCTTTCAATGGCTGTTGGACTGGCCTGGTCGTATGTCGACCGGATGATCATTGCAGATTGTGATTTTGTGAGCACGACACAGAACACATGGCCATGGATGTGGCACTGTAACGGTTCCACCAATTTTGCAGTACGTGGTAACCGGGTTCATTACGCGGCAGGCCGGTTTGGTTTTAACGATAGCTACAACGGAATCATCGAAAATAATCACATCACGCGGTTGGGAGATCTTCAGACCTTTAAAGGGGAAACAGGAGGATTTAACATCGACTATGCCAAAGATATTGTGGTGATGAAAAACCGGATGGACGTAAATGGTACCCCGATTTTTCCGCGAAACCAGGGAGAAACGATTCTGAGCCAAGGTTGTAATCCGACAGGACAGACAGTTGGTGAGGTTACAGCCGCAACTTCAACGACTATCACGGATGCAAAAAAAGAGTGGTGGGTGTTTAATCCGCTGTTGTTGGGTTCCAGCAGGGCAGTAGCAATTGTGAGTGGCAAGGGTGCGGGTCAGTGGCGCTCAATAACAGGCAGTAAAGGTGGTACTTTATCGGTTGACCGTCCATGGGATGTCACACCTGAAGCGGGTTGTCATTATGTGGTGATGAGCTGGTCGGCGGAAGACTGGCTGGTTAAAGATAATATTCTGGAGGATAACCATCAGGGAATTATGTTCTATTGCGGTTGCAATGATGTGGCCATCGAGGGGAACAAACTGACCAATTCATCCGGAATTTATATGCGATCAGATCAACGGGCCAATGAGGGGAGATTTAATCTGTTGTGGAATGCCGCCATTGTCGGAAATGAAATCAGAAGAACCGAAGGGACAAGGGCAGTGAATATCTATTCCATTCTGGCGGTACAGCCAAAACAGTCGCTGCTCGGTACAGGAACCCTTGGTCTTGAAATCCGCCGAAACCTGGTCCAGGCAAAATTTCCGAATGTGGGGTCATCAGTTCCGGGTGAAGGTTACTGGAGTGAGGCGAAATCTTCAACACCTCCCCTTTTAAACAATTTAATCGGTATCCTGGGAACCATCTACGAAAAGAATACAGCAATCAACTGTGATTTTGGCTACCGGTTAAGTCAGTCAATGAGCCAGACCATTATAAAAGATCCGGTGAATGTGGATGTAAAATCAATGACCAACGAGTCGTC
>JAHEYS010000561.1 GCA_023251475.1 Prolixibacteraceae bacterium
CTAAGAATATCGACCCTTCACGCGGTTTTGGCTATTACTATGATGTCTGTAATACAGAGATCATGCTCACCCGCCTGTCGGTTAAAAATGGGCGGATCGTTCTTCCCGACGGGATGAGCTACCGGTTGCTGGTTTTGCCCGACCGACCTGTTGTTCCATTAAATGTTGCCCGGAAAATTCAGGAACTGGTAGCCGCCGGAGCAACGGTAATCGGTCCTAAACCACAGCGGACGCCAGGACTTACAGGTTATCCCAAAAGTGAAGAGGAGCTAAAAACTATTGCTGATAAAGTGTGGGGGACAGAAACGGCAAATCCCATTTTTCAACATGCTTATGGTAAAGGGCAAATCATAAACGGCATGACCATCCGTAAGGTGCTTGAGAAAAGAGCCATCCCAACCGATTTCGCATTTCAAAGTAAAACAGAAAATGTGTTGCTCGATTTTATCCATCGTCACACCGATGATTCGGAAATTTATTTTGTAATCAATAAAAAAGGTATCGGACTGAAGGCTGACTGCTCTTTTCGTGTAAGCGGAAGGCAACCGGAATTATGGAATCCTGTGTCAGGTGAACAACGCGACCTGCCACAATTTAAAACAGGAAATGGCGTCACTTCCATGCCGCTGGAGTTTGAGCCCTACGGCGCCATGTTTGTGATATTCCGAAAGGCAGAAGGGAAAAGGCAGAAGGCAGAAGGGCAGAAGGCAGAAGAGCCAAATAGCGGGGCACCTAATTTTCAAATACTGACTCAAAAACAGGAAATTGCCGGTCCCTGGCTGGTGCAATTTGATTTGAAATGGTTTTATCCGACCACAGGTTTGAGCGGCGATCAGGCTAAGGGGTTGATGGTCTTTGACAAGCTGGAGGACTGGAACAAACGTCCGGAACCGGCCGTGAAAAATTTCAGCGGAAAGGCGGTTTACAGGAAAGTTTTTGACCTGTCGACGCAAGGCAGAAGTGGGAAGGCAGAAGGCAGTTATACAGAACCCCCGGAACATCTGTTTCTGGATTTAGGGTCAGTCAAAGAAACAGCACGTGTCAGACTCAATGGGAAAGACCTTGGTGTGCTTTGGTGCACACCTTATCGCGTGGAAATAACCGGTATTGCAAAACCTGGTGAGAATACACTGGAAATTGAGGCAGTTAATCTGTGGCCTAATCGGTTGATAGGTGATAAGAATTTGCCCGTAACCGAACGCCGGACCCATAAAAATATGTTTGTGGGTTGGCTGAATAATGAACAGCTTCCTTCGGGATTACTCGGTCCCGTGACGATAAAATCAGTTCAAAAGATCAACCCAAATTAATCAAATGAGAACTTCTATATTAATACTTTTAATTGTTTCCGCCACTTTCTCTTTTGGCATCCAACCCGTTGTGTTACCAAAGGCAAAAGAGATCAAAACCGCTCTTGTTGCCCATAACCGGGCAATCCATGTCAAAGATGGATGGATTCGCGATCCATATATCGTCAAATCTCCGGATGGTTTTTTCTATTTTACGGGAACCACACAACTATCCACACGCAAAGAGCTACCCGAAGACAGGTACACCTCAGGGAAAGTGGGTTACGAAGTTCAGGCATGGAAGACAAAGGATTTTATCCATTGGAAATCAATGGGTGTCATTTACTCGCTTAAAGATGGTATCTGGTATACGGCAAAACCGGAAAATTTTAAAACGGGGGAGGAATTTAGGTGGCGTCTGTGGGCTCCGGAATTTAATTTCATCAACGGCAGAGTCGTTTTGGTGCATACCAGTCCATCACCGGTTAATGGCGGCAACTTTTCAGTCGCAACCGGACTTAAACCCCGGCGTCCATGGACTAACCCTATCGGTGAAAAGATTGGCAGGATCCATGATCCATCCCTGTTCCAGGATGACGACGGAACCTGTTGGTTAATCTGGGGAGGCACAACCATTGCTCCGCTAAAGCCGGATCTCTCCGATTTTTCAGGTGAACCGGTTAACATTGGTCCAACCGGAGAATTTACGAATGTAGGGTATGAAGGGTGTCTGATCCGCAAGATACAGGGGAAATACGTCCTTTTCGGCACAACGTGGTCTACCGGAAAAGGTCGCAAGGGAACCTACAACCTCTATTACGCCACCGCTGACAAGATTACCGGCCCCTACGGCGAACGAAAATTTGCCGGAAGGTTCCTGGGACATGGAACGCTGTTTCAGGACAATGCCGGTCGCTGGTGGTGTACCGCCTTCTTTAACGGGAATGTACCCCCTCTTTCAAGAGAAGGAATTCAAACAAAAGAGCTGTCAGATAATGCTTATACCTTAAATGAACAGGGATTAAACCTCGTTCCCATGGAGATCAGAAAAGTTGGCAATGATATTGTTATTAAATCAACTGATCCTGACTACGCCATCCCTGGCCCCGAAGAACTTCAAAAATTCCAAATACGATGAACATAAAAGAACAACCTCAAACTTTATTTTCCAGGAACCACCGGCTCCTGAAAAATCCATTTACATCCAGTAAATTTCCGCATCTCAGCATTGCCGTGCGTCACATATCTGGGCTGATAATTTTAATTTTGTGGTTCTCCAACACCTTCGCATTCACCCTCTCTAACGCCACTTCTGATAACAGGAAATCCGGCAAACACATTGTCTCACCAGTACGATTTCCAGGAGAGCCTGCAAATTTTCAGGGATTTGCCCTTTACACAATTTCTGTCGGCAGTGATAAAGCGACAGTGCTTTGTCCGGCAATTCCGGCAGAAGGTCGTCCATGGGTGCTCGCGCCATCGTATTACGAACTGAAAAGCGCTCCGGTTGCCTTTATCGCCCAAACCGAATTGGAACTG
>JAHEYS010000289.1 GCA_023251475.1 Prolixibacteraceae bacterium
TTTATCATAATAGTCATTGTAAAGCAATCTTGCATCCGGGTTTAGTTTCCCGTCGGGATTAATCAGGTAAGCTCCTGACATTGTTGAACTTGCCGTCGCCCCGGTGCCTGTTGGAGTATAAATAGCTCCGGGAACATCGTACAACATCCAGTTATTTAAAGCATTGCGCGTGAAATTTGTTTCAGAATTCACATAATTAAACAGGTGTGCGCTTGCAAATTGTCCGGCTTCTGTATCTGTATGATTTGGGGTTTGCACATTGGTGGTGTAATTTTTCGGAACGCCTCCTGCAACACCATAACGGTATGAATTGTAGATGGCCAGCCAGTCATATTCATAAACATCTTTGGGGTCATCCATCTTGTCGAATTTATAAGGTCCAATCTGGTTAACACCCCAACGACCTTCGAAGGCAATTTTAGTTTTACCTTTTGACCCTTGTTTTGTTGTGACCAGCACTACACCATTGGCGCCACGTGAGCCATACACAGCTGTGGAAGCAGCATCCTTCAATACGGTAATGCTTTCAATATCTTTGGGATTGATTGTTGCCAACGGATTATCGTTCTGAGCGGGAACACCGTCGATCACTACAAGTGCATTTGAATTGTTCTGGCTGGCAGTACCCAAACCACGAATACGGATCCCCATATCGAGACCGGGTTGTCCATCAACTGAGGATACCTGCAAACCGGCAACGGCGCCTTCCAGTGCACGTGTCACAGTGGAGTTTGCCTGGGTAGAGATCAATTTTGAGTCAACTGTACTGATCGCGCCAGTCAGGTCCTTACGCCTGATTGTTCCATAAGCAATGGCTACAACCTCTTCAAGATCAATAGTTTCTGTTGCCAATGAAACATTTATCGTATTTTTTCCGGCCACACCCACAAGCAGACTTTTCATCCCGATAAACGTAAACTGTAAAATACTGTTTTCAGTGATGTTATTCAGTGAGTATTCCCCATTATTATCGGTAATGACACCAATGGTCGTTCCCTTTACGATCACCGACGCTCCGGGCAGTGCGGCGCCAGTCTGATCGGTGACTTTACCGGAAACTTTTTTACCCTGTTGTTCTGTTGCATCAAGACTTCCCTTGGTGACAACAATGTTCCGGTCGAGAATTTTATAGGAATAGTTTCCCCCGAGAACTTTTGTCAGCACCTCATCAATCGTGCCGTTTGAGAACTGAACTGATTGACGCTTTTCAAGATTCAGTTCTTCGCTTTTAAAGAAAAAACCAAATTCGCTGGTTCGCTCAATTTCCCTGAATATATCCACGATGGTGGCATCCTTCAGATTCATGCTGATTCGTGCGGTCTGACTGTAGCTGTTCACTGCAGAGGCCGAAATGATCGCAAATAGAATAAGTCCTGCTGTAAGTTTCATAATTCGGATAGTTTTTTCCCATCTTCGCTGTGCAATGCATAGCAAATCAAAAAATTTCTTCATAGTTTTGACGTGTTTTTAAGTTTAACTTTGAAACTGACCTCCATCAGTTTCGATAACTGGAATCAGGTGCACCCCTCCACGGGTGCACTTTACTTTTTAATAAACATAAACGATGTCGCGCGCCTCCTTTCTATCGGTTACTTTATAATTTATTTTGTCGGTTAAAGCAAGCATTTTCAGCACCATATTCACGGTTGTAGTTCTTTTGATCACACTGGTATATTTATTATTTGCCAGCGATTTGTTACCGATGATAATCTCCACATTATACCAGTTTTCCAGTTCGCGGCAGATCTCTGCCAGGCTCTTATCTATAAAAACAAATTTTCCATCTTTCCAGGCTGTTGCAATAGATGGATCCTGTTGTGATACAGCTATTTGATTAGTCTTCTTGTCAAATTTCATATATTCACCGGGTTCCATCGAAAGGAGTGATTTATTTTCATTGTCGAAAAGTACAACCTTTCCCTCCACCAGGGTAGTAAATACATTCGGTTCTGCACCGTATGCACGAATATTAAACCTGGTTCCAATATCCCGAACCTTAAAATTACCAAGATCAACACTCAGTTTTCGGGAAGTATCAGGTATGAGATCAAAATAGGCCTCCCCATTTAAACGGGCAGTCATCTCACCACTGGGTTGTTTATCAAGGCTCAGCTTTGATGCCGAACTCAGCCAGATGGCTGAACCATCTTCAAGATGAATTGTTGAAACAGATCCCTTTTCTGAAGTGTATTCAATATGCTGAAACAGAACTGGTTTGTCTTTGCTGACCGGAACCAGGTGGTTCATCAGATATCCCAATGAGAGGGCAATAATAAAAACTGCGGCGTAACGATACCAAATTTTATATAACCTTAAAGCGTTGATTGGATTTACCCTGCTCCAGAACCGCTCAAAACTTGCCTTTTGTTCTACGGAGTATCTTGAGACATCCAAGCCCGAAACGGTATGAAGATTTTTGTAGGAATAAAACAATTCCCGCATGGCATGATCCTGCTCAAGCTCCTGATAGAAATTGAATTTCTCGGCTTGAGTAGCCTTATTATCCAGAATTTTTTTGAAAATTTCGTCTGACATATTTTCCCTTGAATTAATCACTAAACACTTAACTATAGCGATACCCTACAGAAAAATTAAGAAAAATTTACAAATAATTACGTATTAAGATAATAAATTGGATATCAAACAAATAAGAGTGACATAATCCTTTAGTTCAAACCTGAGAATTCGTAATGCTTTTGTCATTCTGGCCTCGACAGTTTTAATACTAATCGACTGCATATCTGCTATTTCCTTATAATGCAACTCTTCAAACCGGCTTAGTTTAAAGGTTTCACGAAGATCGGCAGGAAGTGCATCGATGGCACGACTGACCTTTTCGCGCAACTCTTCAAACTCCATATAATTCCCCAATTTTTCCAAAGCCTCATAATTAAACTGCATCTCGAGATATTTGATCTTTTCCTGATGTTTAAGGGCAATCTTTTGATTCCGGAGGTAATTAAGGCAATTATTTTTGGTAATAGTATAGAGAAAATTACGGATATTAAAGGTGTCGTTCAAGGTTTCACGGATCTCCCAAAGCTTCATAAAGGAATCCTGGACAATCTCCTCCGATACTTTCTCGTCGTGAAGGTACTGCAATGACAAATGGTAGATCACACCGAAAAAATCGTTGTAAATCGCTTCGAAGGCCGGCTTCTCACCCTTCTGAAGAGACAACATCAGTTCATGTAATTTGACCGGATTCATTTAAGATTCAAATATACGATTATTCGAAGATAATTTTAATAAAAGAAAAATGTTGTACGAGAAAAAAACAGGGTTCCGAATAATCCCGGACTATGATCAATAATCTGTAACCAATCTGATGTAACCTGATAAAATAACCGGTTAATCAAATTGTGATATTTATCCATTATGAATTCCATAGACTGACAGTCAGGCAAAAAACAGGTATTGGAGGGGCGATGAATCCTTTACTGATGAAGAAACTTTCTGATATCCTTGATATCGCCAACCAAAACCAGGATGTCATCCACCTGATAATCAATTGCCTCAATCTCACTATCTTCTTTCTTAGGCTGAGAGGAGGAATAGATAATTTGCTTATCTCTTTTAAGTGCAATAATTTTGAGATGAGTCTCTTTCTTAAACTGAATCGGAGAGAATCGTTGATTGACCAACGATTTTGGGACAGGCATATCCACAATCTTCAGGCTGTCGGATATACTGAAAAGATTCAGTATCCCATCAAGGGCAAGTTTTTGGGCTAGTATCTTTGCAGATTCATACTCGGGATTAATCGTGTTTTTAATCCCTATGGAATTGAGTACGGTCAGATGAATAGAGGAGCTCTCACGACTGATCACCTTTTTACCTCCCAATTTCTTAAGTAATGCGGCAATCATCACGGATACCCCAAAATCGTCGCCGATACACACCACAAAAACGTCGGCATCTCTGATCGGAAGAAGCCTTAATGCATGCGGATCGGTGGCATCAAGACAGATCGTATTGGCAATTGTATCTTTAAAAAACTCCACCTTTTCAAGATTGCGGTCTACACCGAGGACATCATGCCCCATTGCTGTAAGAATTTTTGCCAGCGAAGCCCCAAAATTTCCCAATCCAATTGCAACTATATTCATAACAACTGTTTAAGTAATGATTAAATTTTCTTTAGGATAGCGGTAAAGTGTCGGGCCGGTTGCAGTTCTGGAAAGTGACAACAGCAAGGTGATACATCCCATCCGACCCAGATACATCAGAAAAATGAGGATTAATTTCGATCCGTCCGATAGCAGTGGGGTAAGATTTAACGAGAGCCCCACGGTACCAAAGGCCGAGAAACATTCAAACACAATCTTTAGCAACCCATATTTCCCGTCAATCAGAAAAATTGCAAATACACCGGTCAAAATGATAAAGACAGATAAAATAATGATTGCAAATGCCTTATTAATTGAATATTCGTGAATCTCATACTGATGTATCTCGATATGGTTTTTACCCCGTACAATCCGGACCATATTCAGAATTGCAATCGCAAAAGTACTGGTTTTGACACCACCACCCGTTGATACCGGAGAGGCTCCAACCCACATAAGGAAAATCATGATCAGAATAGATGGCTTTGCCAGGGCATCCATATTGAAATTATTAAAACCTGCGGTACGTGGGGTAACACTCTGGAAATAGGACATCGACAGTTTTCCGTCAAGGTTCATCCCAAGCTGTGTATAATCGGCTTCGAAAAGATAAAATGATAACGTACCAAATACCAGCAGGATAAAAGTGGAAGTAATTACCAGCTTCGAGTTAAATGTGATCATTCCGACCCGGTGAACATAAGGCTTGCGGTGCTTGATATATTCTGAAAGCCAGATTGTCTGTGCTTTCATATAGTTATAAATATTCAGCAGGACAGGGAATCCGAGCCCACCCAGAACAATCAGGTTAGCAACAGAATAGTGCAGACTATAATTTTCCCGAATACGGACATCATACAGGTTATCAGTCAGGTTGGAGAAGCCGGCATTACAAAAGGCAGAGATGGAATGAAATACAGCAAAGCGGAGATTATCGCCAACAGAACCCAGTCCTGTTGGTTGAAGTGAATAAAAGATAAAGGCAGCGCCGGCTATTTCAATGGCAAAAGTGATCAGAACGACTTTCATCAGCGTCTTAAGAATACCGTTAATACTGTCTTCGTTCAGATAATCACGGATAAGCAACTGTTCCCGAAAGGAGGAGGTCTCTTTGAAAAATATTCCAAAAAAGCTGGTGATGGTCATCACTCCAATTCCCCCAATCTGGATCAGCGAAAGGACAATCAACTGGCCTAACGGGGTGTATCGGGTTGCAGTATCCACAACGGTGAGACCTGTGACGCAGACTGCACTGGTAGAAGTAAAAATGGCATCAACAAAGGTAATTGGAAAGGTAGTCGCTAAAGGCATCATCAAAAACATCCCGCCTAAAAGAATGATAACGGCGAAACTAATCATAAATAACTGCGCCGGATTAACAAGCCGGGCCGCAAAATCGAGCTTCAAACGGGAAAATTCAAGTATAAATAAGAGAATGGCCAGAACCTCAAATCCCGATAATTCGTAGAAAAACTGGTCCGCAATTAACCCATAACTAATCAGAAACCTTAAGAAATAGGTGATAACAAGGAAAAGTCCAAGAATAAAATTGGTGATAAATACCTTCCGGTTCAGCAGGTGATTGGTGAAAAATATCGAACGGATCAGATAAAATATACCTGTTAAAAGAAACAGAATTCGGTAGAAAGGATTGTTTAAATGTGCCTCACCGGTCTTATTAAGCAGAAAACCAAGATCCTGGATAGCAAGAACAAAAAGTAACAATGTAATCAGGAACAACAAACTATTCACAAGCTTGCCCAGATATTCGTACCTGGTTCCTAAAATAAAGGAATTGATTTTTATATTTGTTAAATCCATAGTTTGAATAAGGCGGCACAAATTTAACTGACAAAAAGGGAATTAAGCCATTCAGCCCCATTTTATTTTACAAATAATCCATTCAAACCGGTTTTAGTTAACTTCTACTCTTTTGTTAAGATTTTTTATTGTAGTACTTTTGCCATCTTAAATCATAAGCCACTCATCAAGTTTTATTATTTAATAGAATGTTTACAAAAATCTCCCGCATTATTCTAAGAAACAGAACTTTAATAATTGTTCTACTTTCAGTTTTCACCGCCTTCATGGCCTATGAGGCGCTAAGTGTTAAATTGTCGTACGAAAATTCTTCACTTCTGGCCGCCAAAGACAGTGCAATGGTGGAATACAGAAAGTTCAAGGATCAGTACGGTGAAGATGGTACGGTACTGATGATTGGAATAAAAAATCCCGACATATTTAAACTCGAACAATTTAATGCATGGTATGATCTGGGGAATGATATCCGAAAAATAGATGGCGTTGAGGATGTGATCAGTATGACCCGCGGACTCAACCTGGTGAAGAACGAAAAAACTCATCAGTTTGATTATTTCCCATTGGTCAAGAAGCGCCCAACCTCACAGGCAGAAGTTGACAGTCTGAAAAACACCTTGTTTGGCCTGAAGTTTTATGAGGGAATGCTCTACAACCGGAAGACCAACGCCGCATTGATGGCGATCACACTTAACAAAAACATATTAGTTGATAAACGGAGAATTGCACTGGTTGCCAATATTGTGAAAACGGCGACGGCCTACGAGAAAATATACAAAACAGATCTCCATTATTCGGGAATGCCCTACATCCGGACAATCATGATGAAACAGGTAAAACAGGAACTGTTTATTTTCATTCTGATGAGTATCGGGATAGCTGCAATCATTATGTACCTGTTTTTCAGATCAGTAAAAGTGGTATTAAGTTCACTGCTGATTGTGGCGATTAGTATTGTCTGGGTACTGGGGACAACCGTCCTTTTTAATTTCAAAATAACGATTCTAACCGGAGTTATCCCATCGCTTATTGTCATCATCGCCATTGAGAATTGCATCTATATCCTCAATAAATACCACTGGGAATACCGGAGTCACGGGAATAAGATCAGGGCGCTGATCAGGGTGGTGCAACGCATCGGTTTTGCTTCCTTGATGACCAATGCTGCCACGGCATTGGGATTTGCCGCTTTCATATTGATATCCAACCAGATGCTAAGGGAATTTGGGATTATTACCGCCCTTAATATCATGCTGGAATATGTGCTCTGCATCACTTTATTACCGATCCTATTCAGTTATATCGATCCCCCGACTGCCAAGCATGTCAAACATCTGGACAGTAATTTCTTCGGCGCCATCATCAATAAAATCATTCACATGATCAGTTTTCGAAGAAATCTGATTTACGGGATAGCAGGTGTACTCTTACTGATTGGATTTGTTGGAATCAGCATGATGAAAACATCGGGTAAAATTGTGGATGATTTCCAGACGGACGATCCCATTTACATCGATCTTAAATTCTTTGAGAATAATTTCGGAGGGGTAATGCCTTTCGAGATCTCTATTGATACAAAAAAGAAAAATGGTGTAATCGCCGGTTCAACAATTGACAAGATTAATGAGCTCCAGAAAATGGTCAATACTTATCCGGAGTTTTCAAAACCACTTTCGATTGCTGAATTGTTTAAGTTTTCAAAGCAGGCCTATTTTGGAGGGGATTCCCTGATGTATTCCATGCCAAACAATGTAGAGAAAGGTTTTATTATGGGATATCTTCCTAAAAATCAAAACGGGAAGAAGAATAATCTGCTCTTTGCCTACCTTGACAGCACCAAAAGGTACACACGGGTAAGTTTTCAGATGGCAGATATCGGGACCCGGCACATGGATTCGCTTATGGCCGAAATCCATCCCAAGATCGACAGTATTTTTAGTCCGGCAAAATATAAGGTAAGTGTCACGGGAAACAGCGTTGTGTATGCCCGTGGAACCAATTTCCTGATTCGAAATCTTTTTGAAAGTGTTTTGATTGCCATTGTCATGATTTCACTTTTGATGGCGTTGCTCTTCTCCTCCTTAAGAATGATCCTGGTATCGATGATCCCCAACATCATACCGCTACTGATCACCGCCGCAATCATGGGGTTTGCCGGAATACCGATTAAACCATCCACTATTATTGTTTTCAGTATCGCGCTCGGAATTTCTGTTGACAATGCCATTCAGTACCTTTCACGTTACCGGCATGAACTGAAGATCACCAACGGGGCGATCAAACATTCGGCGATCAGTGCCTTGCACGAGGCCGGATTTAGTATGATTTATACCAGTATTGTGCTGGTCCTCGGATTCAGTGTGTTTATCATATCAGGGTTTGGCGGAACTCAGGCTTTGGGAATTCTTATCTCGACAACTTTGCTGATCGCCATGTTCTTTAACATTATGGTACTTCCTTCATTGTTACTTACACTCGATAA
>JAHEYS010000290.1:0-3467 GCA_023251475.1 Prolixibacteraceae bacterium
TTTTACCGGCACAGGTAACAATACCTGGGATCAGAAAATCAGGGAAAGAGGGTATATCCTGAAAGAAGACGGATTGTATCATATGTGGTATACGGGGTATAATAAACAGAATGGGAAGTCAACCGAAAGTCACCTTGGGTATGCAACCTCCGTGGATGGAGTTACATGGACAAGGTTTAATAATAATCCGATCTTCGACGCCGGGTGGGTTGAAGATATGTGCGTCTTAAAGTATTCGGGAACTTACTATATGTTTGCAGAAGGGAAGGAAGACATTGCCCACCTGCTCACCTCGGCTGACCGTATCCACTGGAAAGAGATTGGCCCTCTGGACATCCGGTACAGCAATGGGCAGCCGCTCTCCAAAGGTCCTTTTGGCACCCCTGCTGTCTGGCTGGAGAATAGGACCTGGTATCTCTTCTATGAACGCGATGACCATGGAATCTGGTTGGCGGTTTCTACCGATTTAAAAGTGTGGAAAAATGTACAGGATGAGCCCGTCATTAAAATGGGGCCTGAAAATTATGATCGCTATGCTGTCGCCGTTGATCAGGTAATTAAATACAAGGGTTGTTATTATGCTTATTATCATGCGTCAGCATATAAAGACTGGCACGAGTGGAGTTGTTGTGTGGCAAAATCCGATGACCTGGTACATTGGGTAAAATATTCGAAGAATCCCATTTTAGGTGAAAATAAGTCGAGCCCGGTTTTGGTGAATGATGGAGTTGCTTACCGTCTTTATACCATGCATCCCGAAGTTAGAATGTACCTTCATAAAAAATAAAACAGTAATAAAAATGAACCATAGAAAAATCATCATCAGCCTGGTAATTTACCTGTGTATCACTGGCTCGCTATTTGCTCAAAGCAACTGGACATCTCTTTTTAACTGTAAAAACCTTAAAGGCTGGAAACAGATGAATGGCACTGCTAAGTACGAAGTCAAAGACGGTGTCATTATCGGGACCAGCAAGTTTGGAACGACAAACAGCTTCCTGGTAACCGAAAAAAATTACGGAGATTTTATCCTTGAATTTGAATTCAGGGTATCTGACAGATTAAACTCAGGCGTGCAATTCCGAAGTGAGAGTAAACCCGATTACAACAATGGACAGGTTCACGGTTATCAATACGAGATCGATCCATCAGACCGCGCCTGGAGCGGAGGAATCTACGATGAGGGTCGCCGGAGCTGGCTCTATCCCATGACCAAAAACCCGGAAGCCCGCACCGC
The DNA here is from genome assembly GCA_023251475.1 of Prolixibacteraceae bacterium. GTDB lineage: Bacteria > Bacteroidota > Bacteroidia > Bacteroidales > Prolixibacteraceae > JAAFHB01. Next base: position 1,238 of record JAHEYS010000290.1, read on the forward strand.
GTTCAAAGCCAATGAATGGAACAAGGCCAGGGTCGAAGCGGTTGGCAAAAGCATCAAAACATTTCTGAACGGAACACTTTGCGCGGATCTTCTGGATGATCTTACACTTTCAGGTTTCATCGCCTTGCAGGTACACCAGGTAAAAGACCCAAAAAATGAAGGATTAACCGTGGCATGGCGCAACATCAGAATATGCACACAAAATATTGACAAAGAACAAATTATTATTAAATCACCCATATTCCAGGTCAATGGTATTGACAATACAATTTCTGAACCGGAAGCCAGACAGGGGTGGAAATTGCTCTTTGATGGCAAAACAACCAACGGATGGAAAGGGGCGAAACCGGGTGATTTTCCCTCAAAGGTCTTTGTTGTTGATCATGGCATTATAAAAATACATAAAGCCGAAGTGAACTCGGGAGGAATTATCACAGAAAAAAAGTTTAAGAATTTCGAATTGCTCGTTGATTTTAAAATCACCGATGGCGCCAACAGCGGGATCAAGTATTTTGTGAACAGGGATGAGAAAACAGGCGACTACTATAATGTTGGTTGCGAATATCAGGTTTTGGACGATCTGCTCCACCCTGATGCCAAACTGGGTGTCAAAGGAAACCGTAAATTAGGCTCGTTGTATGATTTAATAGCAGCACCTGAGGATAAATCATACCGCCCAAAAGCATTTAACCATGCACGAATAGTGGTAAAAGGAAACAAGGTCGAACACTGGCTGAACGACATAAAAATAGTGGAGTATGAGCGCAATACGCAGATGTGGCAGGCGCTGGTTAACTATAGTAAATTCGCAGAGATTCCCAATTTCGGTAATGCATCCGAAGGGAATATCCTGCTGCAGGATCATGGCGACGAGGTATGGTTCAAAAATATCAAAATAAAAGAATTATAAGTAATCATTTTAATTACAGCGAATTAAATTTATTTCGATGAAAAGAAGAGATTTTCTTAAAACGGGAACGACAGCGCTGACTGCTGTTGCCGGAATTACCATTATACCATCCGCTGTTTTAGGTAAGACCTTCGGGCATACCGCACCCAGCGACAAAGTAAACCTCGCCTGCTGTGGAATCGGCAACAGGGGGAAGGATATTATCAAGGATTTACACAAAACCGGCCTGTGTAACATTGTCGCACTGTGTGATACAGAAATGGGTTCTGCAAATACCCAGGAGATACTTGGGAAATTTCCCGATCTTCCCCGTTTTCAGGATTTCAGGGTAATGTTTGATAAAATGGGAAACCAATTTGATGCAATAACTGCAGGGGTACCCGATTTTTCCCATTTCCCGATAGCCATACTTGCCATGTCGCAAGGAAAGCATGTTTATGTTGAAAAACCAATGGCTCATACTTTCCACGAGTTGGAGCTGATGATAAAAGGGGAGAAAAAACACAAGGTGGCCTGTCAGATGGGAAACCAGGGGCACTCTGAGGAAAACTACTTTCAGTTTAAAGCCTGGACGGAAGCCGGGATCATCAAAGATATTACCAGAATAACTGCATTCATGAATAATGGCAGGCGCTGGCATGGGATGAAAGTGGACGGTTTCCTGCCCGTTGAACCGATACCTGAAACGCTCGATTGGGATAAATGGCTGACCACATCACAGTTTAAGGAATTTAATAAAGGTTACATTAACGGAGACTGGAGATCGTGGTTTGAATTTGGTAACGGTGCCCTGGGTGATTGGGGAGCGCATATCATCGATTCAGCCCACCAGTTTTTAAAACTCGGTTTACCTACTGAGGTTAATCCTGTTTTCATGGAGGGACACAGCCCGTTCATCTTTCCACAAGCCTCAACGCTTTTGTTTAAATTTCCTGAGAGGGAAAGTATGCCGGCACTCGATCTGACCTGGTATGATGGCTTTAACAATAAACCTCCACTGCCCGATTTTTATGGCGAACCGGTCAGGGCTAAGGATATTCCACCCCCAACCGCCGGAAACATCAATACAAAAAGGTATCCCGGTAAAATTATCTACGGAAAGGATCTGACCTTTAAAGGAGGTTCTCATAGTGCACCACTGGTGATAATTCCACCCGAAAAGGCAAAAGAGATGGAATCAAAACTGCCGGAGGTGCCAGTCAGTCCGTCGAATCACTACGCCAATTTCCTCAAATCTTGTAAAGGTGAGGAGAAATGCCGATCTTCGTTTGCCATAGCCGGGCCATTGTGCCAGGTAATGGCGCTGGGTGTACTGGCACA
>JAHEYS010000290.1:3567-8408 GCA_023251475.1 Prolixibacteraceae bacterium
GGCGGGGTGTCTCACCGGACCGAAACGGTCGAGATGTGGGATGATACGATCTACATGCTCAGTATGTATCTCCTCGAAATGTACCGGTATACCAATAATGAGAAGTATCTCAGTGAGCTGCTCACTCAGTTGTATACCCATAAAGAGAAACTTGCCGATAAAAAATGGGGGCTCTGGGTTCATGGTTATGATGATGATAATGACGATTACAAGGATCGTTGCTGCCAGTTTGGGTGGGCTCATGCCACATCCGGGCGCACCAGTCAGGAATTCTGGGGACGGGGAAATGGATGGGTGGTCATGGCAATTGCCGATGCCTTAAAAGCAGTCCCGCGGAAATCAGCATATTTCAGGTTATTTGCAAAAGAACTGCGCGTTATTACCTTAAAGCTACCACAGCTTCAGGATCAAAAAACGGGGTTATGGTATCAGTTGCCAATCTATCCTGATAGTACTGCAAATTTTATTGAAAGCTCTTGTTCTGCCATGTTTGCCTATGGAATAACTGTTGGCGTAAAACTGAAGGTACTGCCAGCTAAAACTTTTCGTCCGGTTATCGAAAAATCGTACTCCGGTCTGCAAAAATATGCGACAAGGAATGAAGGTAAATATTCCATTCCGACCCTGGTTTGTGAAGGAACCTGCATCGGCGACAGGGCTTACTATTTCGGGCGAAAAACAAGGGAAGGGATTAACTATGCCGTCGGGGCTTACATTATGTTTGGATTGGAATACGAAAAATTAAATCAGAAACATTAAATTACCATGAAGAAAATTTTCCTCATTTTCTGTTTACTTGGTATAGTACAGATACAGTTGAAGGCTCAGGAAAGGGTACCGGATCAAATACCGCGGATGCCTGACCCGGTAACACGACAGGCTATACTGGGGCGTGACTGGGCGGCGCTGCAAAAAACTCCGCCACAGTTAGGTGTCCGCGATGTTTTTCTCTTTCTGCTGGATGCTCTGGATACCCGTTTTCTGAAGCCTGAACAGGTTGAATGGGCGCTGAAATTAGTGCAGACCAGGGCTATTACTGATCCGGCGGCTCCAAGCTTTGGCAATATGTATTGGGGCTGGTCTGAAACCGGCGGCGATGTTGGCGACGGTAACAACGTTCAGTTTTGTGTACAATATGGTCTACTGATAAAATTACTTTTTGATGACCGCCTGTCGCCGGAGGCCAGGAAAACCCTCGATCAGATTTTTGAACTGGCGACCATCGGAATACGAAACCAACCGATTCGCATTTCCTACACCAACATTTATGTGATGCGAATCTGGAATTTAGTGGCCCTGGGGCAAATTTACACACGACCTTCCGTAGTGGAAGAAGGACGAAAATTTTTTGATATCTGGCTCAACCATTTGGCACGGTTCGGCAACCGTGAATACGACAGCCCCACGTATTGTGGTGTAGATATCGAATCCCTGCTGCTGATCCACCGATTTTCGACCGATAAGGTTATTAAAACAAAAGCTGCCGACGCCATCAACTTCTTTCTGACCGATTTGTGCTCACATTACAACCAGCGTGGGGGATATCTTGGAGGGGCTCACAGCCGTGACTATAACCGTGTTTTCGGCCGTGACCTGCTTGAGGAAAAATATATGAATCCTTTGCTGGGAGGTGAAAACACCAACAACCATCTGTTTCACCAGATCTGTTTGTCGGAACTGCAGAAAATAGGTCTTACTCCAGAGCAGAAGGAGCTGATGAACCGCAAAAACAGGTTTATTGTTCAGCGTTGGGATAGCATCCCAAATGCATTTAGTTGTGATTATGTTGGTAAAAAAGTTTCAATAGCCGCTTCGAATCAGTCGTACAGCCCCGATGATAAGTCGTTTGTAGTCTATCTTAGCAGCCCGGAAATACCTCAGATGCTCAATATCGCCTACAACATGGAGGGAAGGGATGACCATTACGGCACCTGGGCTGCCGAGGGAAAGGGCGAAAAAATGAAACACCTGATGCCGGCCAACTATCCGGCGAACGGGGGTTGGGGCAAAACCCGCCACCTGATGTATTTTATGCAGGCTGCACAAAACAAAAACGAATTCGTGATGCTTGCAGCTGGCGAAAAAGACCATAACTGTATCAACAATTACCTCAATTCAACCATCATTCTGCCCAATGCTTTTGATGAATTATGGATGGGAAATAATAAAATCAGTGTTCCGGAGGTGGGTGGCAGGATCGCATTAAACCAGACAAATACTTTTTTTGCCCGCTTTGAAGATGTTGGTTTTGCGATCCGCATTTTGTGCGACAATGCAGATCAGGGAACTAAAATGACCCTTTGCAATGATGGATTTAATTACCAGCCAACGAGGGAAAATTTTAAAATGGCAAACGGCAAGGGATTACGATTGACACTACAACATCCGGGGAACGGGAAGGGAGTCATTGCAATGTGGTGGAAGGTGGAAGAGGGAATAACCGGTGATGCTCAATTTAATAAATTCAGACAGTCCATCTTAAATACCCCTGTAAATATCAGCGATAAAAATGGGATTATTGATGTTTCAGTCACAACTTCATCGGGAAAGTTGGGTATCAGGGCAGATATCCCAAAGAAAAAACGATTGACCTGGTACTATCCATCTCCACTCCCTGACAACTTTCTTTTTAATGTCGATGGTGTGGAAATAGGTAAACCAATCATGAAAAAATACATTCAATGAAAACACTAAATGTCGGTTGAATCCTTCTAATTCTAATGGCATCTTTTTCAAATGCATAATGTTTAACTCCGCCTTACAAATCAAAGGAATTGCTTAATCCATGCTACTCACTGCAAACGGGACGATCATACTTCGGCACCCGGATGACATGATAGTTTTGGTGAAATCTAACTTTACGCTACCCCCGACCTGGGATTTATCATCGAATAATTAACATGGGCAGGAATAACTGCAACGCCATTCATGTGGATGAGTGGCGTGCTCTTGTCAATTGGCACAATTAAAAAGCTCTTGTTTAACCAATGATAAAATGAGACACAGCAACCTGAAATATCTCCTCCGGGGAAAAAAAATCGATCTAATGAAATTGTGTATCTTAATCTCTTTTAAGATCTGGTTGTCCAAATTTAGTTTTTTAATTATAGGTGAATAATTTGTACAATATTTTCTATATTTATAGTCAGAATTCCAGGCTATGATTGAACGAACCGATGATTTACTGAATGACGACCGAAATAGTTTCAAAGAGATCTTCCAAAAATATTTTCAACCACTTTTTAATTTGGGTTTTCAATATCTCGAAGACGAAGATGAAGCGAAAGAAGTTGTACAGGAAGCCTTTGTGAAATTGTGGGCAATCAGGAATGAAATAGAGTTCGATTCCAACCTCCGCAATTTTCTGTTTACCCTGGTAAAAAACAACTGCCTTAACATTCTGAAACGGAAGCAGATTCTGCTCAAACATCACGAGAAAATTAAGTGGATGGAAATGCATTATCAATATGAGAGCCTGACACGAATAGGTGATGATTACCTTGAATTCAATGAATTAAAAGAAAAAATAGATCTGGCAATACAGCGATTACCTGTACATTGCCGTGTTGTTTTTGAGATGAGTCGTTTCGAAGATCTTAAAAACCGTGAAATAGCAGAAAAACTTGGAATTACTCAAAAGACAGTTGAGGCTCACCTGACAAAAGCGCTGAAGATCCTTCGAAACGATTTAAAGGAATACCTGCCTATTATAACTGTAATCACTGAAATTCTTAGATAGTTACCAGCAGACTGACCTTGATTAGCTAAAATTTTATCGCGAACTCAAAATTTTCTGTAATTCCCATTAGGGTATTTCCCCATTCATTTGTTTATTGGTAAATAATAATAAAATGGATAGTATTTTATTGTCCCGGATTTTAACTGGAGAAGCTAATTCAGAAGAAAAGGCGGAGTTCTATCGCGAACTTGGAGATAGTAAAGCAGAAGAGGAGTTGTTTTACGAAATTAAGAGTTTATGGCTTCGTGCCTCAATGCAGAAAAGCAACATTGATGTCGATTCCGAATTTAATATCTTATGGAAAAAGATCAGACAACCGGCACGGCAGAATTACTATTCGATCGGCAGAAGGGTCATTCAGTATGCTGCTGTAATCCTATTTATTCTTTGCATCGGTGGATTATCGGGATATTTTATCGCCGGGAGTAAACCTGAATCAGCGAAGCCGGGGAATCAGAAATATTCAGCCCTAAAAGGGAGTGTGAGCATTGTTGAATTTGCAGATGGCACCAAAGTCTGGCTAAATTCAGGTTCACAGCTAACTTACCGAGAAGATGGTAAAGCGAAACAGCGGATCGCAGAACTTTCCGGAGAAGGCTATTTTGAAGTAGCACACCGAAAGGAGTTTCCGTTTTTAGTGAAAGTTGGAAAAATCCTGGTTCGCGATTTGGGAACAACCTTTAATTTAAAAGCCTATCCGGAAGACAATTTTGTCGAAACTTCATTGGTTGACGGGAAAGTTGAAATTTTAAACACGATCGGAAGTGCCATTGCATCGTTAAACCCGGGAGAAAGTGCGATCTATAACACAGATAATGAAAAGATTGAAATCAAACCTATCACCGGAAATGTAATGTCTGCCTGGAGGGATGGCAAATTTGTCATCCGGGATCAGAGACTTGAAGACATCTTTAAAGAACTCAGCCGATGGTATGATGTTGAATTCAGATTTGAAAATCCAAAGTTCAGGGACTACAGATATACTGGAAATATCAAAAAATCAACTACCGCCCAGCATGTATTGAAAATGTTAAAGTTAACCACTCCATTTAATTTCCGTATAATAGAAAAACCGGCAGAACCAGATTTGATAATTATCTAT
>JAHEYS010000291.1 GCA_023251475.1 Prolixibacteraceae bacterium
GCGAAGTTATGGCGTAAAAACTTCATCCCTCCCCATATTTTGGTAATGACCGCTACCCCTATTCCCCGGACCCTGGCGATGACGGTATACGGTGATCTTGATGTCTCGGTGATCGATGAGCTGCCTCCAGGAAGGAAACCGATAAAAACAGTGCACTATTTTGAAAATAAAAGGGATCAGTTGTATGAATTCATCAAAAAGGAGGTGGCCGTGGGTCGACAGATTTATATCGTCTTCCCTTTGATCTCTGAGTCTGAAAAAATGGATTACAAGAATCTTGAATCAGGATATGAACAGATTAAAAGAATCTTTCCCTTACCTGAATACTCAATAGGGATGGTCCATGGCCGAATGAAACCTGCTGCCAAGGATGAGGAGATGTTGAAGTTTAAAAGGGGGGAGACCCAAATTCTTGTGGCTACAACGGTAATTGAAGTGGGGGTCGATGTGCCCAATGCCTCTGTGATGATTATTGAGAGTTCCGAGCGGTTTGGATTGTCACAACTTCACCAGTTGCGGGGGAGGGTGGGACGTGGCGCCGAACAGTCTTACTGTATTTTACTGAGCAGTTTTAAACTTGGCGCCGATAGCCGTAAGCGGATTGAAACAATGGTGGCTACAAACGATGGATTTGAAATTGCCGAAGCTGATATGAGATTGAGAGGTCCCGGCGATATCGAAGGGACACAGCAGAGCGGTATCGCTTTTGATTTGAAAATTAGCAACCTGGCAAAAGATGGACAGGTTCTTCAGTATGCCCGGGATATCGCGGAATCAATAATTACAGAAGACCCCTTGCTGGAACAGGCTCAAAATAATATCCTTAAAAAACAATTGATCGCATTGCGGAAGAACCACCTGAACTGGGGATCGATTAGTTGAATGAAACCCTCATGAGCAAAGGCTCGCCAAAGAGCATGAAAATTAATGAGGGTTCCATGTGGCCTCTAAAAGACAAATAATTTTCACATGAAAGGATTAAGGAATAAAAGAATTAAAAACGAAATATTTTCACAAGGGATTTCACCCAATGTTAATAATTAAAATCTTCGAATGTTTTTTTCTTAAAACAAAAAAACTACTTTTGCCGCGCAAACCAATATCACTTCAATAATGGACGAAGGGCCTGCGGATATATTATTTATTAACCTGATATAGCAGGATAGCCTCCCCTTTGGATCCGCTCCTTGTTATATCTTAAAAGCAAGGAGGTTATTATGACATCCATTACCACATTTTATTTAAGCCGCATCATCGGGCAAAAAGTTTTTGATACCAATGGTAATTATATTGGCACTGTCAGAGACCTTTTGGTTGATCCCGATCCGTCAAATTATACTACCGGACATCCGGTTGTTAATGGTATCAAGATCAGGAAAAATAAGCATAACGAATTTTATTCCTTTCAAAATTTCCGGGTTGAGAAGGTCGACGGGAATATATCGGTCATTTGTGACGAACTTGTTGCCTTATCTGCCGAGCAGATTAACCATAATTTGTACCTGGCAGAGGCGGTTCTGGATAATCAGATAGTCGATCTCAACGGGCGGAAACTGGTGCGGGTAAACGATGTCCGGTTGGTTACAGTTACCGGCGGTACTTTTGCCGTTGCCGTTGACATTGGTATTGAAGGTTTGTTGCGCAGGATTGGAATCGTTAAACCAGTGAAGTTTATGTTTTCGCTCTTTGGGGGAACAATCCCGTCAAAATTTATTTTGTGGGAGGACGTTGAAACAATCGATTTTTCAAACCTGAATATCAAACTTTCAAAGAGTTATACCAAGCTTCAGACCCTTCATCCATCCGACCTTGCCGACATTATCGAAGATTTGGGGCGAAAGGCCAGTGCCGAGGTATTTTCGGCGCTCGACGAGGAGAAGGCTGCCGATGTCATGGAGGAACTGGATACTGAAATGCAGGTTCATATCCTTGAAAGCCTCTCAATCGAGAAGGCAGCCGATGTGTTGGATTTGATGCCTGCCGATGAAGTGGCCGATATTCTTGATGCTTTGGAGGACGAAAAGGCCGAATTGCTCCTTAATGAAATGGAAAAAGACACCTCACAGGATGTCAGGGATTTGCTCGTATATCCCGATCATACGGTAGGAAGTATCATGTCATCTGAAGTGATGTCGTTTAACCAGCAGACTACAATTGAAGAGGTTTTGGCTGAGCTGAGAAAGGTAAAACCGGAGTTCGAAACGCTCTACAACCTTTTTGTAACCGATGAGAACGAAATTCTGCTGGCTACATTTTCGATACGCGATGTTGTCATTTCTCCCCCGGATGTACAGATCAAACAGATTATGAAACCATCACCGGTTCATTTGCGTGATTACCAGAAAATTAATGAGGTTGCTGAGATTGTTTCCAAATATAACCTGCTCGCAATTCCTGTTGTCGATAAGAAAAATGTGCTCAAAGGGATGGTCGTGATCGATGATGTTATTGAAGATTTAATTAAAAAACGGAGAACGAATAAATAGGGGCTTTGGGTAATGTTTAAAAATAAAAAATCATTTTTTCAGAAGATTGGACTTTTTCTGGCGATTTTAGGTCCGGGCATCATAACCGGAAGTGTTGATAATGATGCCGGTGGAATTACCACCTATTCGGTTGCAGCTGCAGTGTATGGCTATAACCTGATCTGGACACTGATCCCCTCCTTTATTGTGCTTGTCGTCATTCAGGAAATGAATGCCCGTATGGGAATTGTTACCGGTAAAGGACTTGCTGACCTGATCCGTGAAAATGCAGGAGTAAAGATCACTTTCTTTATATTTATTGGTTTACTTATTGCCGACATTGGCAACACTACCACTGAATTTGCCGGTGTGGCTGGAAGTATGGAAGTGTTTGGGGTGAGTAAATATATCTCAGTTCCAATTGTAGGGCTTCTGGTCTGGTTTCTGGTTGTTAAGGGGACCTACAAAATTGCGGAACGGATATTTCTCCTTTTCAGTGTTTCTTTGCTAATGTATGTGGTTTCAGCCATAATGGGTAAGCCGCACTGGTCCGAAATCGGACATTCAATCATTCATCCGCAATTCCCGGTGAATGCCCAAAGTATTTCCATGATCATTGGTATCATTGGAACAACTATAGCGCCATGGATGCAGTTTTATATGCAATCATCAGTCATTGAGAAGGGTCTGAAAATGAAACAATATAAATATTCACTTATTGATATTGTGGTGGGCTGCGTGGCCACCGTGGTAGTTGCTTTCTTTATTATGGTGGCGTGTGCCTCAACGTTGCATGAAAATGGAATTCAGATTAATGAAGCCAAAGATGCCGCCCTGGCATTAAAACCGCTTGCCGGGGCCTTTGCCTCGCAGGTCTTTGCCTTTGGACTCTTTATTGCCTCCATCTTTTCGGCGACAATATTGCCATTGGCAACCGCTTTTTATGTTTGTGAAGCATTCGGATTTGAAGCTGGTATAGATAAAAAATGGGATGAGGCCAAGGAATTTTATGTACTCTACACCGGAATTCTCATTATTGGGGCAGCTATCATTCTGATTCCGGGGGCGCCACTTATTTCAATTTCACTCTGGACACAGGTGATCAACGGAATGCTTCTGCCGGTTGTCCTGGTTTGTATGATCTTATTGGTCAACAACAGTAAGATCATGGGAAAATATGTCAATAAACCGGTTAACAACATCATTGGCTGGGGGGCAGTGACCGTTCTTGTCGTTTTATCGGTCATTCTCCTTTTAATGCCCTTATTTCAACATGGGGGATTGTGAAAGGTGAAACCCTGTTTTTAGTAAATCCTCTACTATTTGATCTGCTTTAGGTGATCAGATTAATTCAATCCTTAAAATATTCAGTCTGAATGTAACCTGGAAAGAGGTCTGTAAAATTTTTATAGATTTGAATCTTAAGTGTTTCCAAGGGGAGTTGGGTGATTTTTGATGCTGCATGATAGATTTCAATAATGCTTTTCCCGGAATCATCCGTCTCAAGAAAGAGTGAAGTTAAGGGAATTATTTGAATTGCTTCCAGGATCCGGGGTGAACTCCGGAGCAATGATCCTCCTAACGAAAAGTAGCACCCCAGGTCAATCAGTTCTTTGGTTAGGGTGACTCCTTCAGAATATCCGTGTAAAATACAGGGGACTTTTAATCGTTTAATGTAGTACAACAGGTCATTCCACGATTTTACTGCATGGATAATCAGAGGCTTGCGATTTTCTTCGGCAAATCCAAGCTGCAATTCGAAGAGCTCTTTCTGGCGTTGATAACCGGCTCTGCAACCCTTGTCCAATCCTGTTTCCCCGATTGCAATGAGATTTTTATTGGTTATCAGCTTTTCAAGCATGCCCCTGATTTCCGCAATTTCAAATTTTTCAGCATGCCACGGATGAACTGCTGCCGAAAACGGAAAATTTACATCTTCCGGGGATGCGATATCCTGAAGAAAAAGGGAAGGAACTGAATGGATCTCCTCCGAATTCACGGGATGATGGGTATGGATATCTATAAACGGTGTTTTTATCATGGATAGTAATTCTATATTACTGAAGTTTTTCCCGCAACATTTCCTCGTTCAATTAGCTTTTACCAAAAGTAATGGTATTTTTAGAAAAGAAACCATTGAAGGAAAACAGAATCTTAGTGATGAAGGAAGTAATTATCAGTGAGGCTATTAAAAATAGGTTGCCTGATCTTGTCCTGGGTTGCATTGAATGCGACGTTACCATTCTGGAGGAGAACCCTGAATTGTGGCAGGAGATCGAATCAGCCTGTAAAATAGTTGCCGGCTCGGCAGAACTGGCCGAAGTTGGAACTCATCCTGCAATTAGTGCCTCACGAAAGGGATACCGGCTTTGCGGAAAGGATCCGGCAAGGTACCGCCTCTCCTCCGAAGCATTGATGCGGAGAGTAGTAAAAGGTAATCAGCTTTACAAAATAAATAATGTTGTTGACCTGCTTAACCTGGTATCTTTAAAAACCGGAATGTCGATTGGAGGTTACGATGCCGATAAGATTCAGGATCATGTGATTTTTGATATTGGCGCAAGGGATCAGCCTTATGAAGCGATCGGACGTGGTGAACTGAATATTGAATTTCTCCCTGTTTTTCGGGATGCAGTTTCACCGTTTGGTTCACCAACCAGTGACTCTGTAAGGACCTCCGTTACCGGATTTACCAGCCGGTTTTTAATGATTGTTGTTGGCTTTTCGGGTGAGAAGAGTACCATTGAGACGGTTGATCTTTCGGTCCGTTTGTTAAAGCAGTTTGCGAGTGCCACCAATATAGAGACGGTTTTGGTGAAGTAGAAGATCAGGGAGAAAGCTTTGTTGGATCAAAAATTTGGCGGTCATCACCAATTAAGGTATTATTTTCTGTTTAAAAAATTATTTTTGCATCATAAAATATAAAGTATGAGATATATAACCAAATTTTTATTGTGGCTCACAGGTTGGAAAGTGATTAGTGGCGTGGCGCCTGTACCCAAATGTGTTGTTCTTGGCGTTCCCCATACTTCTCTTTGGGATTTTGTGGTGTCATGGTTATTTTACAAATCGGTAGGAGGGAACCCCAATATTGTTGTCAATAAAAAATTTTTCTTTTGGCCTGCATGTTATATCATGAATTATATGGGGGCAATACCTGTTGATACATCAAAAGGATCAAGTCTGGTTAAGCAAATTCTGGCTGAGTTTAAAAAGCGCGAAATTCTCCATCTTGCCATTGCTCCCGAGGGAACGCGTACACCTGTTACCAAATGGAAAGGTGGATTTTATGTAATTGCACGTGCAGCGGATGTACCGGTCTATTTTGCTGTTTTTGACTGGGGTAGGAGGGAGATCGGAATAGTGGATAAAGTAGAGTTGACGGACGATTTTCACGCAGATATGCTCCGTATAAAACAATGGTATAAGGATAGGGGTGTTATCGGAAAGCACCCTGAAAAATTTATTTTTGGCGACGGTCTCGATTAGTGCCATAAATCAATTAATAATTAGTAGGATGACAACCAATGAAGTTTTGCGTATAACACTTGCTCAGACCGATCTGGTATGGGAAAATCCTGAACAAAACCGACGTAATCTTGAAGATCAGATTCTTGGGTTATCTGGCACGAGCGATCTGGTTATTCTTCCCGAAACCTTCACAACAGGATTTTCGATGAGAAGGGGCGATTTTGCAGAGACGATGGACGGACCAACTATTTCGTGGATGCTTCATCTATCCCAAAAGTCGGGTCTGGCAATAGCAGGAAGTTTGTTGATTAAAGATAATGAAAGGTGTTTTAACCGTTTTGTCTTTGTGACTCCCGGTCAGGAGATCTTTTTCTACGATAAGCGGCACCTTTTTTCAATCGGAGGAGAATCCGGAGTCTTATCACCCGGAGATCAACGCGTTATTGTAAATTATCTGGGATGGAAAATTGCTTTGTATGTTTGTTATGATCTGCGGTTTCCGGTGTGGTGCCGGAATGTAAATAGTGCTGATTTGCTGATTTTTACGTCTAACTGGCCTGAATCCCGTAAAGAGGTTTGGAATATTTTGCTTAAAGCAAGGGCCATCGAAAATCAGGTTTATGTAGCGGGGGTAAACAGAATTGGAACAGATGAGGAGGGCATCAATTACATTGGAGAGAGTCAAATGATTAATGCAAGGGGTGAGGTGATGCTGCAACAGGATGTCTCTCAAGGCGGATGGGTTTCTTACCTGATTTCGAAACGGGAAATGCAAAACTTCCGGGATAAATTTCCCGTATCGAATGATGCCGACCACTTTATTATAAACTGAATTTATCTGAAATATCAGAACCTGTTCCAGGTTACAAGCTGATCAAGAGGTTTGCGTTGCTTTATTGCTTTGGAGGTATCTTCGGGATAACCGATGGGGATAAGGGCAATTGGCTCGAAGTTTTCGGGCATATTAAAGATGTTGTAACATTTCTCAGGATCAAAATTACAGACCCAGCAGGTTCCTAAACCTACTTCTGCAGCCGCAAGAGTGAGATGGTCAACCGCGATTGCCACATCAATATCGGTAAAGTCTTTACCGTCTTTTGCCCTTCGCCATCCTTTTTCATGGTCGCCGATTGCAACAATAATCGTTGGCGCTGAAGCGAACCATTCTCTGTGATAAATCTGATAAATTGACTTAATGATTTCAGGGTCATTGACTACAATAAAATGCCATGGCTGAAAATTGGCAGCCGATGGTGCAATCCTTGCTGCTTCAAGTACATAAAGCAACTTCTCCTTTTCAACAACTCTCGGTTGAAAATTTCGTACAGAGGATCTCAGTGCAGCAAGTTCAAGAAAATTCATAAATCCCATATTTTATGATTCAAAAGTACATTTTTTTTTCAAATGGATTATACGGACTATTCCCGGATTATTTTTTAGTTAACATTATATTACATTGATAATCAGAATAGGAGGTTTTAAAAGAAATGCCTAACTTTGCCGGCTAAATACAGTTCTCTTTATACTAAAGAATTTCAAGAAGTTAATTAATGATTACAGTATCAAATTTAGCAATTCAGTTTGGAAAAAAGCCTTTATTTCAGGATGTTAATCTGAAATTTACACCTGGCAACTGCTACGGGGTAATTGGGGCGAACGGAGCAGGTAAATCAACAATGTTACGTCTTATCTCAGGTGATCTCTCCTCGACAAAGGGATCGGTTACACTGGGTCCGGGTGAACGATTGTCTGTTCTGAAACAAAATCACTATGATTACGAAGAGCAAACCGTGTTGAATGCGGTGCTGATGGGGCATTCGGAGTTGTGGAACATCATGAATGAGAAGGATGCCCTGTATGCAAAAGCCGATTTTTCGGATAATGACGGAATGAGGGCTGCCGAGCTGGAGGAACGTTTTGCTGAAATGGACGGCTGGAATGCCGAAAGTGATGCTGCCATGTTGTTAAGCGGTCTTGGGATAAAGGAGGATTTTCATCACAGGCTGATGAAAGAGCTGGGGGGAAAGGAGAAAGTCAGGGTATTACTTGCCCAGGCATTATTCGGAAAACCCGACAACCTTTTGCTTGATGAGCCTACCAACGATCTTGATCTTGATACCGTGATGTGGCTGGAGAATTACCTTGGCAACTACGAAAATACGGTTCTGGTCGTATCGCATGACCGTCACTTTCTCGATGCAGTAAGTACCCATACTGTTGATATCGATTTTGGAAAGGTGCAGTTGTTTGCAGGAAATTACAGCTTCTGGTACCATTCAAGCCAGCTTGCTTTGCGTCAGCAGCAATCCCAGAATAAAAAGGCTGAAGAGAAAAAGAGAGAGCTTTTGGAGTTTATTGCCCGGTTTAGTGCCAATGTTGCCAAATCGAAGCAAACGACAAGTCGTAAAAAAATGATTGAGAAGCTCAATATTGAGGATATCCAACCTTCAACGCGTAA
>JAHEYS010000562.1 GCA_023251475.1 Prolixibacteraceae bacterium
AACCGGGGGTTAAACAATGCAGTCAATCCGGTTACATTAGTCATGCTTACCTGATCGATATTTTTGTTGTCAATTCCTTCGAGGCAATAGACAATTGGTCCCCGCTCGATGGCCACCTTGCCGCTGTCTGCTGAAACCTTACTGTTTGCCTGAACACGGTGAATGGTCATCGGGATTGAATAGTTGACAACATCGCCAGGTTTCCAGTCGCGTTCAATGAGGGCATACCCCTTCTCTGATTTATATGGGCAGGTTTTCCCATTTACGGTAATTGAAACAGGTATATTTTCAGTTGTTGTATAGGAATACAAATCTCCGGGCACGGGCATGTTACGGGCCCATCCGGGGATGCGCAGGCAAAGCGCGAACCGGGAGGTTTTCTTTGGGGAAACGGTGATTTTTACCGCTCCATCCCATGGATATTTGGTTTCCTGGAGGATTGTAACCAATAATTTTTTATCCAGATGGATCGTTGAGGAGCTTTGAGCAAACAGGTTCACATATAACCTGTTCTCTCCCTGTGCGTAAATATAGCCGGGAACAGACGGTAAAAACCGGCAGATGTTGGTAGGGCAGCATGAACAACCAAACCAGGGTTGACGGTCCAGTTTCCCTCCGGTGTTGAATTTATACTGCAGATCGCACTCCAGCGGATTGGGATAGAAGAAGGTTTTACCTTCAAGCCCGATCCCTGATATTACCCCATTGTACAGGCTTCGCTCGAGTACATCGATGTATTTCGAGTCGCCGTGGAGCAAAAACATGCGGTAGTTCCAGTAAACATTGGCGATTGCAGCACAGGTTTCGTTATAGGCCGTGAGATTGGGTAATTCATAATTATCTCCGAAAGCCTCCCCCTGGTGACGGGCGCCGATCCCCCCGGTGATGTAGAATTTCTTACTTACCATGTTCTCCCAGATCTTGTCGATGGCCGATACATATTCCCGGTTACCTGTCAGTGCGGCGACATCGGCGACACCCGAATAAAGATATCCGGCCCTTACGGCATGTCCAACAGCTTCGTCCTGAAGGATTACCGGCTTGTGATCCTGGGAATAAGCCTTTTTCGGGTCATTCTCCTTCCCGCGGCTGTCGATAAAGTATTTTGCAAGCTTGAGGTATTTCTCATCCCCGGTAATGCGGTAAAGCTTAACGAGTCCCATCTCTACAATCTCGTGTCCGGGGGCGTCATTTCGTTTTCCAGGGGCAAAAACATGGTTCAGCAAATCGGCATTCTTCAGGGCTATGGCAAGAAAATTACGTTTTCCCGTCGATTGGAAGTGGGCCGCAGCTGCTTCAAACAGGTGTCCCGAATTATAGAGCTCGTGGCTCAATACCGATTCCTTAACCCAACGCCCGGCGCCCGACCACTTGTGCGGATGTTGTGGATCGATGGTTCGTGCCGTGTACAAATAACCATCCTTCTCCTGTGCATTGCCCACGATGGTGATCAGGCTATCGACATAGTGGCTGAGTTTCGCGTCGGGATGTACACTCATGGAGTAAGATGCCCCTTCGATGATTTTATAGATATCTGTATCATCAAAGGGAAACTCAGTACCAAATTGCCCCTCTTTTTTGGCAGCTTTCACAAAATTATCAATCCTGCCTGTCTCCTCACATTTGGTAAAAGATGCCGGGATAGTGACGGTTCGTGCGGTTTCAATCTTTGGCAGCCAGAACTGGTCACTGATTTTTACATCGTTAAAAGGAATACCCTGAATTTGATAGTCGGATTTCCCTGACTGATGATTGTGGCCGAAAAGCTGGGAGGCGACTAAAAACAAAACGGCAAATAATATTTTCATACTTTGCATTGATGAGGTATTGATGCTATTTAATTGTTTTAATGAGATTTATAATATTCGATTCTGCCTGAAAGATATTCATCTCCTGAATCAATTTAACAGGCGGTTCAGTTGTTTTCTTAATTTCAAACACAAATGTATAAAAATGAGAAATGTTTTAAGCAATATTTAAAATATAAATAGTATTTATTACTTTTGTTATCTGATTAACCCTGCAGTACTTTGATTTGAATTTTTTTAATTTTTCAATTATTTATGTCGGGATATTTATTAATTGTCACTTTAATAGGTCCTTAAATTCTTCCGATGATTTTATCAGGTATAAATTACTTTTAAAACAAATGAATATGAAAAAAATGAGTCGTATTTTGTCCTTAATGATTGCTTTTTTAACCTTTTTCTCACTTTCGGGAATTTCCCAGAATAAGATCGTTGTACATGCCGATCACCCGGGATCGAAAATCGACAAGGCTATCTATGGACACTTTGCCGAACATCTGGGTCATTGCATTTATGGAGGAATTTATGTTGGGGAGAATTCCCCTGTTCCAAATACCAAGGGGTTTCGCCTGGATGTTGTGGGTGCTTTAAAAGATTTAAAAGTTCCGTTGGTGCGCTGGCCCGGAGGCTGCTTTGCTGATACGTACCATTGGAAAGATGGTATCGGACCCAAAGCAGACAGACCTTCAATTATTAACGTACACTGGGGAGGTGTAACTGAAGATAACAGCTTTGGAACTCATGAATTTCTTGATTTCTGCGAACTGATCGGCGCTGATCCATATGTTTGTCTGAATGTGGGAAGCGGATCGGTTCAGGAAGCGGCAGAATGGATTGAATATGTGACTTCATCAAACGAAAGTCCGATGACCAAATTGCGTAAAAAGAACGGCCGCGAAAAACCGTGGAACGTAAGGTATTGGTCAGCTGGTAACGAAACATGGGGTTGTGGTGGAAATATGCGTCCCGAATATTATGCAGACCTGTACCGTCAGTATGCCTCCTTTATGCGTG
>JAHEYS010000292.1 GCA_023251475.1 Prolixibacteraceae bacterium
CCTCTTCACTGGTCAGGTCCTTTTTGTCATTGAGCCTTTTTTTCAGTGCGGTCAGTTCTTCCCTCCACCGCTGCTCTTCCAGCGCTTTCTCTTTCTCAATGCCATCTTTGAGATTCTCCACTTTGGCCTCAGCGAGTTCCTTTTCAGCTTTTAAAAGTAAGTCTTTAACCCGCAGCTGAGCTTTGACCTGCTTTTCAAGAAAAAGGGCCTGCGCCTCTTCGTACTGTTTGCTGCCAGCTTTAAAAAGATTCATTTTAGCCTGAAGGAAGGCCAGTTCCTGTGCCAGTTGTTCGGCTTCATACTGGTCCTCTGATGTTTTTCCTTCCAGGTGATCTTTATTAATCCGGGCCACCCGGCTTTTGTTTGCCGCCTCCAGCTGCTCCAATTCCTTCCGGGTTTGCTTCTCCACCTGCTTTTCCTCCCGGTCGGCTTGTTTCTGATCTTTCTCCTCAAGTTCGGAATGGGTTTTACCCAGGTTATTGAGCGCGTCGATCTCCCTTTGAATGGCTTCCACCTTTTGATTGCGGACTGCAAGTTCAGCTTTTGTGGTTCCCGGCAGTCGTTTCGCGGCTTCGAGTTCCTGTTCTTTTAAAAGGATCAGGTCCCTGGTTCTTTTGGATTCATCCCCCTGATCGGAACTTTGATTTGATGGGGAATCAGTCTGCTTCTGAGCTACCAGCGCTTTTTTCTTCTCCTGCATCAAAAGGATCTGACCATCAACCAGTTTTAATTGCTGCCGGTAATGCTGCGCTTCATCTAATTTTTCCTCTTCCTGTGCCTTTTTAATCCTTTGGGTATAGTTTGACCGGGTGGCTGATAACCTTGAAAGTTGATCTTCAACATACTCAATTGTATTACCCTCTTTGTTTATCCTGTCCCAGTTGGTGATTGCTCTGCTGATCTCTTCCTGCTTTTTCTTGTAATTACCAAGTGTGGTATTGAGGTTTTCATATTCACTGTTCAGGATGGCAACCTGCTGATCTGATTTTGTATCGCCTATCCGGTACCGCTCTTTTTCGATCTGGATCAGCTGATCTTCAATCTCCAGTTTACGTTCTTCTAATTTGACCGATGCGTTGTTATAGGCTGCCCCTTTGGCGTTCAGGGCTGCGAGCCTTATTTTCTCAGCATACTGATTGTTCACATCTTCCAGCCTCAGGGCTAACAGTTCGTTGGTGATCTTTTCGTCGGTCATCATCCCTAAAAATGATGGGTACTGATCCCTTAGTTTGCCTATCAGGACACTTCGGATCGCCTCATTCTCGTTGGTGTGGATAATGGTACCAACGAGGGCACCCAGGTTATTGCGTTCTTTGATGATTTCGCCGGAATAGCCTTTGGTCAGGTTCATCTCCTCTTCCAGTAGCTTCTTATTGGCATTGGCTGCCTCGGCTGCATCTTTCTGCTTCTGGATATAGTATTGCCAGGCTGAAACGCCGGCAATGACGGCTGTTGTGAGCAGTCCGATGGGATTTAATTTAAACGTGGCGTTTACAACACGCATCGCCTGGGCTGCTCCTTTGAAGTTACCGGTGAGCAGCATTACCGCTGCCGCCCAGAGATTGGTGACAATTATCGATGTTTCGGTGACGATGATCTGGGCCCTTTGAGCGATGATCTGCCCGAGTGTTGCCTGGTTGGCACGGGTTTGCCACATCGTTTGAAGCTTAACAGCCAGCGTATAACCTACAATTGTGATCGCAGATGTTACAATTATCCTTCCATAAACGGTGAAGGCATCAATCAGGACAATCAGTGATTTTAGAAACATCCCGAAATAGCCTGTAACCACATGCATGGCAGGGGAGAGTCTTTTCCCCAGGTCATTGGCCACAATGTTGATCCGGTTTCCGGCCTGGGCCAGTTTGGCATTGTTGTTATCGGTATTGATCTGTGCCTGTTCGATGGCGACATTGGTGCCGGTCATTGCTTTCTCGTACCGTTTGAGTTCTTCCCGGTTAATGATCAGTGTATTGGCCACATTGATATTTTCGAGGCCGAACATTTTAAGGCTTTCCAACGGGGTCAGCATTTTCTTGTCCAGGTTCTCCAGGGCTTTTGATAAGCCCACGATTGCCGGGTTGGTATCGTCCGCGCCGGTTTGAAGGTGAAGCAGCATCCCTTTTAATCCGCGCCCGGCAATCTCCGGTTGAGAGAACCGGGGGGCGAGTGTTTCGAGTGTGGCGGCCAGTGTCTCGATGGAGAGTCCGGCCATGGATGCGGTGGTACCTGCTTTTTCAAAACCAATGGTCAGGTATGGGATTTCTCCGGCACCCTCCTTGGAACCTGCTCCCAGGACATTGATGATTCGCCGGGCCTCATCAGCTGAGACGTTGTACTGATTCATCACCATTGTCAACCCTTCGATGGCAGGCTGGAGTTTGATCTTGGAGGCGTTACTCAGGATGATCGCCTCTTCAGTGACTTTGGCAAGCGCCTCTTTATTTTTAAGCAGTTCCGGACGGGCTGACCCCACCTTGGTAAAAGCATCCACGATCTCCTGTGCATTCTGGGTTACCCGGATTCCACCTTCAAGTGTTGAAGTGCTTAACTCTTTGGCTTTTTCGGAAAGCCATTCAAGGTTTTTACCCGTCAGTCCGGTAAGGGCAGAAAGATTGGAGACACGCTCTTCAAAATCGTTATAGACCTTAACCAGCGCTTTAAAACCCAGGACCAGGCCCACGACGGCCGCTGTTCCTGCCTGGATCATTGAGAAATAGCGGTTGAATGAATCACCTATTCTGGCCAGGCTCCACGACCGGGATACAGCAGCGATCTGCTGGTTATGTTCGGACAGTATGGTTCTTAGTTCGCGTATTCTTCTGGTGTGCTGAATATACTCCCGGCTTCCGATGGTCATCCGGGCCTGTTCATTAACCAGCTTGGTCATCGCTGCACGAATGCTTTTAATATCGTTGCTAACCTGTTGTCCGTTAATGAAAAGATTGATTCTGCGGTTGTAACTTGTGGCCATTTGAACTGATTTTTGGCTAAGTTACTAAGGGGTAAGGGAGGAGGAAAGGACAGATTTTAATAACGTTATCCTTTAAATACTAAAATGTTTATCGAAGATTATTCAATAAATAGATTTAGCTTTACAATGTAAATCTGATGGTGGTCAGATCGATTCCCCCAGAATTGGTAAATTGGTCTGATTTTATTAGGCGTATAAAATGTTGTAAAGCATTTTAAAAGAACCACATGGCACAGATATTTAATCTTGGATATTATATAAATAAGAGACATATAAAAATGGCTCTTGAATTGCTTGAGTTACAGCTTGAACAAGTTAGTCCTTTGTACAATACGGTAGATTTTACGACTTATCGGAATAATGACACAACAATCGATATCGAATCATTTTATAATGACTTTATCCGAAGGGACTCCTTTTATTATTATAACGATATTTTCCAAGTGTTAAATTATTATGGAGTACAAAGGGCATATAAGATTCGTGAATTTCATTATTTCACATGGCAAATGTTGGTCTTATATTATGCTGTTGGATTTTATATTCGTGAATTATTAGATAAGTATATTGTAAATTTCACAAGTGTTTATTTAAAAAAGCCAATTGATGTTTTTTATGGAGGAAATTTAAATTTAGCAGAGCCTAAAAAGTCCAAAATATATTATTACGAAGATTACAAAGAATTTCTACATCTGAAAGAGACCCTAACCCAACCTGAAGAGGGTAAAATAAAATATGCGATTTCTCTGGATATAAAATCCTTCTTTTATACAATTGACCATAAAATATTACTTGATTTAATTGATAGAAAGGCTTATTCAACGACAAAGAAAGGGCTTCATTTTAATGAATTCACTAAGGAAGCAATTGAATTTTACTTCAAATATTTGGTAAAGGATTCAAAAGGTATACCTGTTTCTGGACAAAATATCATTTCAAGCTTTATAAGTTCCATTTACTTTACTGATTTTGATGAATTTGTTGTAGACAATTTCTTAAACACAGGTAAATTTCATTACATTAGATATGTTGATGATTTTTACTTAATATTTTCGGAGGATTCAACCAAGCCGATTTCTGAAATTAGACAGGAAATATATGATATTGAGAATGAAATCGCCGATTTCCTAATTAAACATTTAAAACTATCAGTTAGTTCTTCTAAATCTGATAGATTTCAAATTACAGATATTGAAAGCCACTTAAATTTTTTAAATGCTACTGGTTTTGAAAGTCCATTTGAACAAGAATTTGATTACGAAGAACTATATGAGGATTCTATACTTAGCCTACAAATAAAAGATAAGCCAGCTCCTGAAATTTTTAGCGAGTGTATTGAGATATTAAAAGAATTGAAATTACAATCAGATACACTACCCCAATTCGAAATTGATGCTAAAAAGTCATCATATCTTAACTTTATTTTAATTCACAAAAATTGTCTTTCTTACTCCAAAAGTGCAGAAGCTAAACAGATTGTCCGGCAAAGTGGTATATTTTCGGATCTTAATAATATTGATTTTATTCTTATAAAAATTAAAGTTTTACTTCACCTTGTGACAATTGACGAAGAGTACAGAAAGGGCTTTTTTGAATTCATTGTAGATGCTTTACAATCAGGTAAAAGCCTAACTCAAAAAATCACAATTGTAGATAGATTTATTCATCAATTGCAATTTTTAATTTCCGAATCAAAGGGAGCAACAAAAGATGAATTGATTGCTGAATACAATGAATATATTAACGTTTTTATTGTAAAATTAGAGCCACTTATTGAATTGTGTACAAATGGATATTTTAAAATTTTATTTAAAGCACTAAAGAATGAATATAGCTTAATTACATTTGATAAGATATATGATTTTAATTTTCTGTCAGATAAAAAATGTATTCCTCTTGTTCAGCAAATCAAGCAGCGAAATATAAATGAGAAGCTTGGTTTTTATAATGTTTGTTTTAATCATTTGCTAAATGAATTTCAGAATCTTTTTGAGATGATTATGCTTAATGGTACGCAGGTTACAGCAAAGGACATAAGGGATGAAATGGCAAAAGATGGATTTACAACTTCTGAAATTAAATTTGTGACTGAATTTTTTGATAGACGAAATCAAAATTCAATTTCACATACCAATGAACAGGAAATTGGATTTTGGGGAGTTGGTCAGGTTGAATATGAGGAATATAAAAAGAATGTAGAACCGATAATAAGAAAAGTATATAACAAACGGATTAAAAAACAAACACTTTACAATACGCAATATAAAATGTTGGGGGGTTAAGTTGTTGTATTAACTTTCTGCCACGCATCAACTCTTGTGTGATTGGACAGTATAGTAGACCGCAATCTACAACGATTTCATACTGCCGACCGTTGATTTTTACTTACTTGATCATCATTTTTGTCGCATTCAACACAGCATCCGCATTAATCTCCGCCAATTTATCAGCAAGTTCCGGAAGGGTTTGATCCAGTAATGGGTTAAACCATTCATTGGGAATACGTGGGCGTGGATCATCTCCCCACCAGGAGGGTTGACGTGTAGCCGGATCTTCGGATTTGGCGGTACGGATGACCATCCCACCCTGCATTTCATAACCCCGTCCGACCCCTTTATGAACAAATACCCCGTGCCGTTCAAAGGTGTAGGTCACGCGGTCGATCACGCCATACGACTTTTTCGTAATCGATTTAATGCTCTCTCCAAGGTTTTTCTCAATTCTCCCCGGACGACTGATGGTCCCATTTTTGCCATGCACAAAACCGTAGGTCCGGTCCCGCAACCTGCGTTGCACCATCGAGGCCCATTTGGAGACCGCCAGGTTCTGTTCCTTGGGATCGAAACCTGGTACAGTGGCCTGGCCGGAAACTGAAGGCAGTGTACTTTGAGTGATTGCCATTTGTTCAGGTTTTTAGGAATGGGGTACATTGGTATTGTAATTCCAATTCTCCGGATTCATATCGGTCGAAAGGGGCGACGAGATGGTAAAAGTGCACCTGACACCATAGTTTTTATCATTTTCGTTAGCGATGAGCGCAACATTAACACTTCCCAGGTCAAAATCCCTGACAGCTTTGGCAACAGGATTTCGCTTGTCGGATTTAATCCGGACTATGATATCGTCGCAAATCATTTCCAACTTATCCCAAAGTTCATGCATGGCATCATAATCGCTGATATCGTTCAGGTGACCAAGAAGCATAAATGCTCCGGACCGCTCTTTCATCACATGATCACTCAGCTTGTCGGTGAGCGAATAGCGGTAACCTTCAAGTATCAAAGACGGATAGTTTACCTTTTTAAGTCCGGTAAGCACTTCCTCGAGTTCGAAACGGTAGAAGTGTTTTTCAGAAATGGAATGACCAATATCCACATGTTGTGAGGCGATGGTTCTGAAATAGTGGATCAGGTCGGAAAAATTATTACTCATAAGAAGAAGATTTATGATTTATTGGGTAAACACAGGGGATTGCCCTTATTGTCTTGCATTTTCCTTGTATTTGTTGGTGAGGTATCTTAACACCGCGTGAACCGACAGTTCAGCATAACGGTCACGGTTTATAAGGTCATCGCCAACCAGCGATTCAAAGATTTTAAGCCATTGTGACTGTTTGGTTTGTTCGTTGGGTGAAGGCATGGCATGACTTGTTTCTGCCTTATCCTGAAAAATCAGCGGATAGCATTTTTGAAGCCAGGTCAGGATCAGACCATAATTAAAAGCTATAGACTGACGGATATCCAGATCAACCAATTTGATCTTTATAGCGTTACAAGCAATGGTTTCGCTATTGAATTTCTCATCCTGAGTCAGAAAAAGCGAAGCAATGAAATTATTCAGTGCATCCACTTCTTTTGTTTCCAACCAATCGTTGTAATACGATTCGGTAAAAATAAACTGACCGAAAGTTATATCCCCAAGCTTTGGTTTGGGTGAAACGAAATCAGTTCCCGGTATTCTGTTGATGATAAATGCAGAATGAGAATTACCGGCCTGACCAATGAAATCAATCGCCTCTGAGAGTTGAAACAATTCATAGGATGAGAGTTTCTTCATTAATTTTTTACTGATTCCGGTAAGTTGTGACAGGAACCGGAAATCAGGTTCTGTGCCATTGAGGATTCGGGAAATGGCGACGAACTGCCGCCGGGTGAGTTCTGCCCAGGAAGAAGGGGCTTTACCTGTTACCGTTCGTTTGAAAAACAGAACCGGATATTCAATTGCAATAGTTACCATTGTTTATGCGAAAAAAGTTTTTTTGTTGGTGTTGTCACGACGGAAAACTTTTCCGGATGAAGGTGTCACCTCACTCCAGTCTGATGCGTTTGCAGCCAGATAACTTCTGAGCTGATCGAGGTACGCCAGCCCAATATTGCGGTTGCGCTTTACCAGAACAGCAACCCGCTCGGAAGCTGAAGGTTTTCGCTCCGTATCGTTATTGTATCCCGATGTGGTCGAAGTGAAGAACAGACCGTTATCTGTCAGGTCTGCGCCACTCTCTTCCATGAGTAATGCCGATGCCAGGTAAGCCACAGGTTTACGGATAAACGGAAGCAATGCAGTCACTTTTGGATCCGGATTGGCTTTCACCATCTCAGCTTTTACCATTGCAAAAGCTGCCCGTCCCAGGAGGATTGAGATTTCTGTGTCCTCAATTAATTGCATATGAGGTTTCATCCGAAGGAAGGTCAACCGGCTCTTGTTTATAAAAACCAGCTCATTGAATAGATCGGTTGTAGGAATAAAAGCTGATTTGAGCAATGTAAAAGCCGGTGATACGGCGAATTCACCGAAACCGGAGCTGTTTGTTTCAAGGTATTGCAGCACTGTGTCAAGACCATTAAAGCCATTTGTCCGGAAATAGGTCTTGAGGTTTTCTTCCTGGTATTTAAACAAACCTTTCACAGATGTTGACTCGGTTCGTTTGAAGCCTCCATCGGTGATGTGGGCATTCAGAAGGTCAAACCCGATCCAGTAGGCAATATGAATCACTGCGGATTGAAACAGTCGAAGTAATTCGGCTGTTTTTTGCTCTGCAACCGTCAGATCTTCCACAAAGTCTGTATGATAAAAAGTGATCACTCTTTGGTAAATATCGGCACCGATCAGCGGAACGAGATAGTCCCGTTCGGCATTTGCAATATGTGGAGCGACACTGTCAAAATCGGAGGAGGAGCTTACAGGGACAAACGCCCGGATCTCTTCCATTTTTGGGTTTTTGGATTTGGAGAACAACATGTCGATAGTTATGAGATATAAGTGAGGAGTTATTAGGATAACGTCTTAGTCGTACCGGAACCGGTATCGAGCGTAGTGAGAACGGTATTCCGGAAACGCCATTCAATATCCTCTTCGGCGCCATTATAGCGGATAAAAAGTTCCAGCGGATCGAGCAGATCCTGACGGTCCAGCCAGC
>JAHEYS010000563.1 GCA_023251475.1 Prolixibacteraceae bacterium
AGCCGGGAGGAAAACAATCGCTTGAGCTGAAATCTTCGGGTTGTGATTATTCCAGAACCACCGGTATCTGGAGAACAGTCTGGCTCGAAGCGGTCGCAAAAAACGGACTAAAAGACTGCCATATTACCCCTGACCTTGACAATAACCGCTTTATATTCCAGCCCCAGTTTTATACCCTGGAACGGGGGATGAAGTTTAAAGTTAGAATTCTAGATGGAGAAAAAGTCATAGCTAAAAAGGAGATTTTTGCAGGTAATAATTGTTCTGCCGATATTCTGATTAAAAAACCAAAAACCTGGTCTCCGGAATCTCCTTTCTTATATAACATTGCCTATCAGGTTATTGACCGGAATAATGTTGTGATTGACGAAGTAAAAAGTTATGCAGGAATGCGCAAAATTCACATCGAAGGAAACCGGATATTTCTGAATAATAGGCCAATCTATTTACGGTTTGTACTCGACCAGGGTTTTTATCCCGAAGGAATATGGACCGCTCCGACAGATGAAGCTTTAAAAAACGATGTTCAACTCTCCATCAATGCAGGATTCAACGGGGCCCGCCTTCACCAGAAAATTTTTGATGAACGGTTTCATTACTGGGCAGACAAGTTGGGTTACCTCACGTGGGCAGAATCATCAAGCGGAGGTTTTGGGGTGAATGATCCCGAAGGAGGACGCAACTTCATGAGCGAGTGGTTCGAAATTGTGACCCGTGACAGAAATCACCCCTCCATCATTGCCTGGACACCATTTAATGAAACAGGGTCAGCAAGAAATCCGCAATACAGCCGGCTGGTAAACGACATCTGCAACAACACAAAAAATCTGGATCCTACCCGTCCGATCAATGATTGCAGCGGCTGGACCCATGTAAGGACCGATTTATGGACTGCCCATTGCTATGTGCAAAATCCTGAGGAATTTAAAAACTGGTTGACTCCAAATGAAAAGAGAAAGATCTTCAGTAATTTTGCCGAAGAAAAATATAAAAACCAACCCTATATTCTGGATGAATATGGCGGAATTAAATGGGTTTCAAAATCAATGAGCGAATCTTCGTGGGGATACAGCGAACCTAAATCCATTGATGAATATTACGACCGGCTGGGAAAACTAACCGATGCGATACTGACAACAAGCTATATTACAGGCTATTGCTATACCCAGTTTACAGATGTGGAACAGGAGCAAAATGGCATCTACAACTTTGACCGGAGTCTCAAATTTGACATGCAGAAGATAAAAGCCATTTTCAGTAAGGTCCCCCCCGGTTTTGGGAAATAATTTATAAATGGAATAAATATAAAATCAAAAATAATCATTGTATAATTATGCAGTTATTAAAAAGAGGACAAATCATTCCGCTATTTTTCATGCTGTTTTTGGCAACAACTGCTTTATCAGGTCAGGAGAGAGCCAATGCTGATTATGTCAATCCAATGATCGGGGCATTTGGTCCGGCTGGTTCGAAGCTGGCAGGAAAGGATTGCGGGAGGACATTTCCCGGGGCGACTACCCCATTCGGGCTGGTTCAGCTCAGTCCCGATACCAATACGGGTGGCGACAACGGGAACGGCTATTCCTGGTTCAATAATACCATCGAGGGATTCAGCTTTACCCACATGAGCGGAATAGGATGGAATGGCGACCTGGGCAATTTTCTGGTAATGCCAGCAACAGGTCCTCTGAAAACAAACAAAGGGGATGAAGCTGTTCCCAATAGCGGATACCGGTCCAGGTTTTCACACGACAGGGAGATTGCAAAAGCAGGTTATTACTCCGTGATGCTGGATGACTATAAGGTCAGGGCAGAGTTAACCGCAGCCCCCAGATCGGGAATAATCCGTTTCACCTATCCTAAACAGGAACTTTCAAGAATCCAGATCGACTTATCCCGGCGGGTTGGCGGAACATCAGTTGAGCAATATGTAAAAGTAGAAGACGACCACACCATCAGTGGCTGGATGAAATGCACCCCGGAAGGGGGAGGCTGGGGAAATGGCGCAAGGGTTTGGTATACCGTCTATTTCTGGTGCCAGTTCAGTAAACCACTCGTGAAATATGGGGTATGGAGCGCCAATATTCCGGAGGACTGGAAACGAAAAGCTGCCGAAGTGCCTTCACCGGAGTACCAACAACTGGTTGCAAATGCTCAGGTAAGCTATGGAGTAAAAGAAAAGCAGGGAAAGCACCTTGGTTTTTTCACAGAGTTCAACACCACTGAGGGAGAGGTTGTCCTATTAAAAAGCGGGATTTCGTTTGTGAATGTGGAAGGGGCGCGTGCAAACCTCGAACATGATATCCCCCACTGGAATTTCGATCAGGTAGTTAATGAAAGCCGCGACTCGTGGAGTAAAATGCTCACCAAGGTGAATGTTACCGGAGGGGATGAGAAAGACAAAACGATCTTTTACACCGCCCTCTACCGGTCGATGCTCGATCCGCGCATGTTTGCCGATATCAACGGAAATTATATGGGTTCTGATAAAAAAATACATAATTCAAAAGATTATACCTTCAGGACCCTCTACAGCGGATGGGATGTTTTCAGAAGCCAGTTCCCGTTGCAAACCATCATCAACCCGGAATTGGTCAACGATGCGATCAACTCCTGGATTGAGACCGCCGATTTTACGGGGCATAAATCGATGCCCAAATGGGAGTTGCTAAATTACAATACAGGAGTAATGCTCGGTAATCCCGGTGTAATATCAGTGGTGGATGCCTATGAAAAAGGGATCCGCAATTATGATATTGATAAAGCCTTCACCTATTGCAAAAATACCGTTGATGGAAACGGAAGCGGAGAAAAG
>JAHEYS010000564.1 GCA_023251475.1 Prolixibacteraceae bacterium
ATTGAAAGCACTATTGGTTTAAACTATAAGCTGGATAAGCTGTTAAAAGGCTTATCTTTCCGGACACAGTACGCTTACGATGCCTATTTCAGAGCAAACAGATTGCAATCAGGTTCATTTACTTCCTACAACATTAATAAAACAACAGGGGTTGAAACGCTGGGAAGTGCTTCCCTTGGGACGAGTGATTCACCGTTGGGAGCTATTGCATCAAGTTATGATGGCAACATTAATTACGACCTGCAGGCCAGCCTGAATTTAGTACGTGAATTTGGGATGCATTCAGTCACCGGTATGATCTTATTTCAACGCAATTCCAGGCGTGTGATAGGAGCTCAGCCACCTTATGCCTCTCAGGGATTTGTGTCCAGATTGACTTACAATTATCAAAACAGGTATTTTGCAGAGTTTAACGGATCCTACAATGGTTCAGAAAACTTTGCCTCTGCACGGCGTTATGGATTTTTCCCGGCAGTTTCGGCTGGCTGGACCTTGAGTAATGAATCATTTATGAAATCGGTTTCGTGGCTTAATCTTCTTAAAATAAGGGGATCATATGGTAAAATTGGGTTTGATAAAATTGGCGGCTCCCGCTTCCTGTACCTGGATGAGTACAGCCAAAACACCTCACTTGTACAATTTGGATTGCCCACTTCGATTCAGTTCGGCTATCCAAGTTCAGTATCCAACTACCCGGCGGTTATCCATTCCAGGATAGGGAATCCATATATTACATGGGAAACTTCTACAAAACGCAATATTGGGTTCGAAAGTAGTTTTTTTGATAATCGTCTCTCTGTTAATTTTGATCTGTTTGACGAACACCGAAGTAACATTCTGCTCAATCGTGCATCTGGTCTTGCCGCCTATGGGGAAGCCTACCCGATGGTAAACCTTGGTGCGGTTTACAATCACGGTTATGAACTTGAAGTGAAGATTCGCAATAAAGGATTGGGAGATTTTAGATACAGCATTGCAGGACAGTTCAGCTTTGCCCGCAATCGCATTGAAAGTGTCGATGAACCGATCGGGAAACCAGCCTATCAAAAGCAGGCCGGCTATCGTATCGGGCAATACCGCGGATATCTGACGGATGGATTTTATAAATCGCAGGAGGATATCAACACCTCAACCCCTTCAAAATTGGGCAAAGCAATACCCGGCGATTTGAAATTTGTAGATTACAACAATGATGGCGTAATTACTTCTGACGATATCGTACCGATTGGTTATTCCATAGTCCCTGAAATCACCTATAGTGTGGAACCAGTCATCAGTTGGAAAAGATTATCGTTGTCGGTAATGTTGCAGGGGGTGACCAACGTAAGTTCAGACATCCAATTCGACCAAAGAGCACTGAGCGCCAATCAAATGTACGAGAATATGCTAGGGCGGTGGACTCCCGAAAATGCGGATCATGCCACATGGCCTTCTTTGCAACCTGCTGTAGGTGGAAATTTTATGAGCTACAATACCAACAACTTCCTGCTCACTGATGCCAGTTATCTGAAAATCAGAAATGCACAACTCTCCTATCAATTGCTGGAAAATCTGGCACATAAAATCGGGGTTGGCAGTATGCGCATATATTTATCTGGACAAAACCTGCACACATGGACCAAAATGTTGTATATCGATCCTGAAAACATTGGGCGACAGGCCCCGGCAGGGGGGTACTGTGTAATTCCAAATAACCGGATATACAATTTAGGCCTTAATGTTGAATTTTAATCCACTTTAAACTCGATATTATGAAAAGAATATATATTTTTCTACTAATATGTTTAGTGACTTTGTCAATAAGTTGCAGCAATAAATTTCTTGAGGTTGCACCGGAAGTCGCACTTGATGAGGATAAGGTCTTTGCCGATCCGGTACTGGCAGCTCAATTTGCCGACAATGCATACCGTTACCGCCCTGATGATTATTTACGATGGACCGGTGTGACCGGTACTTCTCAGGTAACGGATGAAGCAGTGGGAACCGATATCACGTCCAATCTTCTTTATACCTTTCAGAAAGGATTATATCATGACCATGCACTGATCAATCCGACAACATTAAGTGACAGATATCAATTAAATGAGATCTCAGGCGTTTGGACCATGTGCTATACCGGTATCCGCATTGTAAACAAAATGCTTCCCAGAATAGATCAGGTTGCATGGAGTGCCGAACAAAACCCCGGAAGGATAAAGGGAGAGATGTATTATTTACGGGCATTCATGTATTTTGAGCTGATTAAAAGGTTTGGCGGGGTGGTCATCATCGATAAAGCTTTTTTACCTACTGAAGATATTGATCTTCCAAGAAGTACTTATGAAGAATGTGTTGCATTTATTTTAAAAGATATCGAGAAGGCAATAGTTGCACTTCCGGATGATTACGATCAGGCAAATTACGGAAGGGCTACTGCAGGCGCTGCCAGGGCATTGAAATCACGTTTGCTGCTTTACGCTGCGAGTCCGCTTCACAATATGAGCGGTGACGCTGCAAAGTGGAAAGCCGCAGCCGATGCAGCCAAGGCTGTAATGGATATGAACAAATATACGTTACATCCAATTTACAGTGAAATTCTGAGCCCTCCCGGAAATGGGACAACTAACGAATACATTTTAATAAAAGTCAAGGGTCCCAGAGATTCCAGTTATCCAATCCTGTCGGTTGTATCACCTGGATCAGGTGGAAGGATCGGTGAGTTTAATCCCACTCAAAACCATGTCGATTTATATGAAATGAGCAACGGGCTTCTGATCACCGATCCTAAATCAGGTTATGATCCTGCAAATCCTTATGCCAAACGCTACCCCCGTTT
>JAHEYS010000565.1 GCA_023251475.1 Prolixibacteraceae bacterium
CCTATTGCCAGTCGTTGATGTGGGTTTTCACTAACGATCAGCGATATGCCGGTAAGGCCATCGAAATTATAAATGCCTGGTCGTCAACTTATCAGCAGAATACCAATTCAAATTCGCGCCTGGTTGTTTCGTGGGCTACTCCCTGGTTTGTGAATGCTGCAGAACTTCTTCGATATACCAATTCAGGCTGGAAACAGCGGGATTTGGATTTGTTCAACGGGATGCTCGATAAATTTCTCCCCTATACCCTCGACGAAACAATGCCGGGCAATAACTGGGTGCTGTCGGCCATCGAAGCACATTTTGCGATTGCTGTTTTTAAAGACAATCGCCCCCTGTTTAATCAGGCTGTCGAACGGTGGAAATATCGGGTAAAAACCTATATCTATCAATCCACCGATGGTCCAAAACCGCTCGCTGTTACGGGTAAATCGGATGGCGACATGACAAATATCTGGCGATCGGTTACTCCTGGCACCGAATATATCGAAGGATTGGGTATGGAGACCTGTCGCGATTTAGGTCACCTGAACCTGGGATTTAGCTCAATGATTTACGGCGCCGAAACAGCATGGCAGCAGGGAGTCGATTTATTTGCTCCGGAGCAAAAACGGCTGTCTGATTTTATGGAGCTTCACGGAAGCTGGATGACAGGCGCCAAAGATATCCCTTCTACAATTTGTGGAGGGGTAGTAAAAGCACGGTTGCCGGATAAGCAGGGGATAAAATCTCCGGAAGGCGGAGGGGAGTGTGCGTGGGAAATTGCCTGTAACCATCTGCACGACAGGCTCCATATTCCATTACCTTATGCCCTCGAAATGCTCGGTCACTGCCGGCCGGCACCCATTTCAAAATGGGTGACAAAAGGGGAAACATTAACCCATGCCAATCGTGAATTCAAACAATAATTACAAAGATGATGATAGAACCTAAGTCCTATATCTATAAATTACTTTCTTTATTCTTGATGCTTGGATTTGTGTTTTATTCAGGATCCTTTCTTTATGCGCAACGTCCTGAAATCCGAATGCCTGCCGGAAGGATTGCCATTAGTTCGGATGGAAACCTCCACGATTCGGATGATTGGGGGGCAACTGCTTTTTCAATGGCCATCATTGGTCATGCCGGCCTGTCAGACCGTTTTGTACATTACGATTATTGCAACCATTTAGGCGAATCGCGGACCAGCTGGGAAACCATCATGACCGACGCAGCGAAAGGCGGTGCCCGGCGTTTTGGACTGGATGTTTCAAAAGTGTTTGATGATCAGAAACAAAAGGTCGAAGCAATCGCCAATTTTGTAAACGAAGCCAAAAAAAATACGGTACAAAATCCACTCTGGCTGATTTGTGCCGGCCCAATGCAAATGGCCTGGGAGATGATTAATGCCACTTCGCCCGATAAGCGGCAATACATCCATTGCATATCGCATGGAAAATGGAATGAGATTCATGTACATGGCGAATGTCGGAAGACCTGGGAAGATCTTAAAAAAGACTTCCCAACAGTAACTTATCACAACATTGCCGACCAGAACAAATCAAACGGCGAAAATGATTTTCAGTCGAATATCAGTAATTGGTTCTGGCTCAGAGATAGCCCTAATCCTAACTTTAAATGGCTTTATAACCTCGATGATACCCATTTTGTGGATGAACAGGAGACCTGGAAATCGAATACCAAAGAGGTTTTTGATGTGTCGGATGCCGGGATGACCTACTGGCTGGTGACCGG
Source organism: Prolixibacteraceae bacterium (assembly GCA_023251475.1). Lineage (GTDB taxonomy): Bacteria > Bacteroidota > Bacteroidia > Bacteroidales > Prolixibacteraceae > JAAFHB01. The sequence continues at coordinate 1,735 of JAHEYS010000565.1, forward strand.
AGGCCCAAATGGAGGAAACGACATAGGAGGATGGATGGAAGCAAAAGCGCTGTTTGAAAATCCGGTTAAAATCAAAACGCTCAAATGCCTTGAAGTTGATTCTGTACCTGCTGATTTTCCGGTCAGTTTTTCCTTCCTGACATCAGGTGAGTGGCAGTTCATTGCCTATTACAACAAAAACAGGAACTTAACCATGGCTTCGAGAAAAACAACAGAACCAAAGTGGAATTATAAAATATTGCCCACCAAAGTCGGGTGGGACAGTCACAATTCGATTACCATGGCCTTTGATGCAGATAAATGCATTCACCTGACCGGAAATATGCACAACGACTCATTGATCTATTTCAAAACGGATAAGCCATTGGATATTTTGAGCATGAAAAGGGTTTTTCCACAGGTTTCGACCGATGACGAGCTCAGCTGTACCTACCCGAATTTTGTAAAAAATGCAGATAACAAGCTAATTTATTCCTATCGCAAAGGGGGCAGTGGTAACGGAATTACGATTTCGAATAGTTATGATGAAAAATGCAGGTCGTTTAAACGATTAACTGATAAACCTTTGTTTGATGGACTGGGCGAAATGAGTGCCTACTCGAATGGCACAAGGTTAGGTCCGGATAAATTCTTTCATACTGTCTGGTTGTGGCGCGATACCCCGGGTTGTGAAACCAATCATGATCTTTCGTATGCCAGGAGCCGGGATTTGATTCATTGGGAAACGATGAACGGAACAAAGCTTGACTTGCCAATAACTCCCCGCACAACCCAATTTACAGTCGATCCGGTACCTGCCAAAGGAGGCGCAATCAATGGTGGCTTTTCGCTGTTTTTTGATCAGGATAAAAAACCTGTGATCGTTTACATGAAATACGATGCCGCAGGTTTTAATCAAATCTTTGTGGCCAAAACGCTGAATGGGAAGTGGGCCCTTCAACAGGCGTCGAAGTGGAATTACCGCTGGGAATTTTCGGGTCCGGGTTCCATTGAATCTGAAATCAGAATAAACGGGGCAGGGATCACTTCACACGGGAAAATAGGAATCAGTTACTGGCACATCAAAAGGGGGAATG
>JAHEYS010000566.1 GCA_023251475.1 Prolixibacteraceae bacterium
TTTCTATTCAGGGGCTTTTCCTGCCTCACGCGGGAATGCCCTGAGTGCCGTTCTGGAGTTTAATCAGCGGGAAGCAGACGAAAAACTGAAGTTCAGGGGTACAATTGGCGCGACCGACATGGCTGTTGAAGCAGAAGGGCCGATGACCAGAAAACCACCTTTATGACCTCCGTGCGTCGATCGAATCTCAAATCCCTGTTCAAAATATTGGAGCTTCCTTTTCTTCCCTCGTACAACGACTTCCAGTTTAAAATCAAAACACGGATTGATCCAAAAACTGAGATATCGTTTATTGGTCTTGGGGCTATTGACGAATACACCTTAAATATGAGCGCCAATAAAACTGAGCAACAGCGCTATAATCTTAGTTTCCTTCCGGTTAATACCCAATGGAGCTATACCTTAGGGGTGGTGCTAAAACATTTTAAACTTAAGGGAAATGACACCTACGTCGTAAGTCAGAACAGATTGAATAATTCCCGGACAAAATACCAGAACAATGTCAGGCAACCTGAGTTTCTGAATCTCGATTATGACTCCTACGAATTTGAAACAAAATTCAGGTATGAGCATAACTACAGGTCAGCCACCGATTTCAAATTGAACTACGGTTTGGATCTGCAATATGTGAGTTATTTTAACAAAACCTGCATGAAGAGTGTTGTTGGAAATATTCCTGTCACGATGAATTGCAATTCTTTACTCGATTTTGCCAAATATGCGGTTTTTGGACAGATAAGCCGTAATTTCCTCGAAAACCGGATCGATCTTTCTTTTGGAATAAGAACAGACGGTAACAGCTACTCCAGTAATATGGCTAATCCAGTCGATCAGGTGTCACCCAGAATTTCAGCCAGTGTCCGTTTAACTCCAGGCACATCGCTTAATTTTAATGCCGGACAGTTTGCACAACTTCCCTCGTATACCACACTTGGTTACACCGACTTCAACCAGCAGCTTGTAAATAAGATTAACGGCCTTACCTATATCCATGTTAACCACCTTGTGGCAGGTATAGAATTTCGTCCGTCAGAAAATTCACAGATAACCGTAGAGGGGTTTTAAAAAGGCTATTCCAATTATCCCTTCAGCGTAAGAGACTCTGTATCTTTGGCCAGCCAGGGTGACGATTATGGAGTGTGCGGGGATGAGGAGGTGACACCGGTCAGCAGAGGGAAGGCATACGGGATTGAGGTGCTTGGCCGGTTAAGGAAGTATAAGGGGATTACAGCAGTCGTTTCCTATACTTTCGTGGGGAGTGAGTTTACAGATATAAAAGGGGAGTTCGTTCCCTCTGCCTGGGATAACCGCCACCTGTTCACCATTACTGCCACGCGTAATTTAAAGAGAAACTGGGATGTCGGATTTAAATGGCGTTACATTGGAGGGGCGCCATATACCCCCTGGGATACTGAGCGGTCAGCAATAAAAACTGTTTGGGATGTAAAAGGAATGGGTTGTCTCGATTACAGCAAATTTAACATGGAACGGTTAACCGCCTTTAATCAGCTTGATATTAGGGTTGATAAATCGTGGTACTTAAATAAATGGTCGCTTATGTTTTATTTCGATATTCAGAACGTCGATAATTTTAAGGCCGATGTGCGCGATCTGCTAGTCAGGGTGGAGGATACAAACGGAAATCCTCTGACAGATCCGACAGATCCCAATAAATACCTTTTAAAAACAGTAAAAAGTAATCTGAGTACCATTATTCCAACTTTCGGAATTATGATTGAGTTCTGACATCAAAGAATTTGGTCAGATCCTGGAATGTTGTTCAAGGAATTCATTCAACCTGATAAAAACCAGTTCCTCCTCCTCCAGAAATCCCAGATGTCCGGAGTGATTGAGTAAAAGTACTTCAGCACGAGGAATCTGGCTGGCATCATTTAGCTGATCTTGTGCATTATAGACTTTATCGTATTTCCCGATAATGATTAAGATTGGAAAGGAGGTCTGTTTTAAATCCATAAGATAGTTGCAGCGATGATTCATAGCCTGAATCGAAAGTAATGCCCCTTCAAGTGTCACTTTACTACTGGTCTGGTTTAATATATCGAGTGCAAAACCCATACTAACCAAATTATCAGGGGCAAAATTCGAGGGAATAGTCACCTGTAAAAGCAAATCCCTCTTCCCCTTAGAGAGCAAAAGCGCCTCTCTTTCGCGCTGTTTAATACTTTGAATATCTGCCTCTCGTACCGGAGAATGCATCAGCACCAGCGAATCTAAGCTCTCCGGGTATTTCGCGGCAAAAGCGAGGGCAACATACCCGCCCATTGAGTGCCCAATAATGGAGACTTTCCCGTGAATATTTAAACGGATCAGAAGTTCATTCAAAACTGGTGCAAATGATTCGAAGCTGTAATCCTGAGGTGGGTTAGCCGAATTCCCATGTCCGGGAAGATCGATCCTGATAACCTTCCTTTTCGCGGAAAACGACAGGGCCAATTGATCGAATAAGAGCTGGCTTCCCCAATAGCTATGGAGCATCAGGAGTGGTGAACCTTCCCCATCTGTTTTTGTAAATATTTTAAAATCTGATATTTCAATAATTTGCTCCATGACGACAATAATTGACAGGTATCGGAAATTGGCGTATCTTCGTTACTAAAGGACAAAAATTACATTTTTAAAAGTAGAAAAAAAACCTTTTGCCAATTTTTTTTGTTAATTAGAACATTTAATAACTTAAACCATTTCCATGAAGATCGGAATATTATTGTCCTTAATCATTTTCCTTGCTGCCAGTTACTCCTCCCGGGGAGAAGGTTCGGTAAAAGGGAGAGTATTTAATGTAAAAAACA
>JAHEYS010000071.1 GCA_023251475.1 Prolixibacteraceae bacterium
GCCAGTTGATTAACAATTGTTTTCCCATTAATTTTTATTTCGTAATGTAACATGGAATTGGCCGGTATTTCATTCAGGTCGTTGCAGATCCATGCCTCGACAGTTGCCTTTTCCTCTGAAAACCATGAGAACCGGTCTGTTCGCAGCGATGCCATCACAGGACTGAGTGCATTCCTGTACGCGAAATATGCTTTTTTCGGTTGCCGGTCGACATCCATAATACTTTTCATCCAGCCTGCAGGCCATGCGTCAATGAAAAGATGTACAGCCGACGAAACCATGCGGCTGTCGCGGCGAAACGATTCTGTCACAAATCTGGTGGCCCAGGCCTGAAAATCCTGGCTGGCATTGATCCAGCTGCTTAAGCTGCCTTGGGTATTGAACCACATGTAATGAAACTGATTGGTCTGCGACATGGCAATTTTGTTGGCTGTCCATGTTTTGTCCTCCTCCGGGGTTTGGGGCAGCCAGTTTTTCGGGTAATATTTCTGCATCACATTGAGCGGATCGAGACCCTCGGCGCCAAATTCGCCGCAACCATAATACCAGCCGGGTTTCACGGGTTGCCAGTATCCCTTGTGCATTTTCCCCAGGCCCAGTCCGTGACCGTTGTACCAGGTATTATAACAATGGGCGTCTGGTAAGCCCGGGGATGGAGGATCGTAATCCCCGTCTCCCGCCTTGATCACCCTGTCGGGATTGGATAGTAGAACTGCCTGATCCATTGCCTTAAACAGCCGGTAATATTCTTCGGATGTGTTTAAGCTCCGCTGTGGACTCCCTTCTGCGTTGGGTGATCGCTCATTGATATAGGTTACCATGATGGTTGAAGGGTGGTTCCGCACCAGCCGTTCCATCTCCTCAGCCTGTTTAATGGCCTGGGTAAACTGATTGCGCCGAATGCCGGCAAACAGTGGGAAATCGGTCTGGTTGAGCATTCCCAACCGGTCACAAAAATCATAGACCTCCGACTGGACGGGCCGCTGCGTAAACCGCAGGTAATTCATGTTGCATAATTTGGCTAATAAAATATCGTCCCGCAGCTGGTCCCAATTTTTTGTAAAGACATCCCTTTGCTCGAAGCCCATCGAATTGGCTCCCCGCAACCGGATCATTTTCCCGTTAAGGTACATTTTTCCTTTGGGAATATGGATAGTGTCCATCGAAAAACTTCGCATTCCGAAATGTTGGGATAAAGCATCGGTAACAGTATCTTTACCAATGCAGAGTTTAACCTGCAGGTTGTACAGCCATGGCTCGGTAATTCCCCAACGGCGGAAATTTTTAAGTTCAATCGGCACCCTGACATAGTTCACCCCATATTCCATAGGTAGAACCTTCTTTTTCCAGTCGGTTGGTTTTGCCAGATCACCCACCCCCGGAACATAGGTAGTGGCGGGCAAATATTCCATATTTCCGAAGATGGTATCCGGAAAGTTCTGTCCGTAAAGTGACAGCAAGAGTTTTATTTCCGCAGGTCTGGAGGTACAATTATTGATTTCAATCCACGCCTCAGCTTTTGACTGATCAGGTAATGGTCTGATGAAAATATCGCTGATGTGCAAAGGGGAGCGTGCCTCAAGAAAGCAATCCTGAAAAATCCCCATCGCGGGCGGACAAACATGCCATCCCACTTCGGGTTCATCGTAACCCAAACCTCCCGCAGCATATATCTTATTACCAACCACGTGATTTCTGTTTTCATCAACCGATCCGGTAGTGGTTGGCTCGTTTTCCACCTTAACAAGAATTTTGTTGATACCCGGTTTTACATACCTGGATACTTCAAATTCAAAAGGGGCAAAAAAACCTTCATGTGAACCACAGTAAGAGCCGTTGAAAAAAACGGAACCCCGGTAGTCTACCCCTTTAAAACACAGGAAAATCGACCCTTTCTGGATCATCGCGGCTGAAATATTCACCTCTTTAAAATAATAGGTGACGGCATTTCCCAAAGGTGGTCCGTAATGAGGAATGGCGACATTTTTCCAGTCACCCTCACCCTGCAGCGTGAGCAGAAAATCCGAACGATCCTTTGCTGTTTCGACCCTCCATTTCATCTCCGAAAGGATAATCCGCTCCCGGTAATTGGGTAGTGAAGGTGCAAGATTTTGCATAAACGGGGCATATTGCTTCCTGATCACCTTCAGTTCTGCATCCAGTTCCTCCTTAGTCGAAATGTCGCGGTGAGGTTTGAATGTTACCGATTTGTCTATTCCCACGGGTAAATATTTCTCAGGCAAAACGGGTGGCAATGGTTCGACAAGCAGGTTGGTTCTAAGATTGTAACGCTGAGCTCCGATCTTTGCAAATTGGTCATCCTGACCGAAAATCTTATTTCCTAATCCACCTGAGACGATGAAAAAGCACAACATTACAGGCAAAAACTTTTTACTCCTTACATATCCCATCTGTTTGAATATCATTTTAAAAATTACTCTTTCCTTATTTCCCGGCAGCCGGGTAGCGACGCACTTTGACATCATTCTCCTGTTGTTTACCTGGTGTACTGCGACCACTGGCAATAATTTTTTCGAGCATTGCCCTCATCTCTTCAACACGCCCGGGTTGGTCTGATGCCAGGTTCACCGTTTCGCCCGGATCATCGGTAAGATTATAGAGTTTGATTTTATGATCGTCCGCTAACTTTGTGAAGCCGCCGTTTGCTTTTCCGGAGATCAGTTTCCATTTCCCTTCACGTAACGAAGGAACACCTGTCAACGAACAATTCACAGCGCTTTCGCGGATAGGTTTGTCCCTACCTTTGAGCAAAGGGAGCATACTGTAACTATCCTCACCGGCATTGTCAGGGAGCTTTGTGCTGAGAATAGCGGCAAAGGTTGCCATGAGGTCGGCCTGTTCGACAAGTTGATTACAGATACTTGCCGGTTTTACCACTCCTGGCCAGCGGACAATAAATGGAATCCGATGGCCACCTTCCCAGGCATCTCCTTTGTATCCCCGAAGATATCCACTGGGATAGTGACCTTTGGCCTCCAACGCTTCAGCTCCAATATACGGGGCACACCCATTATCGCTGGTGAAGATTACAATCGTATTATCTACCATATCACTCTTTTCAAGGGCATCAAGAACCTGTCCCACCAGCGCGTCAGTCTCCATCACGAGGTCGGCATAACCATTCAGCCCGCTTTTACCCTTCCACGGTTCCAATACTGCAATTGGAGTATGGGGGGAAGTAAGCGGAAGATAGAGCAGAAAAGGGGCCGGATTTTTTGATGATCCGGCAATGAAATTCACCGCATGTTCGCCCAAAGCCGGAAGAATATTTTCCAGTTTCCAATCCTTCAGTGCCGGACCCCGCAGGCTTGCAAGATTATTTATATAGTTTTCCGGTGGAAGAAACTCCGTGGGAATTCCAATAGTGCGATCATTTTCAATAAAACAAAAAGGTGGCCAGTTTGGTACATCGGTCCCAAAATAGCTATCGAATCCGCGTGTGGTTGGCCCCCCTGCGATTGGCTTTGAAAAGATATCATGCCACTCTTTCCGGTTGGCGGAGGTAGCTACAGGGGCTTCATCATCCTTGTTTACTTTGCTTGCAGTCCGGAATAGTTTACGTTGCGTGGTATCGATCGGCCAATCCCACCCCAGGTGCCATTTGCCGATGCAGCCGGTACGATAACCGTGTTGCTTTGCAAGACCTGCAATGGTTAGTCGGTCTGGAGCAATGAGTGGCTCCTCGAAAAGATTGACAATTCCCGACTGAAGTCTGGAGCGCCAGTGATAACGTCCTGTCAGCAATGTGTAACGCGAAGGGGAGCAGACAGCCGAGGAGGAATGTCCGTCAGTAAAGCGCATCCCCTGAGTAGCAAGACGGTCGATGTTTGGTGTCGGAATTTTACCCCGCTGAGGATTGTAACACTGCACATCGCCATAACCAAGGTCATCGGCTAATATAATGAGGATATTGGGCTTTTTATCTTTTGATGCAGGCGCCGTTTCAGCTGCGCCATTTAATTGCAGGAAGGAGATCAAAGCTGAACCGAAAATAAGTTTTGTATTCATAATCAGAAAAAAAATTTTAGAATTAAATCAATTATTTAAGTTCCTTATCATTCATGCAATTTCTTATACGAATTGTTTTGGGAACACCCTTACCCACAATTTTTAATCCCTTAATTTCCGAGTAACTCCCTTTTATAAATGAGTTTCCAGGGGTATGCAACTTAAACTCCACATCCCATTTCTCCGGCCAGGCAGGGAGAACTGATACCGTATTTTCATTGGTCTGAAGCAGCATGTTTTGCAGGGCGATCATGGTCACTGATCCATGATCCTGATCGGGTGTCCAGTCGTAATTGGGGCCCCATGTTGCAGGAAACCTATAGTTTTTATTTGAAGCAGCAAAATTAGCGCTCACAAATCCGGCAGCCTCGTTGGTTAATCCAAGACAGGCTGCCTGAATGGCATTTTGAACCCATCCCCCGGTACTTTTGTCGCCTCGTTCATTGAAAGTATTGATTCCAATATCCAGGTGTGGTTTGCCAATGCCAAAAATGCGGTAGGGGAAAACGGCATAAAGCTCAGGATTTTCAGTATTTTGCCGCTCAGCGCAGTTCTCAGCGGGGGCGATCACTTTTTTGCCATTTACCTCTTTTATCGGGATTGGCGGAAGGTCATTAATAATTTTCTTCCATAGCTCATTATGCTCTTTTGTCTGTAAATCAGGGTTGAGCTGCAGCAGCCTACTAACCACATTCCGAAGCCCGGCGATTTCAGGGAGCGGGTTAACGGCCACCCGCCAGGTTTCGAGCGATTGTGCAGGTTCGAACCTGATTTTGTCATTCGCATCTCTTTGCCAATGCTGGTCAAAGAAGGTCAGGATTTCCGCTGTAAACGGGATAAGCGTTTCTCTGGCGAAAGTTTCGTTTTGCGTCATGCTGTAATAATCAAGCATCATCAGCGAGAGCTCCAGTCCTCCCTGCCAGTAACGCCGGATATACAAATTATCAGTTAATCCGTCAGGTTTTCCTTCGCGGTTGAGGCCATAGTTCTCATTCATATAAGCTCCCCAGAAATAAAAGGTTTCGGGGAAGAAAGCCCCGTCGTGACCATAATATTTTCTGGTAGCCAGTTTTCTGAGTGGCAGATCATTTAGATACATTTTAAAAAGGGGGAGCATCAGGTCAAAATCACCGGCGGCAAGCATTGACCAGTATGGGAGCCTGGTATTCTGGAACCAGTAGGCGCCATCCCATCTGCGGTAATCGCCATCAAAACCGCTGTTGTCTCCCGGCAGGTTTTTGGTATCAACAGTAAAGATCGATCCGTTGAACTTGATGGGGAAATTTCCCCGCCCGCTGCAGCCGTTCATATAACGCTGCAGGCAATATCCCTGATTGATGCTTTGTACCGTTTTAATCTGAGAAGTATCCGTAGTGCTTATCCTGATATAGCTGCGGTCCCAGAATGAATTCCACCACTTTTTGTGATTTTCAAACCTGTTCTTAGCACTAACCTGACGGGTGTAATCCGCAATTTTTTTGATGGAATCGGTCCATTCATCCAGTGTTTTGGTTTGTTCAGTCAGGGCAAAGACAGAAACGGAAAATTCTTTTAAAGGTTGTTTTGTTTGTAAAGTTTGGTGATCTGTTTTTTTCATCTCCTTCGAAAGGATCATCCCTCCAAAAGTGCGGTTGAGTAATGGATCTGAATGATCTTTTGTCCATTCCCCAAGCGCCTGAAGTTCCAGATTTTTAGTCCAGATGGAATGCAGATTCCGGTGCGCCCAAACAAGCCTGTTATCCGATTCGATGATCGTGTCAGGTTCAATAAACAGGTCAGGTGCCCCTGTGGCAGGAAAACTGTAGACCTCCTTTTTACTGGTGACCTGCCTGCGATGGTCACGCCAGATTTCAAGCGACACTTTCCCCTCAACCAGTCCGGAACTTTTCACTTTCATTTCCACAACAGGATGGTTGGCATCGACCCAGACATCAATCGAAACAGGATTCTTTTTATTTCCCCCTTCAATATGGATGACTCCATCCTTCAGCTTTAACTCCTGTACAAACCAATTCCCTGCTGTAAAAAGGTTGGGAGATAACGAAAGCCGGATACGTCCCAGTTTAAACAACCTGGAGTTTTCATTCCATGTATCGGTTTTTGAAAGGTAAAACAGCAGATCGCCACTTTGCTCTACCCAAAGATTAATCCCCAGGTCCCCGTTACCGGCAGGCATTGATCCCAGTGAATTTTCCGAAGGGGAATGCCAGAGGACATTCTCTTCGTCAGGGTGAGATTTATTGGGCTGACCCAAAGAGGTCAATGCAAGTAGAAAAAATAAAAAAACAATATTTTTCTTCATAAATATCACTAACAGCATTTAATTAGTAGTTTGAATAATATACTGTAATAACCATTACTATTCATGATGACTTATTTAGCCTTTGTATTAATTATGTGCATTATCGGGCTGGATTAATTCACCACTGGAGATGTTGTAAAAGGGGTATTGCTCTTCACAACCACAAACGATGATATAGCGTAATAAGCATGTTTGTTGTCGGCAGATGATTTGAAATCATTGGTCCAGGGTTCCAGCTGGTATTTGTAACTGAAAGTGGCGCCGGCCATTGGAGACTCAAGAACATCCGTCCTGACTGTGACCTCCATGCCCGGGCACCATCCAGCTCTGTCGGGCGACCAGTTGCCACCCTGCGGGTGAACAGGATTTGTGCTGCATCCACATCCGTTCAGGATATGGGTAAATTTAGGCACTCCGCCGATAAGAATTTTATTTGTCCGGAAACACCACTCTGCACACGGTCGTCCATCCGGATCAGAGGGGGTAGCATGTCCCCACCCGGTGATAATTGTCCGCAAACAGCTCTTCTCGGTGTTCGATGGAAGAGTTATGCTCTTGTCAACCACTAAATTATTTGGTTCACCGTACGGGATTCCTTCCAATGAATTGTTGTTGTACTGAATAATCTCGCTTACTGCATAGTATTTATAGTCAGGAATCCCCTCGGTAATCTCAAAATTGAGGGTCAGCAACCAACCGTCGGCTCCCCATGTTTCAATAAATGACTTTAAAAATACTTCGCCGGTCAGCAACGACTTAAAGTCAGTGACATCAATCATAAATCCTTTGGTTAACTGTGAGTTGTCAACTCCGTAAGGGGTAATATACCGGCCAATCTCAAGCCATTTGGATGTTGCAGGATCTTTCACTTTAATATTGGCGAACACATCCCAGGCATTGCATCCACCTGCAGGACAAGCCAGTTTAATAAACATTTTGATTTTCTCTATATTCTCAGGTTTGACCGGAAAAGTAAAAATTGCTGTGGACGATTGAGTAAAGCCGCCGCCAAAAGCGTGACGGACGTTATTAAAAGTGGTGAACGAATGTAAAACATTCACTCCGCCTGAACCCTCTCTGTTTGAGCAATTGTATAAAAGAAACAGTGCTGATAGCAACGCCGGAAAAATGAATGTTGCAAATAACTTTGTCTTCGTATTCATCTGATTAACCTTATTATACTTATGAATATTCCTTCAGGTTATTCATTTTCCAGTTTATATTTATTAAAAGAGCGATTTGATATCGTTTTTAATTTTCACTGCAATGTTTTCCGGCAGGTTCTTCAGTCCGTTAAACTCAATGTAGCCATTGGCAACACCCACCCCTGTTCCGCTTTTTCGGGCAAGGTCCATCTGGGGTTCCCACATCTGTATAAAGTGCCATGAGCAGGGGATCCAGGGTTTTTTACCAAGAGCGGCAAGATATCGGATCGGCTCTTTACGGTAGAGGGGGTTGCCCAGCAAACTGGGATAGGAATGGTCGCCCGCCTCACCATCAGCCCACATCACCATGCTGGCCATGCTGCAATCACTGGTTAACAATGCCTTATCGTTACCATAAGAGTGAATTAATTGTCGCATCTCCTTCATAAAGGGGATGGAATGGGCAGACAGAGGTCCCATCCTGTCGGGATGCTCATCATAACCTAAACAAAGGAAGGTCTCATCAAACACGATTGCATCTGGATTTAAGATCTCCATAATATATTGGGTCTGTTTAAGCAGGTGATCTCTCCAATCTTTTGCTGCGAACGACATAAACCAGTTCTGCCCCGCGGTATCGGAATTGCTCCACGGATATTTAATGGGCTGCCCCTCAGTATTCACAAGTATAGAATCCTTTAACTTGCTGAATAGGGGGGAGGCATCATCAAAACAAAGGGTGTGCATATAGACGGCCGGGTGTGTACCAACCTTTCGGGTTGCCTCAATCCGAGCCTTCATTTTGTCGATTGACATTTCGGCGGCTCCGTGCTTATCGCCCTGCATGGCCAGCCATTTTTTCCTCGATGGCTGAATAAAATCTCCGATGGAGGGGTAATACCCATGCTGGGTTGCCATACCCACATGATATTCCTTAAAATACGGGAGGTCAGCCTCATATCCGTCACCCCTATGCCCATTTTCTCCATTGGCTGAAGATAAAAAGTCATAATAATGCACTTTCACCTTACGTAACCAGTCAGGTACTTTAACTGAATCTTTATATCCAAATAATTGAAAAGTATTCCAGGCAACTGAAGTATCTCCCTGATGTATAAGGAGAAAACACCGAACCGTCTTCTCTTCACCCGGATTTAAAGCAATTTGTCTTCCGGCTGACCATTGCGGATCATTCCGCTTGTCGGGTGTCGATTTAAATTCGCATGGAAATTCCGCTTCGGTGAACATTGAAACACGCCACGAAGTTCCCGGATAATAGGTATCGACAACAGGGGCAAGTATTAGCGCTTTTGTTTTCCGCTTTTTCGGATTGCTTGCCATGGGCTCCAGGTAATTGCACTCAAAGCTTTCCCGTCCGACTTTATGATCGCAGTCGGTGAAAAAGTCAAGGCTTCCGATTGACGCATGACGGTCATCCTTAAATAGTCCGGCTGCTGAAATGGGAATATAAATTTGTTGATGATCATATTGATCAGAGGATTGCACGCCTGTGATAAAGCTGATATCAATATGTTTGGGCGAATTGCTCAGATTCCTGACATTCAAAGTCGCCTCCAAAAGATCTTCACACTGACCAAAAGGGGTTTTATGCAATTGATGGGTTAACTGGGCTTCGATTTGCTGTTCTCTGATTTTTTCCTTACCCGGTTCCAGATTAATATTCAGATAACTCTTCCCTTGTTCCACTAAAGAACAGGTCGCGTCCAGCACCGCTGAGGCAGCATTCCTGACAAATGGCTCAGCCTCACAAATCACCTGGCTGAACAAATTGTTCCCCGTATTCTTTACCCAACGTATTTTAGACTGAGATGATGATTTCGCGAATGATGAATTTGGTAATATGCTTGTTCCCAGCAGACCAGTGCCTGCCAGAGCTATAAAATGACGGCGTTCCATTTCTAAATTTTATGGTGATTATATTCAATCATTTATTTTTCTTTGGTACTTTATTGCTTCGCGTACGTTTTTTTACTTCAACTGATGACCCAAAGTATTTTTCTCTGCCTCCTGGCATAGTGGCGAGATCTTTCCAATTTACAGATTCAGCGATACCGGTTTCATTGCCGGAGAGAGTCGGTGAACTATGGCAAGTCCGATCAGGTATCCAAATGAGGCAATCACAAACGGGAAAACATATCCATCTGTTCCTGACTTATTCAGTGCGTAACCGATCAGCAACGAGGTAACCATTGCGGCAATTCCGCTGATTGTTGTGGCAAACCCGATTACCGAACCAACAACCGATTTTGGAAACAGGTCTGACGCCACGGTAAAAATGTTGGCAGACCACGAGTTATGCGCGGCAGCAGCAAGTGCGATCAACGCCACACAGCCCGTAATCGAATTCAGAAATGGGACCATCATCACCGGAAGAACGAGAATTGCACTGACCAGCATGGTTATTTTACGGGCAAAATTCACCGATTTCCCTTTTTTTAATAACCAGGACGACATGGCTCCGCCTCCGATTCCACCACAGTAAGCCACTATATATATGGTAACCAATGGTAAAGCCAGTCCACTCAGGTTGATTCCAAATCTCGAGTGTAGAAATTTAGCTCCCCAGAAAAGGTAGAAATACCACACAGGATCTGCAAATAATTTGCCAAGTGCAACCGCCCATGTTTGCCGGTAAAGCACCAGCCGGCTCCAGGGAATCTTTACCTTTTCTGTATTTCCGGAACCTTCCAGTATATAATCCCTTTCACCCTGATTGACAAACCGGCTTTGTTCAGGTGTCCGGTATACGATCAGCCACAAGACCAGCCAAACGGCACTTAACAGACCAGAAAATACAAATACGAACTTCCAGGAGAAAAAGAGCATCAGGATAACCGGGATGAGCAATGGCGCAAGAACCTGCCCCATATTGGAGCCGCCATTGAACAACCCCGTAGCAAAAGCCCGCTCCTTAGGGGGGAACCATTCGGCAACCGTCTTAATACTTGCAGGGAAATTGGCTGCCTGTCCGATCCCCAGACCCATCCGTGCAAAAGCAAAACCCATCCAGCTTCTGGCCAAAGCATGGCTTGTACTCGCCACTCCCCAAAGAAATGCAGCCAATGCAAATCCCCAACGAGTCCCAAGACGATCAATCACATATCCCATAATAAAAGTGCCCACAGCATAAGTGAGCTGAAAGGCAAAGACGATGTAACCATACTCCTGTTCATTCCAGCCAAACTCTGCACCGAGGTTTGGCGCCAGAATGCCTATCAGCACCCGGTCGAAATAATTGATGGTGGTGGACAGGAATAGTAATGCCACGATGATCCAGCGAAAGTTGGTCTTGTTGGAAATCATTGTTTAAGTTTTATTCGTTTCACGGATTGCGCCTCCAGTTATAGCGTTCTTCCTTTAAATAAATTGATAATTAGCGGCTGGCGGTTGGCACCTGGTGAATGCTCCCCTGACACTTTTGTTTTGTCTCATTCTGGTAAGATAATTAAGCCAATTGCCAGTCGCAAACCGCCAGTCGCCAGCATCAAGTCGCCGGTAGTCCGATTTTCACCTTACTCCCGCTAAACGATATGAAAGATTGATCTCCGGACATTGAGTTAGTGCTTCTCCTTCGAATACCTTTTTTTGTAGCCATTCCAGGTGTTTATCGATTGTGTCAGTGCCGGTTCACAGTCCATTTTGATATTGTAACACTGCAATCCGAACTTACCCTTGTAATCGTTGTCTTTCAGAAGTTTTACGAGCGGGTAGGGATCAAAACTCCCTTTGCCCAATGGCTGAATCAGGCGGTCCCAATCCATGTTTTGGGTGTCGCCCGTATCAGCGCCTGAAATTGAAACCATAAAAAGATAGGGGACAGCCTTTTTTACCTGTAAATCCATATTTTTCTGGCCTTCAACCTTTAAGAAATGACACAGATTAAAAACTGCTCCGAGGTTGGGCCGGTTGACCATCTTTACCAGTTTCAAGGTGTGGTCAATTGATTCACAGTAAAACGTAAAGTGGGGATATATGGCAAGTTTTACATTATATTTCGCCGCATAATCCGCCAGGTCAGTTAACACCTCTTCAAATTTGAGATCACCTTTTTCCTTATTGTTTTTATAAAGTTCACTATGCAGATGAAGGGTAACCAACAGATCGCGGTTTTTTGAATCTTTTATCAGCGCTTTTAACTGTGGGTTATAATTTGGAACACCGGAATCAATCTTCAGGGAGATATAAATTTCGGGCATGGCAAACCCCACCTTATCCAGTGCCTTGCGTAGTTCGAAGTAACTGTCTTCTGTGTGGCCTGCAATGCCAGAATAGCCGAGCCGCTTTGCCAGTTTAGCCTGTTCTTCGTACCCTACGGGGGCATTGGGAAGCCGCATGGCATTGTTAAAACAGTAGAAAACGTTGTTTAAATCCTTCGTCTTCGAATATGAATTCAATGATCCACAAATAGTTAAAAGGATAATTCCAAATAAAATCTTTTTCATCATGTTCTATTTTAGGGGTACCTGTTGAAATTTATTCATCCAGTCGACCACGTTTTTATCGAGCCACTTTTCGCGGAAAGGCCTGTTCAGCATTGCATTTGCAGCAGAATTGCCTGTGAATTTCATCGCAGTTTTGTCCCAGTTTAATTCGCACCCCTGTTTAATTGCGATTAAACCCATCAGGGTTGTGGAATAAACATTATGCCCCACTTCGAGAGGTTCAAATGCCTTCTTCCCGGTTTCGATTGCCCTGAGAAAATCTGCTTTATCGGTCAGGGTGTCTTTGTAGGAAATTTCGTTTGGTCCGGGTTTATATTTGAGTATTGAGGGGTCACTCACCTCTATTTTATCGGGATAAGTAACCTTGATCCACCCCTTATCCCCTTCAAATTTCACATAAGGCTGATCAATGATATAGTTCATAGTGAGACCGTCGGCATATTTGTAATTCAGGTTAAATGATTCGATGGAATTCCATAATCCTTTGGAAAAACTTCCGGTACCGGCAATACTGACGGGTAATTCCACCTCTTTTCTCATCCCCCATAATGCAATGTCACAAAGATGAGCACCCCAGTTGACAATCATTCCATTGCTGTAATCTTCGTTTCGCAACCATCCCGGCCGAGTTTCAATAGTATGCGGATCGTGAACCCTGTTTACATTGTAGGGGGCAGGGAATGCCGGTCCGAGCCACATGTCATAATTCAGCTCTTTGGGAATTGCCATCTCTGGTTGCGGGCCAAGGGCACTTCCCGATAATTCGGCCGGAACGCCTACTTTTACATTTGTCAGTTTTCCAATCACTCCATTATGAACGATTTCAATCGTTTTCCAGAATGGCTCAAGCGACCTGAACTCACTGTCAAGACGGTTGGCAACCCCTTTCATCTTAACTGCTTCAACCAATGCCCTGCTGTGGGAATAACTGACAGAGAGCGCTTTCTCAACCGATACATGTTTGCCGGCCAGCACCGCTGCTATTGCTGCCGGTGAATGCCAGTGATCGGAGGTCGAAATCATCACTGCATCAACATTTTTATTGGCAATCAATTCCCTGTAATCATCATGCGACTTTACTCCGGCGTAGGTAACTCCCTTTTTTGCTGAATAAGCATCGTTGATCACTTTGGCGGCATTCCCCATCCTCCATGAGTCGACATCATTGATCGCAACTACCTGACAATTATCGAGTTTTAGAAAACCATTTTTGAGATTGACGCTTACAGCCTGTCGCCCTACCCCGATCATGCCGACTCCGATCCTGTTGCTGGGTGCATTTTTCCCGAAAACCGATGAAGGAACAATCGTTGGAAGAACTATACCCCCCAGCGTTGCCATACCACTTCGTTTGATAAATTCTTTGCGGTTCATTTGTTATGGATTCTTTAGTGAATTGTATTGGTAAATTGAACTTTCATATTTAGATTGTATTATCCTACTGCTACTGGCATTTAGCTACTTGCAGGAAGCAGGTAATTTATCAGTTGGTAGTCTATTATCATTAATTTAGTTATGGAATATTGCCTAATCCCGTCAAATATCCACCAGATGCAAGTTGCCAGCTGCCTTAAATGGAAATTTTAACGATCTGTCTGCCAGATGTTCTAAAATTATCCTCTTTAGTATTTCCCATATTTCTGAAGAGTTTCCCACATCGCGATGATATTTTGTGGCGGCACTTCACTTTGGATATTGTGGACAGTGGTAAAAACAAAGCCGCCTCCGGGCGCCAGTGCTTCCATATTTCTTTTTACATTATCCGACACTTCGGCAGGGGTCGAGTTAGGAAGTACGTTTTGGGTATCAACGCCACCACCCCAGAAGACAATATCACGACCAAAATCTTTTTTCAATTGTACCGGTTCCATTCCTGTGGCAGTTATATGCACCGGGTTCAGAATATCTATCCCCATCTCAACAAAATCGGGAATTATCGGACGAACATTTCCACAAGAGTGAAACATCACCTTTGCATTGGGAGCCTTCTGCTTCATTGCGGCGGTTACCCGTGCAATATGCGGTTTATAGTAGATCCGGAAATGGTCCGGATCGATCAGTTGCGAATCCTGTGTGCCATAATCATCACCTTCGGCAACAACATCAACAACATCAGCCAGTTCATTTAATGCCATCTCCCAGAATTCAATCTTAAGATCGGCAATCTTCCCAATCAGCCTGTCTGAAAATTCGGGAAACATAAAAGGATCCATCATGGCGTTGGCCATCCCTCTTACCCGTTGTTGCATCTCAAAAACGCCGGCACAGAGCCCCTTGATCATGACAAGTTTCCCCTGCTCCCTGAATTGCAGCGCCTTTTCGCGCAATCCCGCAATTCGCTGCTTATCCGCCGCAAAAGGCCAGTTAAACCGGACGATGTCATTTTCTGTTGGATCGGCAATCTGGTCCATGGGATTTTTGACCAGCGAGAACCAGTGCCCATTGTTTTTGGGGAAATGATGGGTGAAATTCCATTCATCCAGGTACTCCCAGTTCTCCCCTGCATCGGTCAGTTTGCTGTAAACATCCCAGTTGTGACTGGTCAGTGGAAGCAAACCACGCGTATCGACTTTTAACAGCTCAAGTACCGTTTGAGAGGGAACTACAATTTGCTGGATGACATCTGCCCAAACGGGTTCCTCAGACGGAAGGTGCAGAAATTTGAGCAGGTTCTGGTAGGCCCCATTGGTAATGCCTGTCCAGGTTGAACCGGCCAGATCGTAAGGAACCTGGTCGGGTTCCTCATGATTTAATGTTTTTAAGATTCTTTCACGTGAATTCATTGGCTCTGGATATAAATCGTCACATAAGCAGTTATCATGTGACGGTCTATATCAGGATCAGACAAACCGCCTGATCCTGATTTAAACTAAATGATGGTTTCGGATACAATTATGTAAGCAAAAGTAGCTTAAAAAAATATCAATATCCAGGATTTTGATCCAGAACTGCACCTTTATTTGCTTCTATTTCGGAGTGTGGAATTGGCATTTTGTTTTTGTAATCTGGAATGGTATAACCTTTTTGTTTTATGGCGCCATTATATTTATTCAGGTATTCGGTCAGTTTTCCCATTCTCATTAAGGTGTTGACCCTGAATTCTTCACCGTAGAGTTCCCTGGCCCGTTCGTCCAGGATAAGGTCGATGGTTACATCTCCTGCTGTAACCGGTGTCGCTTTCGCCCTGTTGCGGATCATATTAATATCATCAGCCGCTTTTTGCTTATCGCTTTTAAGGAGATATGCCTCAGCCCTTAACAAATAGGTTTCAGCAAGCCGCATCATATACCAGTCTTTATAGGTTCGTCCGTTATCGTGCCATTGCTTGCTTGTGGCATCCTGAAACTGGTGATAATGTACGGCAGAAACGAATTTGATAAATTGAGGTGATACACTGGTTGTTGAGGTCGTTGGAGTACCCATATTTGCTGCAGTAATCTGCTGGCCGTAAAATGCACTGGCCGGATTTAGCCAATACCAGGTTCTATGAATATTATATTCCGAATTCCGGATATCATTGTTCCAATCCCCCTTGTATTTCCAGATCAGTGAATCGGCATAACCTGACAAGATTATTTTCCCGACAGGTCTTCCCTGAACCGTATCCTTCAAAAAGTTGGTTACTCCGTTCTTATCTTTAATATTCCATGGAACTGGTCCCCACCATCTCTCCATTCCAAATAATCCGCCGGCTGTATTTACATCATTCCCTCCACCGAGAATTTTCAGATCCTGCTGGATATTCCAGATGGATTCCTTGTTCCCCTCTTTCCAGTTGAAGTTGCCATCCTGGAAAAGATCGAAATAGACATCACCCCAGGGTGCATTCGGTCCCTTATAATCGTAACCGTTAAAAGTAAATGTTTTCCATGGGCCAAAACGGGTGGTCATCAGGGCCATATTCGAACTGGTAATCACCGCAGTTGCGGCATCTATGGCGCCCTGGTAGTCTTTAAGACAGATTTTTACTTCAGAAAGCAAATGGTTCGCTGCCTCTTTGGAGGCCTTTCCACCCTTTACCGTGTTGATGGTAGGCATATATTGAACAGCATATTCCAAATCACTTTTGCAGAGCTGATAAACTTCATCCTGTGTTGCTCTTACGTAATCAAACCGGGCCCCTTTGGTCTCTTCAAGAACCAGGGGAACCCCGCCCCACATATTCGCCAGAAAATGATAGGCGAAAGCACGCAGAAATTTAGCTTCACCCACGATTGCAGTTTTCTCGGCTTCCGAGGTCCATTTTGCCGTAGGTTCTTCGGCCCTGCCAATGATGGTATTGGCCTGGAAAATCCAGTTATAATAGCGTGACCACCATTTACTGGCAAATCCGCTGTCGTAATTTAGCGTATTCCAGAAGAAACCTTCATCAAAGGCGGTATTACTTACCTTCAGATCACCCAGGTCCACGTCAGCCCCTAACATATCATAACTGCTCCAGATATCACCATCGCCGATGTACATCTGATTGCGTACAGAGAGATAGATATTGGCTAATGCTGCATCAAAGCCGGCTTTATTGGTAAAAGAATTTTCCGGACTGGCGAAATCTTTCGGCACTTCTGTCAATGACTCGGTACAGGAGAACACTGCAAATCCAGAAAGAAAAATTATTATATAGATTATTTTTTTCATCGCTTCGATTTATTAAAAGTTTAATGAAACAGCAAACAGATAAGTACGGATAGACGGAATTCCATTGAAATTCAAACCCGTGTTTGTTTCAGGATCGAGTCCTTCCCAGTGTGGTGCATAAGTAAAAAGGTTGTCGGCACTTAAGGAACAGCTTAAACCATGTATCCCCCATGGTTTTACCATTTTTGTAAAATCGTAGGACAAGGACACTTTCTGTAGCTTGATGAAACTGCGGTCAAAATATTTCACCCCGCGGTAGGCTGCACTTGCATAATTTGGACGTGGGTAGGTTGCCCCTGTATTTGTTGGCGTCCAGTAATCATAAATGGTATGGTTTAAGTCCCCCCTGTTTGCATAACCGTCATTATACGGGGTGTTGTTCCCTGATAAATAATAATTGTTTCCACCCCAGATGGAATATAAGTAAACCATTATGGATAACTCCTTGTATTTAAATGTGTTGGTAATACTCCACCTGAAGTTTTCCTTTGAGTTGCCAATAAACTGACGGTCCTTATCCGATGTGATTTTTCCATCCACAACCCCGTTTGCATCAGGCACGTCCTCTAATTTATACGTTCCCGGCAACATTCCGGTCATAATTGTTCCGTTATCCTTGTCCTCCTGCTGCCACATCCCGATAACTTTATAGGTATAAATTGTTCCCAATGACCTGCCAATAAAATATCCGGCAGAAATAAGGTCATCCTCTATTCCGTCACCATTCTTATCATCTCCCAGAATAGTGACCACTTTGTTACGGTTGAGCGAGAAGGCAAATTCAGAATTCCATTTGAATTTTGCCGTAGTTATATTCACTGAGCTCAGGTTCAATTCAATTCCCCTGTTCTGTATTTCACCAATATTTGAAGTGATACTGCTTTTCCCTGATGCGGCGGGCAAAGGAAGTGAGAACATCAGGTCGTTGGTTCTTGTTTTGTAAGCATCAACTGACCCGCTCAGCCTTTTATTGAGGATCGAAAAATCCAATCCCAGATTTAACCCGGTAGTCGATTCCCATCCCAGATCGTCGTTGGCTAAACTGGAAACGTACTGGGTAAATACATAAGATGGATCATTGTAGAACAGATATTTACTGGAAGCCATTTTCGCGAGTGTGCTGTAGGCCGCAATCGACTGATTTCCGTTGGTGCCATACGATGCGCGCAAAGCCAGGTTATTAATTGCCTTAACATCTTTCAGGAAAACTTCTTTCGAAATATTCCAGTTGACCCCTACAGATGGAAAGGTTCCCCACTTCTTATTTTTACTGAAGGCAGAATATCCGTCCTCACGAATTGTTCCGGTCAGGGAGTATTTATTGTCGAAAGTATAGGTCGCCCGGGCCATTTTGCCGATTCCGGTTGTTTCCCCGCCACCGGTATCTACTTTCTGCGTTTTACCGTTTTCCAGTTTATAGGTACCCAGATCACTGTCAAAATCTTCTGCATAGGCCGACATGTTTTCATATTTTGATTTTTCTATTGAATAGAGCAAAGTGACATCGACATTATGTTTTTCGTAAAATGTGTGGTTGTATTTAATCAGATTATCCAGCAACGTGTTGTAAGTACGGCTATAGGCACGCTGGCCCATCCCATTCTTTGAAAGACCATCCAGGGTGTTTTTATCGTTGAAATAATTCCGCTCTGACCAGTTCAGGGTATTTGACCAATTCATGTTATAGGATAGACCTTTCACCCATGGCACTCTAACCACTGCCGTGACAATACCATTTAAGCTGTTCCTTAAATCAACATCTTCATTCGAAATCTGCCAGTAAGGGCTGTTAAATGAGGTGGTTGTTTGGGGATACTGCAAATACTTTCCGTCAGCGCCTCTTAAAGTGGCATACGGACTAAACTGGGTGGGACTACTTCCGCTTGCTGAGGTGCCGTTCCCATAAATTGTCGAACCTGAATAATCCCTTAAACTGTAATAACTCTTAATCCCAAGGGTAAACCAATTGGTCAGATCGCTCGATATATTTACCCTGCCTGAAAAATGTTTAAACTCGTCATTAATGATCACCCCATTTTGCCTGATCATATTTCCGGAAATAAAATAACTGGTCTTGTCTGTCCTGTTTGAAACGCTGACCGTTGAATTAAAGCTGTTGCCAATTTGACTGAATAACCCGTAAGGATCTACCAGGGTTGGTTGATGATCGGGTGTAGCTTCATAGTTTTTTTGTTCCTCGGTTTGTAAATACTGGGATATCTTGGTTGGGTCTGCTTCCTGTCCGTTTGCAGTCCTGATATCAAGTAGCCTTTGGATATAGCCAGGTCCGTCATAGACCTTAAGTGGTTCCAGTTCATTGCTTACACCATAGCTGGTTATCACCTCAAATTTAGGTTTGCCTTCAATTCCATTCCCTTTTTTTGTTTCAATCAGGATGACCCCGTTGGCTGATCTTGAACCATAAACTGCTGCAGCGCTTGCATCTTTTAATACCGTAAAACTCTCGATGTCATTAGGGGCAATATCGGTAATCGCGCCGCTAAAAATCGCTCCGTCAACAACAATCAAAGGGGTTGTGCCGGCAGTAGAGGAGTTTTGTCCTCGTATGGATATTCCGGCTTCAGCTCCGGCGGTATTTGTCCCGGCCACATTGAAACCGGCTATGGTCCCTTTTACACTTTCAAAGACATTGTTTACAGCAACTTCCCTGTAAAGATCCAGTTTTGCAGTAGCGACTGACCCCGTTATCGCATTTTTCTTCTGGGTGCCATATCCCACAACGATTACATCGCTGATTCCTATGGTTTCTTCAATCAGACGGATGTTTATGACAGACTGATTGCCAATGGTGATTTCCTGAGATTTCATCCCTACGAACGAAAAGATAAGTATTTTGGCATCCGCAGGTATGGCCAGTGTAAAATTACCATTGTTGTCGGTGGTAACTCCAATTGTGGTCCCTTTGACCACCACTGATGCTCCGGGGATTGGTGCGCCCACCTGATCGGTCACTTTGCCGGCTAAAGTTTTTTGCTGCTGGGTTCCAGCATTTAGTTCGCTCAATGAGCTGATAGCGATATACTTGTCGATAAATTTGTATCCTAAGCCGGTGTCTTTCAGCAAATCATCTAATATTTCTGAAACAGTTGCCTCCCTAAAATTAGCATCGACTTTTTTATCCAGAAGCGTGTGGTCATATTTAATGACCACATAATAACCACTCTCCTTTTCCAGCTGCTCAATCACCTCTTTAAAGGAGGCGTTCGCCATCGAAATATTGATCTTTGTCATCTGTCCATACAAATTCGCAAACGAATGGACACTCAAAATGAACACCAATGCCGCAGCTATTTTCATAATTCGCAAGATTTTTCTGATATCCCCGAGCAGGGGGATATTAGTTCTGTTAATTTTCATAAATTTGAAATGTTTTTGGTGAATAATTTTCCCTTTGACTTAAGGTTTTATTTATCAAGTACAAACCGGTTATTTATTGTTCCGGTGTAAATCATCAGTCTGAAAATATGTCCAGTATTTTCGGACTGATTTTTTTGTTTTTCAGGTTGAGTTATCTTTCATTTTTTATACGGTTTAGTTAACATTTTAGTTATCTGTCCTTAATCTGCAGCACCCCTTAGTTCCAGTAAATAAGGGTTGGTTTGTCTGACCGGGTTATAATTTTATATTTTAATGAGGAGGTTAATTTCAGTACATCGAGAATCTGGTCTACCGGTTTATTTTTCATAATTGTCCCAAAGTAAGCCTGTTCCCCCAATTTCTGGTTATTGATCACGATTTTCACATTGTACCACCGCTCAATCTTTCGGGCAATGTCCTTGAGTTTCTCATTTCTGAAGGTGATCAATCCAATTTTCCAGGAAGTATATAATTCTGTATTTACTTTATTTACTGAAATATGTGATGAGAGGGCGTCGAAATAAACATTTTCACCGGGTGTCAGCAGGCAAATCTCCTTATTCGATTTGTTGATCACTCCAAGGCTCCCTTCGACCAATGTGGCACAAACTTTTTTCTCATCCGGGTAGGCTTCAATATTGAATGAAGTTCCGTAAACCTTGAAACTGAGTAATGAAGTCTGAACAAGAAAAGGGCGCTTCCGGTCTTTAACCACGTCAAAATAAGCCTCTCCGTTCAGGGTCACCTGTCGCTGGCCGAGGGAATAGTTGCCGGAATAGGTGATTGAACTTCCGGAATTCAACATCACCATTGTTCCGTCAGGTAGTTCAACATTGGTCATTTGTCCCAGTGGAGCGGCAATAGTGGTACTTTTCTGATAAACCAGTTCATTTTTCTTTACACCAAATCCTGCGTATTGAATGGCCATACCGGCGCCAAACACCACCAGGAATATTGCGGCATACTTAAATATTTGCAGAAAATGAGTTTTTTGCTTTTTCCTCAAACCCGGAGCCATATCTCTCCAGAGCTGTGCCTCGTTTTCATCGCCCTTTGCAGTGAGCGCCCAGATTTTTTTGTAGGCTGTAAATTCTTTCCTGTTTTCCGGATCTGCATCGATCCATTGAAAAATTTCAGCTACCTCTGACTCAGAAGCCTCTCCGCGTAAATAATTATTGATAAGTTGAAAATCCATGTTTAGTAGTGTTCTTGAGTAAGGTACACCTCACAAGGAGATAACCCTATATCGGTTTTATATTTTTTTGATAATTTACCGTGAATTGGCTTGTAACTGGCGACCGGCAGTTGGCAACTTGCGACTGGCATGAATCAGCATCAATCTGTTGCAATCTGGATATTTAATCATAACCTGCAACAGATGAACCGCGAAGTAAAAGGTTATTGAATGGTATTTTGTATGATGATCTGAACCAGAATAACGGGTAAATATTCAGCAAGTTTTACCCTCAGGGTTTTTAAAGCCCTGGTCATATTGGCTTCAACCGATTTAATGGAAATTGACAGTTCGGCGGCAATCTCACTGTTTTTCATCCCGTTAATTTTACTCATGGTAAATACGAGCCGGCATTTTTCAGGCAATTCTCCGATAGATTGGTTGATCATTTTTTCAAGCTCGGTAATCTCCAGCTGATCAAAATCAAATGTCTCCAGAATCTCACTGTTTAATTCCCGCTCCCTGGCCTGAAGTTGCTGATCCTGGTAATTTCGGATTACCTTATCATGCCGGAGGTAGTTTAAGCAATCTGTTTTAGCTGAAGTGTATAAAAATGAGTGTATTCCATTAACCGACACAATTTTTTCGCGGTTGAGCCACAATTTTACAAAAGCATCCTGTGCAAGATTCTTAGCCTGATCCTGATCCCCGATGAACTGTTGGCAAAAACCCACAATCCGGTTGTAGTCAGCCTTGAAAACCCGCTCAAAGGCTGATTCGTCACCCTGGTTAAACCGGTGAAGAAAATAATCGTCATAATCGGAAGAGTTGGATCCCATTAATAATGGCGCCGTTAGTTAAGGACAAATATGGGGAATAAATTAGGATAAAAAAAACAGGTGAATCAGTACGTATACCTATTTTACCGCCAACTGACATTTCTTCACTGTCAATCCTCTATGCGCAACTGTCAGCAGGCCCCTCGCCGATGTAAAACAGCTTCGCGCAACCTCCCCCTGACAATGCGTCATTGTCAGGGACCTCCGCACGACAGCCACTGATTTCCGCGTCAATATCATTGTTTCCCGCATTAATGTCAGACTGTTCCGCGTCACTGTCACCTAATCTTGATAAAAACCCTATTTATTCATCCTCCACCTTAATCTTCCATTCCTCAAACTCAACCGAATATTGCTTCTGATCAGGAGCGCCGGCAGCAAGACCCAGATCTACCGCCTTTTCAATCCCCGGAATCTGATTCGTTTGCCGCTTGATAATCCAGTTTTTCCCGTCAAGGCTTACATAACCGGTAAAACGATCCCCATGCCGCTCCAGACGAATCCAAACCGGGGTAGGGGAGTTCTCGGGAAGATTTTCGCTTGCCGCTTTATGCATACACCCATTTCCAAACTCATCGTATTCTATCCCTGCCCGGCCAGGGGTGCTGAACATCAATACGGAACCTTTACTTCCCCGGTCAACATCAAAACTCTTGCTGATATCATTCCGGACGAACAGACCCGAACGGTACCATTCACTCGTGCGATTTCCAAAAGCAACGATTTTTACCGTGGATACGAAATCACCTTTTAATTGTTTGAGATAAACAGTCGCATAGGCGTCTTCGGCATGGTAAAAATCCCACCCGCTGGCTTTGATAATGTATCTGTTCTCTTTCTGGATCACCTCCACACCGGCAGGTTTGGATTTTGGAGAAATGTAGGTATACAATTTCTGTTTTATCATGTTGAGTTCCCTGCATTTCAGTACTTTAAGCATCACCTCGTCGCTGTTTCCAATCCTGACGGGGTAAGATCCAACTTCTGGAATGAGGTCAAAATAAACCTCCTTGTATTCCTTGCTTTTGAAATAAACCTTCTGATGCTTTGCCTCTTTCCCATCGGCAAACAGGATGATATCAGACTGAATGGCTTCTGATTGCAGGTTTGTCGCCAGGGCAGTTACCCGTACACTTTCCCCTGACAGCAGGCTCTCCTCCGAAATCTGAATTTTATCGAACACAATTTTGGGCTTTTCGCCCTGAACGAGCAGAACCTGTGGTCTTGTTTCACCGACAGCGATCTCCTGTTCGCCGGAATCGTTCAACCGTAAATCAAATTCTATCGTCCTTGTATTATTTCTGATTACAGGGAAAGGCTTGCATTCAACAATCTTCCTGTCGATATAAAGGTTAACAGATGCGGTACCTGAACTACCTGAATTGGCAACATCGGCCCTTACTTTGATGATTGAGCCCGTTGTAAGGGGACCGCCAATTGGTTTGCCATTAAAGGTAACCGAGAGATTTGAGCAGGTGAAGAGCGGATCTCCCTCAATAAATTGTTCCGGAGCAACCTTAGGGGGCTCAATCAAAAAATTATCGGCATAATGGTTATCAGACAAATAGGTGCCACATGTTTTCATCTCACCCTGCTCAATGTCATAATATATATTGTTGGTTACAGTCCAGTTACTGGACATATTATCGAACCAGAAGGCCACATTGTCGCTGAAAAATCCGCGATGGACCCTGTGAATGATATTGTGTCGCACGAAAGAGTTAAAGGTCATTCCGGTAACCACAATTACCCCTGCATCATCGGCATCATTCTGAACATCCTCAAAATGGTTATACTCAATAATACAATCACTGGTTATACTCCCCTCAAGCCCCCCGGCGCCGCAGTCAATGGTGTAGGGTCTGCCCGATTTTGTAAAGTAATTACGTGATATGGTCGTATGAACTGTGCCACCCACCCCTAACGTAATGCCGCCCCCAAGACCGCATTCGGAAAATATATTGTGTTCAATACGGGTTTCCCTGGTAATCTGGTTTAACTTTCCGTTTTTCATATCGGTGGTTCCGCTGACACCAAGGGCGCCCTGCTCCAGTCCATCGAACGTGTTTTTAAATATGCGCAAATTGAAACAACCCGGGCCGACTGACATGCCAACTCCCCCGCAAGCCCTTAATCCGGAATGGGCAAACTCACAGTCATAGGCGTATTCACAGGTGACGGCAACGCAACCGGGTGTGGGGTCATAGTAATGGGGGAAGTTCCTGAAATTTTCCTTTGCCCCTTCAAATATTAATCCGTAAAACCGCAGGTTACGAACCGGTTTATCCTCGTTTCCCTTTAACTGAACCAGCCGGTTGATTACAGGAACCGATAAACTGGCCAGATTTGGATCTTTTATCCCTTCTGCCGGGATATAGCTGATCTCCTGTTTGTTTTTATCAAAAAACCATTCCCCGGGAGCATCGAGGAATTCTTTTACATTTTCAATATAGTAACGGGGAGGGACCACCAGCAGACCGTTATTCTTATCAGGCCCATCTTCGGGTGTTTTAAGAAAGGCTGTTTGTGATTTTTCATCAATCCGGTCAATAACGTTATAAGCAGTGCGCCAACGAAGTAATAGGACAATTCGGTTGTCCTGCATATCGCTCCACTTTTTAATATCCCCTGGCTGATAGGGTATTTCCGAAGTAGATGATGGTGTTTTCCTCAGTGTAAAATATCCGGCATTGGGGGTTCTGGCGAGTACTTGTTTCTTCCCGTTGGCAATCAGTACCGGGATCTCCGTACCTTTAAACGGGGCCACCCATCTTTCATTTTCCTTTTTCCATCCGGTTACCGGAACAGCCCCTGAAATCACCGGCTTTTCACCGGGATATGCCGAATAGGTGACATAGTTATCGCGCAGGTGGTGCCACTCGAATGCACCTGACGGCAGGTTGGTTTCCACCCGTTCGCCCCCATCTTCGGGAGTAAAAACCAGAGGTTCATTCAGGGTGTAGAATCCCTGCCTGATAAAAACAACTATATCCTTACCTTTCCAGTAGGGGTATGAGGTTCCCACGTACCGTGCATCGATAGCCTTTCCCTTAGGGAGATAAACCCTGGATTTTAATTCCCTGACCGCATTTTTGGCACGACCAATGGTGGCGAAAGGTCCGTCGGAGTTGGCAGTATTGGGTGTTGCGAGCATTCCTGACCAGTTGTCATTACCCTGCGGAGATACGAAAAAATCGCCATAGGCTACCTGTGCATCAAAAGGTTGCCATATCTCGCTTCGGAGAAGTTTCCCATCCCTGACTTTTTGTCCCCTATTTTTATCCTGTTCAGTTGCGAAACTTACACCAGACAGGGTTAGTAATATGGTATTAAAAAGGAGTAAAATCGGAATAAGAAAGCCAGGAGACCTTTCGTGCCAGAATCTGATAATTGGGATATTTAATATTTTGCGACCCGGCTGAAACTTCCTGTTTTTTGTATCATTGTTCATATGTTTCTGTTTTTGTGTGAGTTAGTCTTTGTTTGATTGGAAATCAATATTGTGGTAAACCTACAAAACAGATGAAACATTACCAAATTAAGGTTACCTGATCTGTTTCCTGCTTCCTTGCAGGGAACACGTTAACGTGCTTCGTTTTTATTCCATATTCCCCTGATGGGTTCCGGCTTAAAGAAACTGACGAATCGACATTTTAATTCGAATTTCCAAATTTTATATTTTTTTAACATTAAAAATTTGGAGATCAATCAACTCACCCATATCTTTGCAGTACATTTTTTTTCATAAGTTTAGGTTTAGTTAGGTTAGTTAGTTTGGTTAGTTTTAGTAAAAGGATGGAACCGCCCGGTTTCATCCTTTTCAATTATAGACATTCTTCTTCCGCTTTAAGTAACTTTAGTATTTCAAATCATAAGAAATTAATAACAATAAAACCTTTTACAGTATGATTTAGTTAGTTAATTTCACACCCAATTGTACAACTAAGTGTAATAATCAATTTTAAAAGAGACAAAACATGAAAAGAACAGGAATAATTGTAGTGATAGTAATTGTAGTCCTATTGTTTTTGGGATTTCAGTGGGGAATTTCAACGGGGAACAAAATGGTTACCATGGATGAAAGTGTTGCCGCTGCATGGTCTCAGGTTGAAAATGTTTATCAGCGCCGCTCTGACCTGATTCCAAATCTTGTAAGCACAGTAAAGGGCTATGCAGACTTCGAAAAATCGACGTTAACCGCAGTGATTGAGGCCCGTGCCAAGGCAACCCAGGTTACCGTTGATCCCACAAAACTTACACCCGAATCGATGCAGCAGTTTCAGCAGGCGCAAGGTGGTTTGTCATCTGCCCTTGGTCGGTTGATGGTGGTGGTTGAAAAATACCCCGAATTAAAAGCCAACGAAGGTTTCCTGAATCTTCAGGCGCAACTGGAAGGGACAGAAAACCGGATTACGGTTGAGCGGCAGAAATTCAACGAGATTGCCAGGGGCTATAACACCTATATCCGGCAATTCCCGCAAAGCATTATCGCTTCAATGCGCAATTTTGAGAAAAAGGGCTATTTTGAAGCTGAAAAAGGGGCCGATAAAGCGCCAAAAGTTCAATTTTAAGTCGTCCGTTATGAACCCTAAAGCGTTTATCGGAAAAGAGAACGAAAAATTAATTGCAAGGGCTATTGAGGAAGCCGAAAATCAGACCAGTGGCGAGATTCGCGTGCACATCGAAAGCAGGTGCCGCGAAGAGGTACTTGACCGGGCCGCATGGCTCTTCAAAAAGCTGGATATGGATCAGACAAAGGATCGGAATGGCGTGTTAATCTACCTCTCGGTCAATGACCGTAAATTTGCGATTTTAGGCGATTCGGGGATCAATAATGTGGTCCCTGAAGGGTTTTGGGATGAGATCAAAGAGATGATGATCAGCTATTTCACCAAGGGGGAATTTGCAACAGGTTTGATCTACGGAATCGGAAAAGCAGGAGAACAACTGAAACAATATTTCCCCTGGCAGACAGATGATGTAAATGAGCTTTCGGACGAAATTTCATACGGAAAATAATGAACGATAAACAATTAAGAAGGTATTTTGCGTTATTGATACTGTTGATGGCGCTGTTTCTCCCCAACATTTCCAGCGGGCAGGGTGAGTTTCCTGCACGGACAGAGCCGCCTCGACTTGTAAATGACTTTGCCGGGGTCCTTTCTTCCGAACAACAGGCATTTCTGGAGAACAAACTGGTCAGCTTTAACCAGAAAACCTCTACACAGATCGCAATTGTTACTGTCAAATCACTTTCGGGTTATGATAAAGCCGATTATGCAGTAAAACTTTCCGAGCTGTGGGGAATCGGGCAGAAAGGGAAAAACAACGGGATACTGATTCTGGTAAAACCTAAAGTAGGTAACGAACGGGGCGAAGTCTTTGTCGCTGTCGGTTACGGACTCGAGGCTGTCGTTCCGGATGCTGTAGCCCGGCAGGCCCTTGTCGGCGCGGAATTACTTCCTGCCTTCAGGCAAAATGATTATTTCAAGGGTCTTGACAGGAGTACCGATGTGCTGATTTCGCTTACTGCAGGTGAATTTACAGCAGATCAATACATTAAATCAACCGGCAAGGGGAAATCGGGAATTAGTGGATTTGTCCTGATCATGATTATTTTAGTTATTGCTTTTCTTTTCAAAAGGGGGAGTAATGAATACCATGGCATTGGAGGCTCAACCACGGGAGGTTTCCTTGGTGGTTTGCTGTTGGGTGATATGTTGAGCAGAAGACACGATGGATCGTGGAACGATTTTTCGGGGGGCAGCGGCTTTGGCGGAGGTTCATCAGGGAGCAGCTTCGGAGGCTTTGGTGGAGGAAGCTTTGGCGGCGGAGGCGCCGGCGGATCATGGTAGTTTACTGATCTGCATAATGCTTTTTGAGATGACGCCCGATATCGGCAGAAGCGGGTAATGGCTTCGCGGATAAAAGATGATCTGCGAAACATTGACTGAACCATGGAATCTGCAGACTCCCTTTTGCGCCAAACCCGTTAAAGATAGCAAGTTGCTTATGTTTCGGGTGCTTACCGATAAAAGGATGCCGGTCTGATGTACATGGCCGGATATTCGCCTGATGGTTGATTAAAGTTGGTTCGCTCAACGCTGAGGAGAGTTTACTGACCGCTTTTAGCAACTCATTTTTGCCCTCTTCCGTAGTTAGTGTGTCCAGGTTTTCACGGTCGAATGTGGCGCCGATCCTGATCTGATGGTCGTTTAAAGGGATCAGCCAGTTCCCGTAATTGAGGATTTTATCGGGCAATATTGTTTCGTGCCTCAGTGTTAAGATTTCACCTTTTACCGGCTCAAAGGGGAGCCATGAGAACCACGGATTTCGGCTTGCTTTGTAACCTTCACAGAAAATAATTTCCCCGGGATAAATACCCTTCCAGCTCAAGGTTGGTTCGGTCTGAATATCCTGATAACTAAGATTGTCATTGCAGTAACTGTCCCTGGAAATAAAATAAGCTTTCAGGCAGTTCAGCAGCGGCTGTGTCAATAAATAACCGTTTTGTTTTTGTTCCAGGTAACCACATGGTGTTGCAATGCTTCCAATTGAGCTTTCCTGCGACCGGATATTGTTGAGGTATGGCTGATAGTCCGGATTGCTGAGCCGCTTTCGTGCTTCATCAGATTCCCTTTCACTTTTAAAAATCCGCACCATCGGTTTCTCTATAAAAAACGCTTCCTGAAAAAAATCCGACAATTGAGCGTAACAACTTATTGCCACCGGAAGCTGTAAATCAACATTATCCGATTTTACAAACCGCATCCCGGTTACCGGATTAATCACCCCCGCAGCAACCTGTGAGGCATTCTTCTCACCGTTATCAACCACAAGTACCTTGCAACCCCGTTGTATCAGTTCCCAGGCCAGCAGGCTTCCGGCCAGTCCCTGACCGATAATAAGAAAGTCAACCATGATTTGCGGCAGAGATTGTCGATTTCCTGTGTTGTAAGCCCCATTCAAGCATTTTATCCAGCACATCACTTAATGACTTTGCAGAGTTTGTCAATTCATATTCGACAGAGACAGGAATCGTATCGTAAACAGTCCGTTTTACTATCCCATTCATTTCCAGATCCTTTAATTCTTTTGATAACATTCTCGGGGTTATTTTCGGAATATTTCGCTGTATCTCGGTAAACCGTTTTTTATCGAACAACAAGGAACCAATAATTGGCAGTTTCCATTTACCACTGATTACATTCAGCGTATCATTTATTGCCAGCACAAATTGTATCGGGCAGGCTTTGACATCCATAAAACTAATCGATTTGTCCATTTTTATATTTGTTTTACTCAAAGTATACAAAAGTATAGCGCTATACTTTTGTATACTACTTCCTTTTATATAGCAAATGTAATTACTTTTGCCTAAACAAATAATATTTAATTAAAAAATTATAACCATGATATTAGTAACAGGAGCAACAGGACATTTGGGAAAGGCAACGATTGACTTTCTATTAAAAAAAGGTATTTCTGCCAATACCATATCTGCGTTGATCAGGGATGAATCAAAAGCAGCAGATTTAAAGGCAAAAGGGGTAATCCTGCTAACCGGCGATTACAATAATTATGGCTCATTGGTTGAAGCCTTTAAAGGGGTGGACAAATTATTACTGGTGTCAGGCAGCGATATTGCGAACAGGGGTACACAGCAGAAGAATGCCGTAATAGCGGCCAGGGAAGCTGGTGTAAAACACATCCTTTATACCAGTTTTGAACGCAAAAATGATACGGACACGTCGCCAATCGCGATGATAGCCAAGGCACATATTGACACCGAGGCATTAATAAAAGCCAGCGGAATGACGTATACCATCTTCAGAAACAATCTTTATATGGATGCATTGCCGATGTTTTTAGGTGAAAAAGTTCTGGAAACTGGTCTGTTTTTTCCTGCGGGAGAGACGAAATCAGCCTTTGCATTACGAATGGATATGGCAGAAGCGATTGCCAACGTTCTGACCAGCGAAGGGCACGAAAACAGGGAGTATTCTTTAAGCAATACTGAAAATTTTTCATTGCAGGATATGGCAGACGTTTTAAGCAAACGCTCAAATAAATCCATCTCCTACACAAGCCCGACTGCTGAAATTTATACCAGTACGTTATCAAAAGCGGGTGTACCGATGGAATATGTAAGAATGTTTGCAGGGTTTGCAGAGGCGATCAGGCAGGGTGAATTTACGGGTGAGCATACAGATTTGGAAAATTTATTGGGCAGAAAACCTACCTCTATGGAAGATTTTTTAGCGAAGGTTTATTTTGTAAAATAGTAAAATCCAATATATCAAAGCTCCAGGTCGGGCAAACGGGTTTGGCGAATAGGTCGGGCGAATGGGTCGGGCGATTTTCAATCGCCCAATTTGTTTTATAATCCGCGGTTAGAAACCAGGGGTGGTCGGAAGATTTTTTAGTTAAAAAGCAGGGAGAATTGTGAGGCTTTTGAAATTTCAGATACTATTAACAAAAATGGTTATATAGTGTTGATAAATAGTTATTTAAATACT
>JAHEYS010000293.1 GCA_023251475.1 Prolixibacteraceae bacterium
CACCCTTACCTCTAAGAATATACCCGTTCTGCTGTCTGATATTTACGAACCTGTCATGAAAAGCGGCATAAAATTTATCCTTTATATTTTTATACGCTTTTGTTTGGGGCAGGTTTGGAACCAACTCATTATCGGTAGGTGTTTCAACATATTCGACCAGTACCTTCGACCCCGAAGGGCCATGAACTTTCACCCTTGCCCATCCCGCTATGTTTTTTCCGATATCACAGACCATTATTCCTTTCCCTTGATGCCAGGTATTTACCGGAGCAATTGGTGTGAAACATCGAACCGGAGGCATCATCTGTGATTCCAGACGGCCATTCCATTGTACGATAGAAGCATATTTCCAGTCGTGATCATTAAATGACGTAGAAGACCACCCTTTCTGTTCCAGGCGTGCATCATAAAGTTCTCCATGGCGTGTATCGTCATAAACAATTGGTCCACCTGCCGTTTTCCAGCTGCTGTCTGTAATCACTTCTGATTTGGTCCCATCGGTGTAGTCAATGTTTAAAAGAGCAATCAGTTTTGGCTGATCGATCCAGCTGGACTGACTCAGTCCCCATATATCGTTACAAAGCGGATTGTATTGTCCTCTTCCCAGCATTACGCCTATTGCATTTCCACCCTGAAATACCTGGTTGGTCACATCGTAACTCACATATAAGGCACGCTGTTCAAAATTGGTCCATGCCGGGTCAAGCACGTGATCGCCTACCTTTTTCCCGTTTAGAAATGCTTCGTAATATCCTAATCCGCAAATATACAGGTTTGCTGACCGGACTTTTTTCGTCAACCGGAATTCTTTGCGAAACAGGGGTGATGGATCGTATTTCGGATCAGCCATTTCATAGAGGGTAAAAATGGAACTGTCTTTCCCCGTTTTCCAGGGCCAGGAGGTGTTGGGCCATTTAAGCGGTGGAAGGTTTTTTAATTCTGCATCTTTATGCTGTTCCCACTCCTTTTTCCATCGACCGCCATCCTTAAAGGCGATCCAACGTGCATTATTCCAATCCTGATTTGTAAGCAAACCCATTGACCAACAGGCCTGCTGACTCCATTTTGAAGGTTTGCCGTCAACATTCCAAATCTTTACTTTCCAATAGTACGTTGCACCTGCCTGCAGGGATTTGCCACGATAAATTACCTGTGTTGATTGATCTGATTCACTTTTCCCGGTATCCCACATATCGCCTCTGTCCTTTGCAAGATTTTCAGGTGAAGATGAAACGATGATTTGGCTGGCAGTTTGACGATCACCGCGTTTTGCAGAGGTAATTATCCAGCTTAAACGTGGCGATGGTGCATCTATACCAACTGGGTTGATGAGGTATTCGCAGCGAAGATTTTCAACATCAGCCCCCTTCAGGAAACAAACAGTTATTAAAAGGGATACTGTAAACAGATATTTTTTCATATTCTCTGCATTCATGGTTAAGTTAGCTGAGCATTAATAGTACATAGTATACCCTGTCTCAGTATCTGCAAATGGGCCAGAAAACAGGAATCTGTAATAATTGGGCAATATTTATTAACAATCATTTACTGTGTCACCACATCCCAAACCTTTGATCTGACCGATTTGCCATCAGGTCCTTCGACAGTAAGGATTACGACCCACTCTTTCCCCTCTTTATACTGATGTACCGGATTTTTCTCCTCTGAAGACTCTCCATCTCCAAAATCCCAGTGCCATCTGGTGATCTTACCTACTGAATTGTCATAAAAACGGATGATTCGCTGTTCCCTGTTTTCAGTAATAAATCTCCAATTGGCATCAATTGGTTTTCTGAACTGCTCTTCCAGCGGCATCAGCCGGAAGGGACAAAGGTAAGAGGCGTCGTTGATCATTTTGAGGTCGTGGGAAAGATTCATAAATGCCTTACATTTCGCTCCGTCAAAATCGAGCACCGACCATGACATGGCAATCAATTCAGTTTCTTTCAGGTTGGAGATTACCGAATGTTCAGGCCCGTCAAATGAGGCATAATCAAATGGGGTCACATAAAACTCCATTTGTAACCGGCCACTTTCTCCCGATTTGAAGTTGTAATTGCAGGCGGCACTGGCATAGGGAAATTCCTTAATCCATGGTGTATTACCCCATGGCATCGCCCAGTCTTTATCTTTTGCAGGTGTAAATACATGGTAATTCTGGGCATGCGCACCATGTCCTTTAAAATAAAGCTGGCTTTTCGAAATTTTATTCAGGTTACCATTCTCCTTGTAAATAAAAGGGCCACCGGACAGATCTGCATCAATCACCAGTTCAAAAATATCCTGGCGCAGGGCAGCATCGCTAAAATCCCAGTAATCGTCCCAGGCATCGATATAAAAATAGAGCCGGCTTAAATCCTTTACCCAGCCCACCTTTACCTTCAGATCAAAATCCTTCGGATCGATGGGTATCCCCTCTCCGATCCTGGTATTCTTTAGTTCATCCGAACCGATGGTATAGGAATCGGGAACTATGCTCCAATCTGAGAAATCTCCGTCGATCCTTGGTATTTGATTCTGAGGAAACTGAAAAATTCTGAACTCTTTTTCCGGCCGGGCAAAAGAGATCAACAGGGCTGCAAGTAGCAGCAATGATGGGAACCATAACTTCATCTGTATTTATTTTGATTTTAAATCCCTATTGTTCAAACCGGTAATTGGCCCTGCGTTCCGGAGCATTGTCTCCATTGAGGAAAAATTCGGTAATATCACCCATCTGTGCGATATTGTCTGCCCAGTGAAATTCAAAGGAAAGTTTCTCCGTTTTGCTGATATCCGATCGTTTAACACTGATCATAAGTTTATTTTGGCTCACCTGATAAGGTACAGGCTTTGAGCCTGCAGGTGATCCATCCCGGTTTAACGGGGAGAGAGTCGTTGTTTTGCCGTTGGTGACACTGCCATCGATCACATAATCATATCCTTCCCAGCCGGTTGCCTTATTTTGATCGGCATCAATAAACAACAACATCCAATTTGGATCAGATGATGGAGTAAGAGCTTTGGCAGTCTCGGCATAGAAATAAACTGACGAGGCATCACATGCAACTTTAAGTGTTATAAGATCGTTTCGTCCAGTATTATTCACATAAGGACCGGCCTGCCCCTGCCCCGGGCTGTTCCGGTGTTCAGTGTCTCCCATATGGTCGAAGTACACCGTCTCAACTTTATCCCATTGTTTAAAACTGCCCCGAATATCAATTTTTAGCTGTGGAGGTGGAGCAGAAGGTTTTTCCATCCCTTTGTATTTCCGGATATTCGCCATGAGCTGGTAGTAATAATTATCAGTATGTCCGCCTGTCATTGGCTCAATATCGCGACTGAATTCCTGATTATACTGGTCGATGAAATAATGGTCACCGGTTTTTAATTCTTTTCCTGCCTTTCCCAGGTGAGCCCCCGGATAAAATGACCACTTCAGAAGTGATTTATTGATGT
Organism: Prolixibacteraceae bacterium; assembly: GCA_023251475.1. GTDB lineage: Bacteria > Bacteroidota > Bacteroidia > Bacteroidales > Prolixibacteraceae > JAAFHB01. Next base: position 3,439 of record JAHEYS010000293.1, read on the forward strand.
CAGGTCCCATCACCTGAGCGCCGGCGCTCCATTCGTTCCATCCCGTTACAAAAACAAATTCGGGATCCACTTCAAGGGCGCGACTCCATTGCTCTTCAAAACAGAGTCCCTGGTCCGTGAAGGGGGTCAGGTCATATTTATCTGCCTGTGGCTGGTTGTAATGATGAAAACTCCGGCCAATATTGGATAAGGGATGTTGTGCAACTGCCACGGGAACCATCTCCGCTTTATCGGGAGATTCATGCCAGTTAACCGCTTGCGGATAATGATCCACCCATGGCCATTTATCTTTTCCATAGGGGCAACTCTGATACCATGGGAGAGAGGTCCATGCCCAGCTCTGCCGGATTGAAAAGAAGTTGCGGATGTCACCCGGGAAAACCACCTCATTGTTTTTCTTTCTTGAGGGGATCTCATGCTGGCCAAAAAGCAGCAGTGGTTTACCTTTCCACTGAAACCAGAGATCCCTGTATAAACCTTTCAGGTAAAACTCTTTCCATAACTGGTTCACAGAGATTTCACTCCCCAGGAAGGAAACCTGTGGTGTTTTCTCCCCGCTTTTTCTCATATCGGTGAAGACCTCACAAACAGGAATATAAACATCAGGATAGGTCCTGTCGTTGGTAACATCAAAGATGATCACATCCACACCTGCATCGGCCAATAGCCGCGCATGTCGCCTGATCATCCACTTTTCATACGAGAGGTAATAGCCGGTCTCGGGTTCACCCCAGAAATGGTCCCCATCACCCCACTGCGGATTTTCAGGATTTGCCCTGATGATCCTGGTCACATCAAAGGGGCCCTTCCTCCCCGGAGAAATATGGGTCATAAAATAAAACATCCCAACAAAGCGATCCTTTTTTACGGGACCACACTCGGCAAAACCAGGAAGCTTCCTGCCAAGCGCATCGGTGGCAACCCAATCATCAACATGCAAATTCCGGGGTTGTTGAACCGCCTGAAAGAATGTTTGGCTTTGACTGAATCCGGTAATACCGGACAAAATCAGGATTAAAATAAGGGCAGGCTTCATCTTTTTAAGGTCTTGTTTATTTAATGAATTCGGTAAGTACGACAAAATATCTTAACAGGAATTCTATTTCACTTTTACGGTGATAAAATTATGAATACCTGAAGTATCCGACATTCAATATTAGACCAATTACTTTCAAAATCGTTCCAGAATCAGGGGGATTAAACCCCCCTGACCAATAATTCCTGTTTAATTAAGGTGAGCAAATCTTCAACTTTACCTTTGGCGATGTACACTTTTCCCTCAAAAACCTTTCTTCTTCCCATGGGGCATTTTTGTTGGATCAGCCTTAGCCCTATCGTATTTTTGTCTTTTAGAAAAATATCTGAGACCTTATTAAAGGCTAATGCGATTGTTTGATTCAGGGCAGGAGAATAGAGTAAAACGATACCGGGTGAGTTTTCCCCCGTGGTCAGATGCACCATTTGAAACTTTCCACCCTTATATTCATTCAGTTTGCCATTAAGATAAATCATGGGAATATATGGTTCCTTCAGATTTTTTTTGCCAATCGTGAGCTCAAATTCGGGAGTTGAAAGGGTATCAGCATAAGATACAGGTTGCCACCAGCATTGAATGGTTGCACTCTTTTCAAATCCTGTCACCCGGACCCCCGACCTTATTTTATCTGACTGATTGGTACACCAAACCGAATTACCCTCACTTGCAAGCCATTTCAAAACCGATTTATTTGTTTGAGAAGGATTTATTTTCAATTCAACTGAAGTTTTCTCCTCGTCACTGATCATCGTCACCAAAGTCTGATGAGTATTACCCGGCTCGATTTTCAGTTTCTGTACTGGACCATCTGACTGACCCGAACTGATCTTCAGTACTTGTTCAGACCCATTGGTACGGATCAGGAATACGGATCCGAATTTACCATCAGCATCACAAAACACCTGATTGCCATCCGATTCCGAATTCTGATTGAGGTTAACCGGATACCATGTTCCGTTTATTTTCCGATAAAGGAGCAAATTGCGATAATCAGTAAAACCTTTTGCGATAACAGGTATCAGATTCAGTCCCCCCTTCAGGGTAAACTCAGCCTGGTTATCCTCCACCTGAATCGTTGTAGGAAAATTATTCAGACATAAACCCTTTTTCACCGATGTGACCATGGGCTTATCGCTTCCAAAAGTGACCACCTCACGCGCTGGTGTTTTAAATCCATCGGATTCCCCGTATGGGAGCCAAAATCCGGAGTATTCAATCTCGTCACCAGTTTTCAGAATCAGCCGGTCGGTTGCAGGGACAAGACTAAAGCGGATATCCTCATTTTTCATTGGTGGGGTATAAACTTTGTGTTCGTTTACAGTAGTATCTTTGGGTTCTGGTATCTGAACCTTATGCTGAATTGAAAAGGCAGGCTTCAGGTTGATATTCGTTTTGAAATTTCTGATCATGATCCCGTTTGATCCTTTCGGCTCACCATAAACCGCTGTAAAGGAGTTTTCTGCAGGCATTTCGATACCCTTTGCGCAAAAAGCTTCCGGTCCAAAATCAATTGGCTTGGTGATTATTTTCCCGGTTGGATCGGTGTAGGCATAATTTTTATACCTGAGTCTTTGCTGAGTTGTACTGACATCAAGGAACCTGAAATTGGCCCTGGCATCTTCGATGGTTAATGGTCTAAGCACCTTGTAACGGGCGGTAAAAAAGCTACGTAACTCATCATCCTGAGGCACTTCCCATATATCGAGTAAGAGTTGGATGCAACTGTCGGAGGATAGATACTCCATCTCCACATTGCACCAATTGGGACCAGTACTTTTGTAGGTTGTTCCCCTGTATTCGGAATAATTCCATTGTTTACCATCGTAATAGGTGAGAAACTTATGGCCGGCCACATTATCATGCTGAGGCTGCCCCTCCCAAAAAGTTTCCTGGCTCATCGCCCTGAAATCGCCAATTGAAATACCTGTTTTATGACCGAATTTAAAGGGAATATAACAGGTCGTTTCGGTTACACCTGTGGAGGAGTGGAAATAATCCATAAAAAATCCAAGCGATGACCAGTGTTTGGTCATATGCCTGCCCCAGTTTTGATAGAGGTGAAGAGAACTGATTTCAAGCTCTTCGTTTGGCTCAAGGTATAATGGGAAGAAAGTCTCACTAAAAGCGGTATCCCTTGGATTGTAAAATCGTTCCTCCTTTTCACCGTCAAAATTCTTACTCACCTGCACCAGTATAGGCAAAGGATTACCTGCAGCATCAAGAACAGCACCCCCCTCAACGATACCTTCCCCTTTGAGGGTCTTCTGGCAAATATAGATTTTACGGGGAGTTGCATCATTCTTCACTTTAAAACTAACAGCTTCATAACCATTTGGCTGATCAAAATACTGCCGCTGAAAACCACTTGCAGTTTCGCTTCCAATCGTATATAAACCCTTTCGCGGATCATATCTGACCGGTGTTGTCCCCTTTATTAAGGTAAAAGCAGCGTCAGATAAAGGACTCTCTTTGGGGAAAAAGTCAAAATTGAAATATTGGGGCTCACCCTTTTCCAGTGCCCTGATTGCAAGTGCCGATTCAACTTTCCCTTTAACATTGAAATTTTTAATGGTCAAATTTGCAGAAGGAAATAGTTTTACCGAGCTCTTTATCTTTTCAGGGAAACAATAGAGGACTACTTCGGCTCTCAAAGGCAGGGTATCCCCTTTCTGATCGGCAAACCGCAGGTCAACCCAATGGATCTCACAAAAATAGGGCCCCCTTCGGTAGAGGTTGATTCTTGATTTGGTTTTACTGTTTTGCGTTGAAAAAAGTTTTCCATGCTGGTCGGTCATCTCAAACCAAAGTATAGGGGCTAACGTGTTGGTTTGGTACAGCCGGTTAGGTGGAAGTAACTCGCCCGTCAGCTGATAATCTGCGGCGACAATTTCAAACGCATCACGGTTGGTATTCACATATCTCACCTCCAGATCGGGCCTGTTCTTCAGCTGCTGATATTTAAAATCAGTTTTCCAGTCTGCCTGAGCAGCGGCAATAACAGGAACCAGCATGATGACCATCAAAACGATTCCCCGTAAATGAGTTCTTGCTTTTTTCATAATTCTATTATTGAAGTTAATGGATTATTTTTTGGGTGGGAATAAAGGTAAATCCAGCCATGCCAGCCCGATGCTTCTGCGCATGTGACTGACACTGTTATCTCCCGGCGCATCATAAAAAACGGCCAGGCGGTTTTTGTACCTGACTACTGACGGTAGCCCGATGCAACGTTGCGACCATTTACAGTTCTGCCGGTCAATAACGACAGCTTTATGTTCAGGATTCCATTTATTGATATCTCTTGACCAGTAAACCCATACCGCATCGGTATATTCGCCATCCTTATCCAACCCGATATGATTGGTAAATAAAAACCAGGTGTTGCTGGCTTTTTCATAATACAGTGATGAGTTTTCAATTTGTTCCTCAGGCGGTACGATAGGGGCAGGGTCAATTTTCCATGGACCATCAAGGTCTTTTGTACGCGCAATGCAAAGGGTCCTTTTAATGGTATAATCAGCTGCCGAGAAAAACATCAGATAATCATCGTTGTTTTTCACAATAAAGCCCGGAGAAGAGGTAGAGCTGTAAAATGTTTTTTCTTTTGGTTTAAACGGGACAATATCCCTTCTTTTTATCCATGGACCGGATGGAGCATTGGCCTCCGCCTTCATATTCAAATAGGGAAATGAAGGAATCAGATCCGGTGCATGTGTTACATTGGGGGTTCCCAGATAAAACATGTGCCATTTCTTCCCGTCATAATAGGTGGTGCCGTAACTGGCGCTTTTTGAATCGGGTTCATTTGGCTTTCCTAACTGAAGTACAGCCCCCTTTTTCTCCCAGTTCACAAGATCTT
>JAHEYS010000294.1 GCA_023251475.1 Prolixibacteraceae bacterium
ATCCATCGAGTACAACTATTTTCATTGGTTTATCATTTGGGTTTTTAATCCCGCACTGCGGGACATGGAACCTGCCACGAGCAGATCATGTTTCTGTGAAAGATTGTCCGTCATGGCCTGTTTCATGTTCTCTGATTATTGATTAAAATTTAAATTTATGATTAACAGATTATTGTGGCGATTTTAGATCCGGATTCCAGATCGTACAGCCGATATACCTTTCGGGATGCGCCTTGTCCTGGAAATAGTAAATAGTTACCACTTTCCCGCCAGGACGCTGGACACTTCTCACGTACCCGATATCCCGACCGGCGCCGTCATTTCTTAAGACAATTGGATTACCCCATGTTTTGCCATTGTCATCACTCATTCTGGCACAAATGCTGAAAGGTTCTGCACGAAACCCGTAGGTGAGGCAAAGGCGGCCGTCCCTTAGCTTTAAAAGAGAGGGAGGATTTCCTTCACCCAGATCATCAACAGGTTTCCCGGCATATGTCCAGGTTTTTCCGTTATCGCCGCTTTCCCATGAATCGATATAACGGCTTTTCGCTCGTTCCATTAACGATAATTCGTTCCAGTCACCCTCTTCGTGTCTGACGCGTGAAGTCAGAAAGAGTTCATTATCCGAGATACGCACTGTTGAAGGCATGATCCGGAAACCTTTATCAGGTTCGGGTCCGACCCATGAGACCAGTTTCCATGTAAGTCCGCCATCATCAGTCCGGGCACATAAGACCCGACCTTCCTTATTATCTGATTTGGCCGAAGTGAAAAATGCCATACAACTGTTACTATCCTCAATCATATAATCATTGCGGGCCGAAATTTTTGTAAGACTGTCAACAGCCAGACTAAACGGACCTTTCCATGTTTTACCTTTATTATAGGAATAGTAAAATATTGAAGGTCCAATGTTTACGTCAAGCATCCAGAACTTAAGCGCGAATCCGGGCTGTGAGAAATCCATGGGTTCCGTCAACCGCACAATGGGTTTTCTCCTTGTTGAATCAGGTTCTGTGCCATGGAGCGCTTTCCCACGCGAAATCATTATTCCATCTTTAGCAGGATCTTCGATCGTCCATGTTTCCCCACCGTCAAGTGAACGTGCCAGCTTGTGAACTTCAGGTTTTTCGCGGTCAATATTATGAAGTTCAGGTCCCAGATTTTTGTAGTATCCCTGAGAAAACCCCACAAGGATCTCGTTGCCCCAGGCCCATATCCCATTATTTGCAGGCCAGCCTCCAAACCTTCCGGGTTCGTAGTAAACCCCGACATGTTTTGTTTTATTTTCGGTAGGATGACAACCTGTCATTAATATTAAAACAATACTGATAAAAGTACAAGTTTTCATAACCTATAGCTTAAAAAATAGTTTTTTTCTATACAGTATATAGATAACAGAAAAACAAGAACTTACAGATATAACCGCCCAGATAAGAGAGGTATTGTATTCTGAAAGACCCATATCCGACAACCCGAAACAGACAAAGTGATGAATATTGGTGTATTTGTAGACCGTTTCAAAAACATCACCTAAAACATAGGCGGCAATTGCATTGCTGCCGAAAATAATTCCGCATTTGGCAATAACATTGTTTTTATAGCCCTGAAAATCAATCAGCCAGATTGAGACTGCCAAAGCGACGGAGGCCCATCCTGAGGTGTACAGCACATATGAGCTGGTCCACAATTTTTTATTGATTGGGAATTGCCAGTCCCAGATTGATCCCGCAAGCAGGCATAAAATTCCGGCAGTGAAGAGCCAGATTACCGTGTTTGCGGATAGTTTTTGTTTTAAGATCAGCTGGCCGGCCAACATACCGGTTATTCCGGTTGCTATGGCAGGGAAAGTGCTGTAGATTCCTTCGGAGTTCCACCCATGTTTTCCAAGCATTTCGGGTGAGAAAAACAACCGGTCGAACCATGCGGCAAAATTGAGGCCGGGTTCCATTGTCCCGGCAAGCGTCTCGGGTGTGGGTACAAAGGATAACGTTATCCAGTAGATCAGGAGTATCAATACCAGGATATAGACCTGTGTTTTCCGGTTTGTGAAAATAAATAGCAGTGCACAAACCATAAATACAAGGGCAATCCGTTGTAATACCCCGAACAGGTCGATGAATGTGAAATTAAACTCGGGCAGATAATGTAATAAGAGGCCAATGGTATAGATTTTCAATGCCCGGATGAAAATCTTTTTTACCATCTCTTTCCGGGGTTTAGCCGCTTCAATTTGCCTGGAGTAGGAGAGGGCGATTGAAACACCAACGATAAATATAAAAAAAGGGAATATAAAATCGGTCGGAGTTATTCCATTCCATCGTGAATGGGCCAGCGGTGCATAGATATAGTTATGCGCCCCCGGATAGTTCACCAATATCATTGCGGCAACGGTTAACCCTCTGAACACATCAATCGAAATTATGCGCGTTGAAGCCGCCATTAATTTATTTTCTGTTTTCAAAACGGTTCATAATCTCTTTCCAGTTGGTGATGATGATTCCTTCGTCTTTCAAAAATCTGATCACTACTGGATCTGCAAATAATTCACCCTCCCAGACCCTTTGTTGCCAGGTTCCGGTGATTGTTTTCAGATTTTCAGATTGCGTGGCAGGATGGAAGATGATCTCGGTCAGCCCTGCATTTAAGGACTTTACCAGTTTGAAAAAGTTGTCCCTTTTTATTTCGTAGGTTGAACCCTCCTGGACGCTGGTGAAGTTATCCAGCTTGGGTAAGCTGTAATCACCCACGTTGGCGATTACCTCGTCTGTAATGGGATAACCTGCTGCTCTGAAGTGGGCGGCAACTTCGGGCTTCGAAACATCGATTATGTTCGCAGGGATATGGTACTCCAGAGCGACTTTCAGGAAGGCTTTCACATAAGGAGCACATCCATAGAGTGTCCCCATATGGGTGTCGATATGGCTTGGCCGGTAACCCAGGGCGAGCGATTTTTCTATCTGGGCCCTGATTTCAGTCTCCACCTCCTTTGCCGAAGCATGCATAACCACATCCGGCACCTCATGCCAGAATTTTCCAAACGGATCGACTAATCCTGGTATTTTTTTCGGATCAGATACAGGTCCCCAGCGGTATTTTGACCACTCACTGGTCAGTGTAAGGTGCATTCCGATATCTGCTGCGGGATGCCCTTTTGCCCACTCAATAAATTCAGCTGCATTTAAACATGGCATCATTACCGCGGCTGAACTCAGGTATCCCTTTCCAATGTAATTTTCTGTGGCAGCATTGGCTTCAGGGCACATTCCCGCATCATCGATATGAAGAAGCAACACTTTTTTCCCCTGAGGATACCCAAGTTTTTCAGACCACAACTGATTTTTCTTTTCCAAATCGTTAGCCGGATTAGATTTTGTAATTATATTTGGATCGATCACCACATGTTTAACCGACTCTTTTCTCGCTCCCGGTGAATAGGAGTAGGAAATATTTAGCAGTCCATCACTGGTCTGGATTAAACAGGGATAAGAGAAGCTCCCCCTTTTGACAGGTTCATATTCCAACAGTTCTTTCCATTTCCAGGTTGCCCCTTCGTCGTCAGAAAGGTATAGCGAGAACTGATAACGGCCATCATTGATGTCATTCCCCACAAAAGCCCATTTCCCGTCCTTTAATACGCAAAGTTCAACACTTGCCTCGTTGGGAATTTCGGTTTTTCTGGCAACGCTCCATGATTCTCCGTTATCTTCGGAACTGCTGATTTGCACCCTGGTTGGAGAATCGCCGCTGTCGCGCATATAGGCGACAATATTCCCGTTTCTCTTTACCGCAAGGGCAGGTTGTATCGGACCGCGACCAACAATGGGAAGAGACGGTCTCCAGGAGTCGCCGTCATCATCGGAAATGGCCATGATTGAAAAGTTAAACCCGTCATTATAGAGGGGTAAAAGGATTCTTCCGCTTTGGAGGGTGATCGGGTGGATACGTCCCATCCATCCAAGGCTTCTTTTGAGCAGATCCTTGCTGGCATCTTTAATCATATTGTCGTAAAGTGGGGCATATCCTGCCCATCCTGCCTCACTTTCAGGCAGCTCTTTCAATTTTTTCTCAACCTCTTTGGCAAAATTCTCATCCGGTTTCAGGAAAATATTATCCTGCCAGTTCCAAACGGGTGCGCCGTTACCTGAATAATCAACGGAAGTACGAAACCTTAAGATCCCATCCTCCCATTTATTGGCGATCACCGCCACCCAAAAAAGGAATAGCTTCCCTTTACGGTTAAGGAACAGAACAGGATTACAATCAGGAATCCCTTTGGTGTCGGCCATGAGAAAAGGGGCACTCCAGGTTTTTACCCCTTTTTTCAGTCTCGCACCCATCACACGGACATCATCTGCCGAGCGTTCACCGCTCCCCTGGAACCAGGCAGCCAGTAAATCGCCATTGGGTAACATCACAATGCTGCTTCCGTGGGTATGTTCTTCCTGGAGCGGGAAGATGATTTCCTCGCTTACAATCGCATTTTTTGAATTTCTGGTTTGCGCGATCCCACTTAGGGTGAACAACAGAAATAATATTGAAATTAATTGGATCAGTTTCATAATCAGATATATTATTCGTTGATTGAAAATTTTAGTGTTATCCGGCTCCCTGCTGCAGTTAGGAATTCAGTTTTTCCCGTCGACTATCACTTTGAGATATAATTTACTCTATACCAGAATTTTAAAGAGGTTTTTTCCGGAGAGAGGCAGAAAAATACAAAGTTGTGTTCCTGACGATTTTACTCCTCCGGCCATTTACCGTTTAAGATGCCCCGCTCTTTGATGAGCAAAGGATCGATAACAACATGTTTGATTAACTTCCGGTTCCAGGTATAGGTGACATGGACCAACCTGTCTTTGGTTTGAATTACTGCAGGATAGGAATATTCACCCTCTGGATTTGGATCATTTTCCAGCAATACGGCCGCCTTCCAGCTGATTCCGTCGATTGAGGTTGCTATTCCGAGTATATTTCTCCCTTTCAGGATGGGGTTAAAGACAACCAATTGCCTGCCATCCGCCAGGGTTACCGCGTCAATGCCTGAGTTGTTGTTGGGTAGTTGGGTAGGCGCCACCGGCGACCAGGTCAGGCCGTTATCCTCAGACCATGACTCGTTGATTTTATTATTCCTGCTCCGGCACAGTAACTGCAGTTTTCCATGCTTATGAAACAATACAGAAGGTTGAATTGAATTAAGATTGTTGTTGTCAATGGTGATTTTCTTCCACTCTTTCAGGTCCTGATCTGAAGTTTCGAGGTAGATATTCCATTTTTCAGAGGTTTCAAAACTGGTTGGATACAATATCCGGCCATTGGATAGTCTGAACGGCTTATTCTTAATGGGCCCCAGGAGGTCACCTGGGATTCGCGATTCGGTAGTCCAGGTTTTTCCATTATCTGCCGATATTTTGAAGAGTCCCCACCAGGTTCGCGGATTAGGACCAACCTTGTAATAGAGGACTATTTCTCCGTTATCTTTTGTGAATAAAACAGGATTCCAGCAGGGATACCGTTTATCCTGCTGAATTCCGTCTGCAACCATTACCGGTATCTTCCACTTTCCATTTATATTGGCTGAACCATAAATACATACGTCAGGAGCCTTCTCTTCTGTACCGCCAAACCAGGCAGCCATTAAACCGCCTGAGGTTTCAGTAATTGTTGAGGCGTGGCAGCTCGGAAACTGAACATCTTTTGATTGGTAGATGAAATCAGAACTGACGATCGCTTTGCTCCCTTTATTTGGATTACCTGCATAATTGCCGGTTGAAATTACAGTAAGGATCAGGAATAGAATTTTCTTCATAACTTACACTTAAAGATAACATGAACAGAAACCGGCAGTTATAATTAATCGCTTTTCCGATTTATAACCAACCCTGAAAAATTAAATTAAAATACCCTTCAGATCAGCAACATATTGTTCTATTTTCTGCCGGTCTTCACCTTCGTACCGCGAGAGTGGAAAAGCTGCATAATCGTTGCATATTCCCAGCGTATTCAGCACGCACTTGATGCCCCGGATATATTTTGAACTGTTCTTACTGACGTTGTAGATCGTGTTGTAAAGTAACATGTTGATTTCGCGCAATTTGCTGATTTTTTCAAAATCACGGGCCAGGGAAGCCTCATAGAAATCGACGAAAAATCTTGGAAACATATTGGCGCCCCCGGCAATCGCTCCGTGACCACCCTGCAGAACGGTTTCAGGAATAAACAGTTCTGTTCCGGCGATAATTGCAAATTCAGGTGAGCTTTTAAATTCTTCTATAAGCGTGGTCTGATAGAACATATCACCTGAGCTGTCTTTTATTCCGATAGCACCCAGCTCTTTTCCGGTCTTCACAGTCTTCAGAGCCATTTGGAGCTTGGTATGGCTGGGCATATTGTAAAGCAACAAAGGTAACGGTGATTTTGGAATCAGCTTCTCCAGATAAAAAGTCAATTCCGATTGGGAAATCGGCATATAATATGGAGGGGCAACAACAACGGCATCAGCGCCGGCACTCTGAGAGTACTCTGCTATCTCAAGTGAACCATCAAATGAGGTGTCCGTGATGCCAACCATTACCGGAATCCGGTGATTGGTCAGTTCGCAGGTACGTTTGATAAATTCCTTACGGAGTTTGTAACTAAGGCTGGGCGCTTCACCTGTGGTTCCTAAAATAAATAATCCGTGCACACCGCCTGAAACAAGGTGTTCTACTAGATTTTCAAGCCCCTTTACATCAAGGGTATTATTGTCAAGGAGCGGAGTAATAACTGGAGGAATGATTCCCCTTAATGGTAGTTCCATAATAACTTAATATGTATGTTTTTAATTAGATATCCCTAAGCACGAAAAATGAAAACAGGTATCAGTACAGCTACCTGATAGTAACTACAAATTAAGAGATTCAGTATCTTTTTAACTTCTATAATCTTGTTCTATTTGCATTAATTTTTAACTGTTATTCGAAAATAATCGCTTATATTTGTCTTCGGAAGTTAAAAAAACAAAAACTTTACACAATGGAAATAATCTATGAGAAAATATTTGTTTCCCATAACTATTCGTTTATAACACGAAAATTGCAGCTGGCTTCTAATACAACCAAGATACATTCACACAGGAATTTTGAGTTAAATTATATTGCCTCCGGTTCAGGGAAAAGGATCATCGGCAACAGCATATCGGGGTATACTAGCGGAGACCTGGTACTGCTGGGACCTCATATTCCCCATTGCTGGGATAATCTGGAGACGGAGCAGGATACCGTGGCGGAATGTATTGTTACCCATTTTAATGAGAATATCATCAGTTCCGATTTTTTTAATATTCCCGAACTGGAGCAGGTTGTCGATCTGTTGAAAAATGCCAGTAATGGCATCTGGTTCAAGGGGAAGAAAACTGAAAAAGTGGGTCAAACGCTCAAGAAAATGGTGAACTTAAAGGGGCTTGAACGGTATATTGAATTATTGAAGGTTTTTCACCTTCTGCTCCAGATCGATGAGCGGGAAAACCTGGCGCTCCCCTCGTCACTGAACCATGCTTTTGATACAGATCAGGATCAGATTAATAAGATTTATGAGTATGTTTTTAATAATATCCAGACCGGAATCAAGCTGAAAGAGGCATCAGCACTGGTGTTTAAAGAACCAGGCTCCTTTTGCCGGTATTTTAAAAAGAAGACCAGTCAGACATTCATGGATTATGTCAAGAATGTTCGCATTGGACTGGCTGCCAAATTATTGGCTGAAACCGACAAACAAATAACCCAGATATGTTATGAATGCGGCTATAATAATCTGGCTAATTTTAATCATTATTTCAGGGTGATTATGAAAAAGACTCCCTCAGAGTACCGTAAGGAATTTAAATAGTCTGACGATCGGCTAATATTGTAATCCTGTTAATTATCACAGATTCCTGTAGGGACCCGGTATATTGGGCCTTTACAGGAATCTGCGGTTAATATTGTATAGGAATCAGACAAGAATTGACACATAAAATACGATTTTCTACCCTTTCTTTGATTAACCTGAAAATCTGCACAAATGGGGATTAATCAAATGATTGCATTGCTGAAATATAGGGAAGGAGGATTGCTAAAACGTCTTAGCAAAGGAATGATATTGTTTCAGTCAGTTTCTAATTCTTTCAATAGTTGTATTCCTGTTTTTTTTTCTTCCTGGCTAAGATCACTGATTATTCCAACCATCGTGTTGCTCGCCTTTTCAACTTGCCGTGCCGGAAACGATTCGCAGTTTACCTTCAGCAGGATGTTGGTGGAATATGCCGAAAATC
>JAHEYS010000295.1 GCA_023251475.1 Prolixibacteraceae bacterium
AAGGATGATGCGCGCGATCCAAAAGTGTTTTTTCACCACCCATCCGGGAAATGGGTAATGGTCCTTTACAGGAGTCCGGAAGGGGATAAGTCTAAACAGGGGATCTCAATTTACACCTCATCAAATCTGATCAGCTGGGAGTTTCAAAGTCATATCACCGGTTTTTTTGAATGCCCCGATCTTTTTGAACTTCCGCTTGACGGCGATAAAGGCAACTCAAAATGGGTCCTGCTCGGAGGCAGCGGCGAATATCGTGTGGGCAGTTTTGACGGGAAACAATTTTCCCCTGAGACCCCAAAGAAAATACTCGATTACGGCAAGAATTTTTATGCGACCCAAACCTGGTCAAATCACCCGGAAGGGAAGGTGGTTCAGTTGGCGTGGATGCGGGGTGGCGAATTCCCTGAAATGCCTTTTAACGGACAGATGACCTTCCCTTGCGAACTCTCCCTGCGGACGACAAAAACGGGACCAACCCTGTGCAAAAAGCCAATTGATGCCATTGCAACGCTGCATAGCAAAAACGACCTGGTTAAAAAAGATAAAAACATTATTCCCGGGCTTCAGGGAAACCTGGTTGGTGGAATATCGGGGAAAACACTGCACATCAAGGCCAGATTTAATCCCAAATCCTCTGACGGTTTTGGCTTTATCGTCAGAAACGGAAAGAAGGAGATCGGAACAGAGATCAGGTATGACTCTGCAAAAAAAATACTGGCTTGTATGGGTGGACAGGCCTATGTGGAGCCCAAAGATGGGATCCTTCAGCTAGAGATCCTGCTTGACCGCTCCTCAATCGAGATCTTTGCCAATGATGGCGAGGTGGTGCTGAGCAGTTGCTTTATCCCTGCTGAAAATGATGATGAACTGACCCTGTGGACACAGGGCGGAGAATTATTTGTGAATGAGATTGCCGTTTACGAATTAAAATCAGCATGGATGGATAAGTAGATTAATTAGAATAAATAGTTGTCGTATTAAAGATGGAGGGGTAGATTGCTCCGTCGCTCTCCATGTCAATTATTTCGCTAAAAATCATCAAAGAGTTCCTCACAATGACGATATGAAAGTCATTGTAATTTCCTATACCAAGAAACTGTTCAAATTTTATTATTCATATCAATCAGGCTGATTTCTTTTTTTAAAAAGATTGTGCCGTAGGCATCCGCCTGGTGGATGGGTAGAAGGGGAACAATATCGTAGTCTATTTCGTCCCGGACGGGACGAAACCTTGCATTTCATTCTGTTTCCTACCCATATTAAATCCCTGACGGGGTTGAAAATATAAATTTAAGCAGTCTATAAAAAATATACCAAAATTTGGAAATTAAATGATAATAGGTAGTGCAGGGGGAGATTCCTCATTCCGAACGCAGTGTGGAATCTTCTTATTTATTGTTCCGGCAGGAACAGATTGGTCGTCATTTTGGGGAGGCAAGAACAATCCATAAGGAAATTGGTTATACTAAAATACCCCGCTTCAAAACCGGAAGGCCGGCTCTGTCTTCCTGTGAAACAGATTTTATATTAATCTGTATGTCAGTAGAATGCATAGGCCAGGATAGGATTTTCTTATTTAATCCGGCAATGGAGGGGAGGAAATGAATCACCGGATAAAGTTTTATCCTTACATTTGCATTTTATTTAAGTTAGTAATTTCAGATCCTTTAAATGGCTGATTTTAAAAATAAGGTACTCGAAAATATTGATTATCCAACCGATCTGAGGAAGCTGAAGGAGAGTGAACTTCCAGGGGTTTGCAGTGAATTAAGAGAATTTATCATCCGTGAAGCGGCATTGAATCCCGGACATCTGGGGGCAAACCTGGGTGTGGTCGATCTTACGGTTGCCCTTCATTATACCTATAATACACCTTATGATCAATTAATATGGGACGTCGGCCACCAGGCCTACAGTCATAAGATTCTGACCGGACGGCGCAAGGTTTTTGCCACCAACAGGCTCTACAAGGGGATTAGTGGATTTCCGAAGATGGCTGAGAGTGAGTATGATGCATTTGGGGTGGGGCACTCCTCGACTTCAATTTCCGCAGCGCTTGGGATCGCGGTAGCCTCAAATATTAAAGGTGAGACCGACCGAAAGGTAATTGCGGTAATCGGCGATGGCTCTATGACTGGAGGTATGGCCTTTGAAGGGTTGAACAATGCGGGCGCCTCCAATGCTGATGTGCTGGTGATTCTGAACTACAATAACATGTCGATTGATCCCAATGTAGGGGGGCTCAGCAAGTATTTTGTCAGGTTACAGACCTCTTATACCTATAATAGTCTGAGGACAAAAATCTGGAAAACACTTGGAAAGATCAACTGGATCGGACCGTTGGCGCGCAGGATGCTCCGGAAGCAGCAGCAGGTTCTGAAATCGGTCGTTTTCAGGGAGAGTAATCTTTTTGAGTCGTTTGGTTTCAGGTATTTTGGACCCGTCGACGGGCATGATGTTGTGGGATTGGTTCATGTTTTGAGTCATTTAAAGGCAATTCCGGGTCCGAAGATTTTGCATGTGGTCACCAAAAAGGGGAAAGGGTTTATCCCGGCCGAAAAAGATGCGACCAGGTGGCACGCTGCCCCTGGAAAATTTGATGTAAACACCGGAGAGGTATTTTCTACGGTAACCGATATCCCCGAATCACCCAAATATCAGTATGTTTTTGGCAAAACCATTATAGAACTGGCAGAGAAAAACGAAAAGATCGTCGGTATTACGCCGGCAATGCCTTCGGGATGTTCCCTGAATATGATGATGAAGGTGTTCCCCAAAAGGACATTTGATGTTGGCATCGCTGAACCGCATGCGGTAACTTTTGCAGCCGGCCTTGCAGTGGGAGGGTTGTTGCCATTTGTCAATATTTACTCCTCTTTTATCCAGCGATCCTATGATCAGATCATTCATGATGTTGCTTTACAGAATCTAAGTGTCGTGTTTTGTCTTGACCGCAGCGGTATTGTTGGTGCAGACGGTGCGACACATCACGGTGTCTTTGATCTGGCTTTTATGCGTAATATCCCTAATATGATCGTTTCTGCACCCATGGATCAGGTGGAATTGCGGAATATGATGTACACGGCCCAGCTTCCCGGCAAGGGGCCATTCAGTATCCGATATCCGCGCGGAAACGGGCCAATCGTGAACTGGAAACGGGAATTTGAGGAGATCCCCGTTGGAAAGGGGAGAAAGATCAGCGATGGAACGGATCTGGTCGTTCTCTCCATCGGGCAAACGGGTAATTTTGTTGTTGAAGCTTCGGCCATCCTGAAAGGGGAGGGGATTACCTTTTCCCATTACGATATGCGTTTTGCGGAACCTATCGATCATGAAATACTCGATGAAGCAGCTGCTCAATTCAGTGCCATTATAACGGTTGAAGACGGAGTGATCGAAGGGGGATTCGGCAG
The DNA here is from genome assembly GCA_023251475.1 of Prolixibacteraceae bacterium. Classification (GTDB taxonomy): domain Bacteria; phylum Bacteroidota; class Bacteroidia; order Bacteroidales; family Prolixibacteraceae; genus JAAFHB01. The sequence goes on from JAHEYS010000295.1 coordinate 3,414, forward strand.
TGCGGTATCAGAATATTTTGCTTCATCCGATAAGGTGGTATTGATCAAAAGGTTGGGTGTTCCCCACAAGTTTGTTGAACATGGAACACAGGAGCAGTTATACCGGGAATGCGGATACGATGCCGAAGGGATTTGCCACACAGTACGTGAACTGATTAAACAGAGAAAAGGAGAAGTTGAGCGGGTGAAATGATTGATTACAGGGAGTGTGGATCAAAAAAAATATTTTCTCGGTTGTATTGAAAATTTTATACTTTTGCAAAGCTTAAAAAGGGGGAACGTTATGAACTACCTTTCACAATATACTATTCCGTTTTCCGGTCTTAAAGAGGGAAAGCATTTGTTTGAATTTCTGGCAGATCATCGCTTTTTTGCCAGTTTCGAAGAGAGTGATATAGAGAGAGGAAGTGTCAGTATCCAGGTTGAACTGGAGAAACGGTCGACCTATCTCAGGTTGTTTTTTAAGGTTGAAGGTGAGGTCGAATTGATTTGCGACCGGTGTCTTGAGCCCTATCTGCAGCCGGTTAAAAGTAAGTACCCCATGTTGGTGAAGTTTAGCGAAACTGAAACCGACGATGGAGATGAAGTGATTTACATACATCCGGGATCGCATCAGGTTGAGGTTGCAAAACTTATTTACGAGTTTATTGTATTAAGTATTCCAATCCGGCATGTTCATCCTGAGGATGAGAGTGGCGAAAGTCTTTGTAATCCTGATATGCTTCATAAATTAGATGAATTAAAGGCTCCCGAATCAGATGAGGGCGATCCGATAGATCCAAGGTGGAACGATTTAAGAAAAATTATTGGTAATTAAAGTAAAGAATTTTAAAAATGGCACATCCAAAGCACAAACATTCCAAGACAAGAAGAGATAAACGGAGAACACATGACAAGGCTGTTATTGCAACTTTGGCTACTTGTTCAAACTGCGGCGCGACTGTAAGATATCATACAGTATGTCAGGACTGCTGTTATTACAGGGGTAAACTGGCTATCGAAAAGGTACTGGCCGTTTAGTCCACTTTATCCCAACTTCAACTTAATAATTTCCTGGTATTAAGGTTCCGGGAACCGGATGCCGGGTTTACTCATTTTGATGAATTCATTTTTGATAGTGAGTGATTTATAGATAATCATGTTTTCTGATCCACTTAAAAGTTGAAAAATGGCAAAGCCAGTTATCAGTGAGGTTAAAGCGTTGAACACATTTGCACAGGACACCAAAATAACCGGTGAAGTGGCGTCTGATGGGGATATCCGCCTTGACGGAGTACTTGAAGGGACACTGAACTGTAAAGGTCGTGTGGTCATTGGACCGGAAGCGCGGGTCAAAGGGTCTATCTTTGCCAACACAGCGGAAATCATGGGAAATGTCGAAGGTGAAATTACGGTCAGCGATCTGCTCTCACTCAAGTCTACCGCCCTGATTGTTGGAGATTTGATCATGGGGCGGTTTTCAGTTGAGCCTGGCGCCCGCTTTACCGGGATCTGCAAGATGGGTGGAAACGAGAATAATCAGAATCTTTTGGAATTTTCAGCCCCATCCGCCGAAATTGATTGATTATCTCCGGGACTTATAAAAAGAGCCGGAAGGATAACAAGATCCTTCCGGCTCTTTTTTATGCAGTTTTCTATTAAAAATGTTATCTTCGTGATAATGATCAACTGAAATGAGCGGGATTGAGGAAACACAACCCAAAATGAAAATAAACTTTATCTGAACCGAAGATCAACGAAGTTAAGTTTTATTTTTTTCAATTTATAGAAAATGAACAGCTTAGATAATCTGGTTGCTTATTTTGAAGCAGCTTTTCGCGAAGAGATTAAAACGATTGGTCAAAGAGAACCTCAAAAACTTTATGAACCGGTAGCCTATGCGCTGAGTATTGGGGGTAAACGACTCCGGCCGGCGCTCACCTTATACGCCGCATCGATATTTACTGAGTCTGTTATTTCTGTTTTGCCAGCCGCAATGGCTGTTGAGATCTTTCATAACTTCACCCTGCTCCATGATGATATTATGGATAGGGCGATGCTGAGAAGGGGTTTGCCGACCGTTCACAGGAAATACAGTGAAAATGTGGCCATCCTTAGCGGAGATGCCATGTCAATCCTTGCATTTAAGTACCTTGCCAGGACACAGAGTGCCAGATTGCAGGAGTTATTGTCGCTGTTTTCGGTAACGGCCCTTGAGGTTTGCGAAGGGCAGCAGCTGGATATGGATTTTGAAAGCCGCGAAGATGTGAGCGTTGAAGAGTATCTCGAAATGATCAGGCTGAAAACCGCCGTACTTATTGCCGGCAGCCTGAAAATAGGGGCAATCCTGGCTGATTCGGATGAGAATAATGCTGATTTGTTATATGAGTACGGCATCAACCTGGGTCTCGCATTTCAATTGCAGGATGACTGGCTGGATGTTTATGGAGATCCAGAAGTATTCGGGAAAATGCAGGGGGGTGATATCTGCTCAAATAAAAAAACCTACCTGCTGCTTAAGGCAAAAGAGGAGTGTGATGCCAAAACAATGCTGCAGCTGAACCATTGGTTATTGTTATCCGATTTCGATCCCGTGCAGAAAATTGCCGTTGTTACAGCTATTTATGAGAAAACGGGGGTGAGCGAGGCAACCCGCATTCTGATGCGAAGTTATCATGACCGTGCTTTGATGGCCATTGAAAAGATGACGATACCGGCTGAGCGGAAAAATACCCTCATCACAATAGCCCAAGAAATTATTAACCGGATTAAATAACCCTATCTTTGCACCCATTTTAAACACAAATGAAAGTTATCGATATTATTCAGCAATCGGAGAAAACTGTTTTCTCCTTTGAATTACTTCCTCCGCTGAAGGGACAGAAGGCCGATAAATTATATCGCACCATTGATGAACTGATCGAATTTAATCCCCAATACATTAATATTACAACTCATCGTGACGAAGTTGAATTCCGTGAGTTACCTGGTGGGCTTTTGGAGAAAAGAGTTGTGCGGAAACGGCCCGGAACGGTGGCAATCGCGGCTGCAATTCAGAATGCGTATAAAATTCCTGTTGTTCCCCATGTTGTCTGTGGCGGATTTTCGCGGGAGGAGACCGAAAACATGCTGTTGGACCTTAATTTTCTGGGGATCAATAATGTATTGGCACTTAGGGGAGATGGTCTCAAATCACAAAGTATTTTTACCCCCGAACCCGACGGACACGCTCATGCAAAGGATCTTGTAGGGCAGATTGCAAATCTTAAACAGGGAAATTACCTTGACCCGGAGATCAAAAACACCGCAGCGCTTGACTTTTGCGTCGGTGTTGCCGGCTATCCCGAAAAACATTTTGAAGCCTCAAATATTGACATTGATCTCCTTTACCTGAAAGATAAAGTGGATGCGGGGGCCGACTATATTGTCACACAAATGTTTTTTGATAATCAGAAATATTACAAATTCGTAGACCGTTGCAGGGCCATAGGAATTACCGTACCCATCATTCCGGGAATAAAACCATTGGCCATGATCAATCAGATTACGGTATTGCCAAAACTCTTTAGTATTGATATTCCTGAAGAGTTTGCCCGTGAAGTACGCAAATGTACAACCAATGAGGATGCCAGGGCCGTAGGCACCGAATGGGCAATCATGCAATCGCGTGATCTGATCGCCCACGGAGTCCCATGCCTCCATATTTATACCTATGGAATTTCCGACAACACCCGGCAAATAGCCAAAGCCGTAATTTAATTCAAATAACAGTTAATCATGATCTTAAAAGTAGGGGATAAAGTGCGGTTTTTGAACGAAGTCGGTGGTGGACGCATTACCTCGGTAATCAGTAAGGAGATGGTCAATGTGGAGACAGACGACGGATTTGAGGTTCCGACCCTGATCAACAACCTTATCGTGGTTAATTCGCCCGATGTTTATGAAAGCGGGAGAACCCGGAATACGGTCGTTCAACCCAAGGCTGCAGCTGTGGTTCCACCGGAAAAAAAGGAGGCAAAGCCTGTTTCCCCCTGGTTCTCAGATAAAAATCAGGTAGCTGGGAAAGATGAGCCGCAATTTCTTTTTGTGCTGGTTCCGGAGATTCCCGCAAATCCTCCGACGGGAAATATTTCGATGTATCTTGTGAATAATTGCAACGATACGCTCCTTTACCGGTTTGCCCAGAAGAGTAAATATAATTATGAAACGGTTAATGCAGGAACTTTAAGTCCCAATTCCAAATTTTATCTCGGTGTGATCAAACCGGAGATGATCGCCGAACTGCCTGTCTATTGTTTCCAGTGGACCAGCTTCAGAAAGCGGTCAAAAGAGCTTGAACCATTCCTTCAGCGGGAGATCACACTCTCGGCAGTGAAATTCTACAAGCCGAACTCCTTTGTTGCAACCCGGCTTTTCAAAGCGCCTGTGATGATGGTCCAAATCAACGAAAATCCGCTGAAGCAGGAAATTGAGAAGCTTTCAGAACACCATTTTAAGAGTGCCTCGGCGCAGAAGGAACCAAAACAAAAGGAGCAGGCAATTGCATTACCCAATACAGAGTTGGTTGAAATCGACCTTCATATCCATGAATTGCTGGATGATTTCAGTAATCTTACCAATACGGAGATGCTGACCGTTCAAATGAATAAGTTTCATGAAGAGATGGCCAAGGCGATTAAATCGGAGGTAAAAAAGATTGTGTTTATTCATGGGGTGGGTAACGGAACACTTAAGAATGAGCTACGGCGTGAACTGCAACGCAAATATTCGAAATACAACACGCAGGATGCCTCTTTTCGCGAATACGGGTATGGTGCAACAATGGTTATTCTCAGAAAATAACGATTATTCGTGGTGTTGTTTTCTTGTTTGTGGCGTTCGTTTTGTCTA
>JAHEYS010000296.1 GCA_023251475.1 Prolixibacteraceae bacterium
TTTGTACAGCAGGCGTTTGGATTGGTTGTCCGGTTACTTTTATTACAGTGATCATCACCAATATATAGGCAAAAGTAAGCTGAAAAAATATTTTCATCGTTAAATGTTTTGACCAGGTCCCGATAAACTTTAAAAATCATTTCCTGATTCTGTATTTGGTTCGGCAAATATAACAAGACAATTGATTATAAATAAATTTTATGGAATGGTAGATGTTTACCGCAAATAACCAATAAATTTTAAATGATGGAAATCTTAAAATTTGCTTTGATTGGATTAGCGGCTCTTCTGGTACTCGTACTTATTATTCCCATTTTTACCAAAAAAGAGATAGCCGCGGTGCGCGATGTGGTGATCAATAGACCAAAATCTGAAGTCTTTGAATATGTCAGACTATTAAAGAATCAGGATTATTTCAGTGTATGGGCGGGTAAGGACCCCGACATGAAGAAGGATTATCGTGGTGAAGATGGTAAAATTGGATTTGTATCAGCCTGGGAAAGTAAAATGAAACCCTCATGAGCAGTTGCTCGCCAATGAAGATGAAAATCTATGAGGGTTCCATGTGGCCCCTTAAAAACAAATTATTTTCACATGAAAGATGTTGGAAAAGGATTTTCAGGATGGTTTAAACAAGCTAAAAGCTATTCTTTAAAAATAAATCCTGAACTTTTAAATCAGCGGGACCATCACTCAATTTGCAAGCAGATCCCGCTGATTTATTATTCGATTTAAACCATTGACTATTTATTACTTGTATAAGCAATGATAGGCCACCGGAGCCTTGGCTCTTACTTTGAATTTTACATTCTTTTCAACTTCAAAAACTCCCCCTTTCGGATAACTGGTCCACTGGTTTTCACCGGGAAGCATCACTTCCAGCGTGCCGGCAGTGATGGTCATTACCTCCACCGATGATGTTCCAAATTCATATTCTCCGGTTTCCATTACCCCAATGGTGGCTACTCCCTCCTCATTCTCGATTGAAATCGATTTTACACTTCCTCCAAAATATTCATTAACTTTTAACATATCCGTTTTTGATTTTTTAATTCATTAATTATTCATTCTTTTATTCATTAATTCCTTCATTCCCTAAAGCAAATCACTGGCAAGTTCTGCAAGATAACTCCTTTCACCTTTTACAAGGTTGATGTGGGCAAAGATATCCTGACCTTTCATCCGGTCGGTCAGGTAGGCTAGACCATTGGACTGCATATCCAGGTAGGGGGAATCGATTTGCTGAATATCTCCTGTAAAGATCATTTTTGTCCCTTCACCTGCCCTGGTAATAATGGTTTTAACTTCATGCGGCGTAAGGTTCTGCGCCTCATCGATGATAAAAAAGCAGTTGGAGAGACTTCGACCCCGGATAAAAGCCAATGGACTGATTACCAGTCGTTCGTCCTTCTTTAAGTCCTCGATCATTTTGTATTCGGTACTATGTGGACTAAAGCATCGCTTAATGACTGCCAGATTGTCAAACAGGGGTTGCATATAAGGTGACACTTTTTCTTCCGCATCACCCGGCAGGAAACCGATATCGCGGTTACTTAGTGCGACAATAGGGCGCGCGAGCAGAATCTGCTCATAAATATTATGTTGAGCAATTGCTGCCGCAAGGGCAAGTAATGTTTTTCCTGTACCAGCCTTTCCGGTAAGACTAATGAGCTTAATTTCAGGATCAAGGAGGGCATGAATTGAAAAGGTCTGCTCGGCATTACGGGGCTTAATACCGTAAGCCACCTTTTTGTCAACCCGTTCAAACCGCTGACGAAACGGACTGTAATGGGCCAGGACACTTGATCTGGAACTTTTGAGGATGAAAAATTCGTTGGCAAACGGGGCTTTCTCAATACCCGATTCTTCGACCGTCAGAAAATTATTCTCGTAAAGTTGGGCGATTAATTGATCACTGTAATCTTTGTTTTCGCGTATTCCCTGATATAAAACATTGATGTCCTGTACTTTGTCGTTTTTATAATCCTCCGACTCGATGTGAAGCGATTTTGCTTTCATCCGCAGATTAACATCCTTTGTGACCAGGACAACTTTCCGGTCTTTAAATTTCTCCCTCAGAAATTCAGTAATGGCCAGTATCCGGTGATCGGGAATATCCTCCCGGAATGACTCCTTCAGTTTTTCACTGAACGGTTTTCCGGTTTCGATGGTCAGTTTACCTTTATCCGTTCCCAGGGATATTCCTCCATTAAATAATTCATTTCCAACTATTTCGTCAAGAATCCTTACGAACTGCCTCGCCTGGAAATTGATCTGGTCATTTCCTCTTTTAAACCGGTCCAACTCTTCCAGAACGGTGATCGGCAGAACGACATCGTTATCATTAAAGTGGTAGATACATTCGTGATCGTGCAGAATAACGTTAGTATCAATTACGAATACTTTTGACTTTGGCATTTTTATAACTTTATTTCACTCTAAAAATAGGAAATATTTTCTTAGTTCATCGTTTTGACCTTTGGAATTTATCATCTTTGCCGCTGAATTAGTCAACAAATACCGGAAATGATGCAGAGCTATGACGAAGTAATCAATTATTTGTACGATCATCTTCCTTATTATCAGCGATCAGGGCAGGCAGCTTATAAGGATAGCCTCGATAATACACTGGCCTTGGATGTGATGTTCGGACACCCACATCATCAGTTTAAATCGGTTCATGTTGCCGGCACCAACGGAAAAGGATCGGTATCGCATATGTTAGCCAGTATTCTGATGGAATCAGGTTATAAGACAGGGCTTTACACTTCGCCCCACCTGAAGGATTTCAGGGAGCGCATCAGGATCAACGGCAAAAAAATCGGGAAAAGATTCGTGGTTGATTTTGTGAATAGTTTTCTCAAAAAAAATCATGCAACAAGTCTGGAGCCTTCATTTTTCGAGTTAACAGTGCTGATGGCATTCGAATATTTTGCCAAAAACAGGGTCGATATTGCAATTATTGAGGTTGGCCTTGGGGGGAGGCTCGATTCAACCAATATCATTAAGCCGGAACTGTCGGTCATCACTAATATCAGTATGGACCATACTGCTTTTCTTGGCGATACGCTTGGGAAAATTGCATTGGAAAAAGGGGGGATCATCAAAAGGAATGTACCGGTTATCATCGGCGAGACCCATCCTCAAACAAGTATAATTTTTAACGGACTTGCGAAGGATGTTGCCACCCCTGTCGTTTTTGCTGATCAAAGATTCAATGCCGGTACCGGACTTCTCTCTTTGGATCAACGACAGATTTTTACGGTACGAAAGGGTGGGGAAATTATTTATAATCACCTGGGCATTGATCTGCTGGGCAGTTATCAGGCCAAAAATATCTGTACTGTACTTGCAGCTGTCGAAGAACTTTGCTCACAGGGGTGGCAGATTCCGGAGTCCGCCGTAAGAAACGGATTGGGTAAAGTGGTTGCAAACACCGGACTTCTTGGACGATGGCAGGTGATTGGCGCCAATCCGCGCATTATTTGTGATACCGGCCACAATGAAGGGGGGATCCGGGAAGTGGTAACTCAGCTCAGCCAAACTCCTTATAAAACACTCCATTTTGTGATTGGAATGGTCAGTGATAAGGATATTGCCGGAGTTCTGAATCTATTACCGCGCAACGCAATTTACTATTTTACAAAGGCTTCCATCCCGCGTGCCCTCGATGAACAACAACTGATGAAAATGGCTGCCTTCTTTAGTCTCAAGGGCAAGGCCTATTCAACTGTAGCGAATGCCTTTAAAGCTGCCCGGGAAAATGCAGTAGCCGATGACCTGATTTTTATCGGTGGCAGCACATTTGTCGTTGCAGAGGTTTTAGAGAATTAAAGAATGAAGGAATTAAAGAATGACAGCCCCTTATTTCAATCTTCATTCTTATATTTTTCATTCTTCATTTCTTCATTCTTCATTTTTTCATTACCCCTGAATGATATAGTATGGAAAACTACCTTTCCCAAATTTTGAAATATCTTATAAAAGTTCTGGAATCAACATTAAACCAGTTGGTTATTCTGTTTGTACCCTTGCTGATTCTCATGGTGCTTCTGAATTTGTCTGCCGGACTTACGGCGAAGTTAAGTGTCAGGTTTTGGGGAAGGAACCTGTTTCTATACGGTTTTGCCTGGCTGGGGTGTTCTGTTCATGAGTTGAGTCATGCCTTTTTCGCATTGATTTTTGGACATAAAATAAAGGAGATCACCTTGTTTAAGCCAAATAGTAGTGGAGAATCGATGGGCCATGTCAGCCATTCTTACAATAAGAAGAGCATTTATCAGAAAACAGGTAATTTTTTTATCGGGATCGGCCCGCTCCTTGCCGGTGGATTCGTCCTTTTTTTTGTTACACTACTCCTTTTCCGGTTCGATATTACCGAAGGACCTGCCATCACCCTTAATTCCAAAATTATTACCGAAATTTCTGCACTGAAGCAGCTGTCAGTCGGCATTTGGACCGGATTGTCAAATTTTCTGATGCTGATTTACCACGCAATTGCCCTGACCTGGTGGAAACCAGCCCTGTTGATTTATTTGCTCTATTCGTGCGGAAGTTCGATGACCCTGAGTAAGTCAGATGTGAGCGGGGCACTTTCAGGTTTTCTCTGGTTAATTGTTTTTATTTTGATATTTAATCTTTTAACATTATGGCTGGGTGATTTTGCAACAAAATATCTGATGAATATTGTTAAATATATTTCAGGATTTTATTTTATCCTTATCCTTACGCTAATCTCGAATCTTTTTTTTAGTCTGGTTCTTTTTATTTTGAATCTTTTTAAAGGGCTTTTTATCTCCTGAAGATAAAAAGGCATGTTTTTTTCGTATATTTAGAAGGAATATCTTTTGACTTGGATTTATAACTAACAAAAATAAAACCTTATGAACAAACAAAAACGATTTGCTGTAATCCTTGCCGGCTGCGGTGTTTTTGATGGTGCAGAAATACATGAAGCGACACTGACGCTACTGGCAATAGCGCAGGCTGGAGGCAGTTATGAATGTTTTGCACCTGATAAGGAACAGGCCCAGGTGATTAATCATATGACCGGCAAGCTCATGAATGAAGAGCGCAATGTAATGGTTGAATCGGCAAGGATCACAAGGGGGAAGATTAAGCCACTTTATCTTTTCGAGCCTGAGAAATTTGATGCGGTAATATTTCCCGGTGGTTTTGGAGTTGCCAAAAATCTGTGTACCCTTGCCTTTGAGGGGAGTGATTGCACTGTTGATCCCGAAGTTGAACTGGCAGTGATCGCATCTGTTGAGGCTTCTATCCCAATTGGCGCTTTATGCATTGCACCTGCATTAATTGTAAAAATCTTACCGGGAGCTGATGTGACGATTGGAAGAGACCCGGAAACTGTCAGGACCATCGAGAAGATGGGAGGAACACATCACGAGACAGATCATGCAGAAGTGATAGTCGATTCCAAATATAAATTGGTGACCTCCCCATGCTATATGCTGGATGCCCATATTCTTCAAATTGCAAGGGGAACCCAGAATGTGGTAAATGAATTGATTGGTTTAATGTGAAAAAGGCTGTCTCGTTTTTTTGAGACAGCCTTTTTATTGGTTAAAAACGGTATCGGATACTGAAAGCGATATTATTTTGGAAGGAATCCCCACGGTTGATCAGTCCTATCTGAGGCCTGGCATCCAGCGCAAGCTGAATCCCGACCGGGAAGGAATATTCGATTCCAATGTCTCCTGCCGCAGCAAGATAGATTCCACTACCATCGTTTCCGGTGTAGGAATGATCCCAGCTCCATGAACCGATTCTTCCGCCGGCCCCTACAAACCAGTTAAAGCCGCCATCAATTTTCCATACCCACTGGTAAATGCCAGCTAATCCCCAGGCGTTATAATGATTTCCGGAATGCATACCAAGATCGAACTCCATTCGATTAATATCTGTAAGCCCATGCTGGTAGGAAATTTCAGTTCCAAAACCATCACCTCCGCCTAATCTCAGGCCAATGGCATGTTTGGAAATTTGACTATTCCCAACAAATACCAGTAGGACGAGGCTAAAAGTAAAAAGTAATCTTCTCATAGTTCTATGTTTTAAATTAATATTTGACAAATTTAATCTTTCAATTATTATGCCAAAAGAAGAAAAAATTATCCCTGAACTCTTAACTTTTTGCAAATACCTGCCAGATAGAGAGCAAAAAGGATTTCTAAGACAGTGTTGAATGATGATATTTTTCCGGCATTTTCCGGTCCGGAATAATAAATTAAAATATTGGCTCGTAACTTAGTCCTGTATTAAATCTTTAAATTTCTGATAATTAGTGTTCCAGTTTTCTGCGTCCTCCGGCATGAAAATCTTTGTATCAAAAGATCCGAAGATAATCTGACGAATCTCCTCCAATGATGAAACAGCCCCCAATGCTTTGGCCTGCATCATAATATTGCCAATCGCAGTCGCCTCTGTCGGTCCGGCATAAACCGGAAGATTAGTGGCATTCGATGCATACTGACACAACAACTCGTTATTGGCCCCGCCACCGATAATGTGTATTTTTTCTATCGTAGTTTCACTCACTGCCCTTATCGAATCGAGGGTTGCACGGTATTTTAAAGCCAGGCTCTCAAATATAGTCCGGATCACCTCTCCATGGGTTTCGGGGGCTGGCTGACCGGTTTTCAGACAAAATGCTTTGATGGCAGCAGGCATGTCTCCCGGATTCAGGAACTCACGGGAGTCGGGGTCGATCAGGCATTTAAAAGGTGTTGCATTCAGGCTCATTTCAACCATTTCGGGCCACGAATAGTTGTGGTCTGCAGACCAGATGCGCCGGCACTCCTGAAGCAACCAGAGTCCCATAATATTTTTCAGAAAGCGTGTTGTCCCTTCAACACCACCTTCATTGGTAAAGTTTAGCTTTTGTATCTCTTCAGATATCAGCGGATGATCACTCTCAATTCCCATTAAGGACCAGGTACCTGAGCTGATGTATGCCCAGTTTCGTCCCGTAGCCGGAACGGAGGCGATCGCGGAAGCCGTATCATGCGCGGCGACGGCGACTACCGGGATCGGAGCGCTTCCTGTCTCTTTTAGAATTTCGGATTTAATATCTCCAAGCACAGTACCGGGTAACACCAGTTCCTGCATCATGTTGATATCAAAACCGATCGCATCAAAAAGCTGCTGCTCATATTCGAGTTTTCCCGGTTTCAGAAACTGGGAGGTTGAGGCAATGGAAAACTCATTCTTCTTAACCCCGCTGAAAAGATAACCGAGTGCATCGGGCATAAAAAGGATATCCTTTGCAATTTCGAGTTGTGGTGAACGATCTCTTTTGTAGGCATATAACTGAAAAAGGGTATTGAATTGCATCAGTTGAATACCGGTCATCAGGTACAACTCCTTCCTGGGAACGATTTTGAAGACCTCCTCCATCGCGGTATCTGTACGTGGATCACGGTAGGCATAAGGCAATCCGACAATCATCCCGTTTCTGTCAAGCAAAGCGATATCAACCCCCCAGGTATCGACTCCTACCGATTCAGGCTGAACGCCGAAATCATGAATGCATTTCTTTAAACCTGTTTTTAATTCACCAAAAAGGCTAAAGATATTCCAATAGAATGACCCGTTGATCTCTACCATCTGATTATCAAAACGGTGTATTTCCTTTAAAGTTAGTTTCCCATCCGATATCGAACCAAGAATAGCCCGACCACTTGATGCGCCCAAATCAAACGCCAGAAAGTTCCTTTTTGTCATTGTCTGTTTTAAAATTTATTTAAGCATTGATAAATAGGTGTTGAAAATTCACTTCAAAAATAGGGGATTTATTGTTTCCCAACGAAAGTGGCGGGTGAAATATTCTGGAAATCATTTGGAGAATTTGGGCAATAAACAGCCAACCTTCTAAAACTGGCAGCTAAATTTAATGCCATTGTTTCTGATTTCGCGATACCCCGATATCCTTATTTCCTGTAAAACAACCGACCTGTAATTAATAATCCGGCGAAAACAAAGATTGCAAAAATCAGACTGCTCACTGCCAGTTGCATACCACCCGAAATCACGTGACCGCTGGTACAGCCGCCTGCCATCCTTGCTCCGAATATCAGGATAAATCCGCCAAACATAGCCCAGAAGATCCTTCCCCCGGCACTGTTACCTCTGTACCGTTCCCAATTAGGATGTATCAGCTTTATTTTGAAGTCTTTCCTCAGCAAGGAGATCAGTACCCCTGAAATTAAGGTTCCTCCCAGGAAAATGGCTTCCCAG
>JAHEYS010000567.1 GCA_023251475.1 Prolixibacteraceae bacterium
GGGCGGCGTGGCCGCCCCGTCTCCCACACCATAAACACATTTCATTGTCATTCCGAATGCAGTGAAACGGAATGAGGAATCTCACTTTCATTCTTTATTTTCTTAGCTGTCATAAAATCTTGGTGTGCTTGATAGAATTGGGTCTCGCAATGACTATATAGTTTTTTTAAGCAGAGATAGGCTAAACCTGTCATTGCGGGGAGGTACGACGAAGCAATCTTTTCCATATTTTACTATTATCATTTCTTATTTTTGTATGTTTAGATCTGTTTCAACTGATATAAATGGAAATAAATAGAAATTCATAGAAATGAGCGGAAATACCTGGTAATTTTTAATCAGGGTTTATCAATATAAAGTTCTTCCTGGTTTATGTTTGCCAGATCATACAGGAAATCCCCGATTTTTTCGGTCACAATTTTGAAAAATGTTTCCCCTTTTTCAGCAGTTGCAAGCGCCGGATCACCTATTCCGGTATCGGTTGTCACCCTGGTCCATTGGCGTTCGGCCCATGCCCAACCTTCATTGAGTGCAGCGATACTAAAAACCCGGGCTTTCCCCTCACCCGCTTCTGAAAGTGGCAGAACGAGTTCCGGTGTCAGGTACTGCATAAAACTGGTTTCCACTTCACCGGCATGTTCACCCATATCTTCAAAATAGTGTTCTGCACCCGGAATTTTAAACCAGTTGCACTGACAAATAAACATTTTGGGGAAAATAAGATTCAACTCTCTGATAATCTGACGAAAATCATTGCCGCCATGCGCATTCAAAATCACAAACTTATGAATTCCCTGACGGTCAAGTACTGTTATGAGATCCTTCAGAATCATTAACTGGGTACCGGGATTGAGGTTCATGTCCAGTTTTACATCGGGTTGCCCCGTATTTACGCCAAAAGGGATGGCAGGAAGTACGATCATCTTGCCGCCACGACCGTAGGCTATCCTGGCAGCTTCGGCGGCAATGTGTTCGGCTAAAATATTATCGGTGCCGTATGGAAGGTGATAATTGTGGGCTTCGGTAGCTCCCCATGGCAATACAGCAAGCTGAATATCTGCATGTTTTACAGCTTTCCAGTTAGTTTCGGATAAAATATAAGGACGCATAAATGACGAATATTAAAGGCTTAAAAGTAATAAAACTATGGTAAAATATAAATTATTGTAATTTTTCATTTGAAATTGTACCTTTGGAAGATCAACACCTATAATCAATTTTCATCCAACTTTTAATCAAATTATTTACAATGAAAATTAACGCTTTTAAAGCCACTTTCCTGGTTTTTTTCCTTTTATGCTCATTTGCAGGAATTTCGCAGGTTACGCTCCCCCCGTTTTTTAATTGCAACATGGTCCTCCAGCAGGGAATCCAGATTCCGGTATGGGGATGGGCATCACCAGGCGAAAAAGTAACGGTCACATTGGAAAAAAATGCGGTGACCACCCGCACGGGGAAAAACGGTAAATGGCGCGTTAACCTCCCCAAAATGGAATATGGGGGCCCTTACAAGATGACTGTTAAGGGGAAAAACTTCCGCACCATCGAGAATATTATGATTGGCGAAGTGTGGGTCTGTTCAGGACAGTCGAATATGGAATTCAAAATGTCAAGGACAAAAGATGCAGCCGCAGAGATTGCAGCTGCCAACTATCCTGATATCAGATTATTTACAGTAAAGAGACGCGTAGCAAAAGAGTCACAGGAGAACCTAGAAGATGGTGAATGGTGGGCATGTACCCCACAGTCAGTAGCCGATTTCTCAGCTGTGGGTTATTTCTTCGGACGTAATCTTTACGAAAAATTAAAAGTTCCAGTTGGTTTAATCCATACCTCATGGGGAGGAACGGTTGCGGAGACCTGGACAAGCGCCGAGACCATTGCCAAAGACCCCGACTTTTCGGAGATGCTCACCAAACTTAAAACGGTGGATATGGCTACTGCAAAACCAGGGCCTAACGCTTACCCCACACTTTTATATAACGGGATGATCAATCCGATTGTCCCTTACGGAATCAGGGGCGCCATCTGGTACCAGGGAGAAGGAAATGCTTCAAGGGCTCAGCAATACAAGCGTGTTTTCCCAAATATGATCAAGGACTGGCGGACAAAATGGAACCAGGGTAATTTCCCTTTCCTGTTTGTACAGCTGGCCAACTTTAAAAAACCGGTTGCAGAACCTGCTGAAAGCGACTGGGCTGAATTACGCGAGGCACAGACGCAAACCCTTCAGCTTGAAAATACGGGTATGGCAACAATTATTGACGCTGGTGATGCCAACGATATTCACCCCACCGACAAACAAACTGTCGGTTACCGGTTATCCCTCGCTGCCAGGAAAGTGGCTTACGGTGAAACGCTCGTTTATACCGGCCCGACCTACAAGGAGATGAAGATTGATAAAAATAATATCCTGATTACCTTCGACCATGTTGGGAAAGGGTTAAAGGTTAATGATAAATATGGTTATATCAACGGATTTACAATTGCAACAAAAGATGGCGATTTCAAATGGGCCAGTGCAACCCTTGTAAACGGGAATACGGTGATGGTGACCAGCGAAGCGGTTCAGAATCCAGCGGCGGTAAGATATGGCTGGGCAGATAACCCCGATGATCTGAACCTGTATAATATGGAAGGTTTACCCGCAAACCCTTTCAGGACCGACTCAAGACCGGGAAAAACGAAATAAATACAACTAACAGGATAAGGTAAGACGGTCAGAAATGATCGCCTTTCCTTATCCTATATTTAAGTAATGTACCCTTTTTATAAA
>JAHEYS010000014.1 GCA_023251475.1 Prolixibacteraceae bacterium
TTTAATAAATGTGGCGATTCCGGTGACTCTGCATTCCTTTGGGTTACGGTGCAATCCAGACCGGTTCCTTCGATCAATGGAAATGATACCGCATGCAGATTAAATTCAGCGGTTTATCATACACAACCCGGTATGACCAATTATGCCTGGGCGATTTCACCCGGAGGTACAATAACTGCAGGAGGTACTTCTTCAAGCGACTCCACCTTGGTGAATTGGAATATATTAGGTAACCAGTGGATCGAGGTTAATTATACGGATTCAAACGGATGTTCTGCAGTCAGCCCTGTACAAAAAAATGTATGGGTGAAACAGGAAGGTCCGGTAATAACAACAAGTCCATTGTCAAAAATCATTTGTTCGGATGACTCTACGCGTATCATTCTTACTTCTGCACCGCCGGCAAACACCTTCAATTGGACTGCTACCGGTTCCGGTCCCCAGATCACCGGATATTCAAACGGAACCAGTAACCTGATCAACCAGAAACTCAATAATTCAGGACTGGTTGCAGGTACCGTGACCTATACAATTACTGCATCAGGTAATGGATGTCCCGGGATACCGGCAGATTATGTTGTGACCGTCAATCCTGTTTTTCCTGTTTCCAACTTAATCTCCGCTTCTCAAAATCCATCGTGCCTGGGCATCCTCGTGACATTTACGGCAACACCTGTGAATGGCGGGAATTTGCCCTTATATCAGTGGAAGGTCAATGGGATCAATGTTGGCGGGAACAGTTCAATGTACACTTATTCATCGGTAAACGGGGATGTGGTAATTTGTGAACTCACATCTAATGAATCCTGTACAACCGGCAATCCGGCTTCGAGCAATCAGGTAATTATGGTTATTAATAGTAATTTACCGGTTATTGTGGTCATTTCTGCTTCGGCAAATCCGGTTTGTGCAGGAATTCCGGTTACTTATACTGCAACACCAACGAATGGTGGGCCATTGCCTACTTATCAGTGGAAAGTAAATGGAGTTAACGCTGGAACAAGCAATCCAATCTACACCTATACACCAGCATCCGGCGATCTTGTTACCTGCATACTCACATCCTCTCTGCCATGCACATCGAATAATCCATCATCCAGTAATCCATTATCCATCATCATAAACCCACCCCCGGTTGTTACATTCACCGCATGCTTTGATACGATAACGACAGTTAACGCAAAACCCTTCAAACTAAAGGGCGGTATACCTCTTGGCGGCACCTATTCCGGTCCGGGTGTAAACCCGGCATCCGGCATCTGGAATCCGGCATCCGCCGGTGTCGGCAACAAGACCATCACCTATTCTTACACGAATGCAGCCCTATGCAGCGCCAACGCTTCACGCGTGTTCAAGGTTGTTGCCGCCCCCGCCTTCGCCTGCGGTAGCCTGCTCACGGATGTGCGTGATATCGAAACCTACCAGACAGTGCAGATCGGAGCTCAATGCTGGTTTGCAGAAAGTCTGAAATACGGAACCGAGATACCCGATAATCTTGTTCAAAGGGATAACTGCATACCTGAAAAATATTCGCGTCACGCGTCACCCGTCACGCGTTACGATTTTTACCAGTGGGACGAGCTCATGCAATACGACAACACCCCTGCATTGCAGGGCCTCTGTCCGCCGGACTGGCACATTCCCACAGAAGCTGAATGGATGCAATTATTTTCTGTTTACAATGGTCCCGGTTTTGCCGGAAGCCAGTTACTCTCAACAGGGTTTTCGGGTTTCAATGCGCTTGTCAATGGTTCGAGATTCCAGAACGTCAGCTGGAATTTCGACAATTTCGCCATTCATCTCTGGTCATCAACATCCCGGGGGCCGGTCAAGGCCTGGGCGCATGCAATGAATAATATGCCGGATGATCATAGTGTTTCTACCTACCCATCGAGTCGCGCTAATGCTTTCTCGGTTAGGTGCGTGAAGGATTAAAGTGAATATCGAATATTGATCAACGATATGTGAAATCAGAAGTAATGATGAATTTGAATTCATACTTCAAAAATCGTTGATCAATATTCGAGTATTCGAAACAAATCCAAAGTCAAAGCTGCCTGTTTTTTCTATTAGACTCCCCTGTTTGGATGCTTTTAACAAAAATTGAAATTAATTCATTGCATTCGTTCAAACACCTATCCAATAAACCTTCGATTTTTGTCAAATGTTTTTGTTTAATAATTTTTAATGAAATAAATGTCTCCCTAAGTTCTTTTAAGGCAACTTTCATTTTATGAATAAAATCATTTGTCGATTCGGCACTTTTTGCCTCTCCATAATTTAAAGCCGGAGATAGCCCTGACCTTATCAATTGACCCTACAAGTACTTCCCGGTAACATTATTTGGTAACGATTTTACTAAATCTGAAATCATTATAGAAAAGCTCACCAACCTTTCTTCCAAATCAAACTTCCTACTTTCATTCATATTTCAAAATTCGTTGATCAATATTCAATATTCCACTTATGATTTCCTATTAATCGGTTAATTTTTAAAAGGTAATACGATTTTACAATATTTTTTATATATTTATCCCGTCTTAATTTTCCAAAAATGAAGACTTTCCTCCGATCCTTTATTATTCTTTTGATTTTGATCCTTCCCTCACTACGGCTTTTTGCCCAATGGTTACCATGCCAGGGGATGGATGGGGCAAATGCTTCAGATATTGAAATAAAGGATTCTTTGGTTTTTATTTCCACAGGTACCGATATCGAGAAAAGGAATATTTATTCTGGGTTATGGCAACAAGTGTTAGAAGCTCACGG
>JAHEYS010000568.1 GCA_023251475.1 Prolixibacteraceae bacterium
GCCCTGGCAACGGCTACCCTTTGCTTCTCTCCACCCGAAAGCTGGGCAGGTTTATGATCGAGACGATCTGTGAGTTCCAGAAGCAGCAGCAGCTCTTTTGCCCTTGACTCTACCTCTTTGCGGTTCCGTCGGGAGATATATCCGGGAATGCAGACATTTTCGAAAGCGGTGAACTCAGGCAGCAGGTGGTGGAATTGAAATACAAAACCAATCTCTTTGTTTCTGAAACCGGATAGTTCGGATTCTCCAAGTGAAAAAACATCTTTTTGATTGATCCAGACCTTCCCGGAATCGGGTTTTCCAAGTGTCCCCAAAATTTGAAGCAAGGTAGTTTTGCCGGCGCCGCTCGCCCCGACGATCGTTACGATTTCCCCTTTATGTACTTCGAGTGAGATCCCTTTGAGGACATTTAAGTCGCCAAATGATTTGACCAGTAATTCCGCTTTAAGCATCAATCGGTAATGATATTGAATATGAGAATAAATTGAAAAGACCTAAAGCTATTTAATCTTTGAGTTCATCCTCAATCTTACGTTTCACATCTGAAGTTCCCTTCTCAAGTTTGTCGGATAACTTGGTAAAATCCTCTTTAATATCAGCTGTATGTTGCTCAAATTCGCTTTTCAGATCGGCAGTCGCCTTATTGAATTCACGCATCCCTTTTCCGATGGTGCGTGCAAGCCCTGGTATGGCGTCGGCACCAAAGAAGAGTAAGGCGAAAAAGACAACGACCATTATTTCACCGCCACTGAAAAAGAGTAAGATATGTCCCATATTAATTTACTTTTTGGCAAAGATACAAATATTCATCCGTTTTGGTGTTTTCATATCCGGCTGATCCATAAAAAAACCCGGCACTTTACCGGCGCCGGGTTCATTGGAATGCTATTTCAGTTTATTTCTTGTCAATCTCATTTCTTTTGCCTTTTGATAAAGAATCGTAGGCAATCGGGGTGGCAACAAATACAGACGAATAGGTACCGATAAAGATACCGAACAACATCGCAAAGATAAAACCTTTAATCGCGGTCCCTCCGAAAAGGAAGATAGCCACCAAAACGATAAGGGTAGTTAGTGAAGTACTGAAAGTACGGCGTAATGTACTGTTCATAGCATCGTTATAGGTCTTCATGGTCTCTTGTTTGGGATGCAGGTGCAGGTACTCACGGATACGGTCATAAACGATTACCGTATCGTTGATTGAATAACCCAGTACAGTAAGGATTGCTGCAATAAACGACTGGTCGACCGAGAGAGAGAAGGAGAGGTAGCCATCCAGCAGTGAATAGACTCCAAGCAGTATGATGGCATCATGTGCAAGCGAAACCAGACCTCCCATTCCCATTGCCCAATTCCGGAATCGGAGGGCAATATAGATGAAGATAATCAACAACGCGAATATAACCGACAAGACAGCACCCTTTTTAATATCATCAGAGATGGTTGGTCCCACCTTCATACTGCTCAGCTGGTGCTCTGAAGCATATTTCTCCTCTGTGACATTATCCCCCAAAAAGGGTTTTAATCCTTTATAAAGAAGACTTTCAATCTGGGTATCTACTGCTTCACCCTCTTCAGCAATCCTGAAGTCGGTCGTGATCCTGACCTGGTTATTGCCACCGTAGGTCTTCACTTCGGGAGCAGTACCAAACTGAGGCGCCAAAGCATTGGCAATTGATTCGACCTGTACATCCTTGTCAAAACGGACCACATAGGTACGTCCCCCCTTGAAGTCGATAGAATAATTCAACCCCTTAAAGGTGAGAGAGGCGATGGAGATCAGAATTAAAGTTCCGGAAAAATAATAGAATATTTTACGGCTCTGAATAAAAGGAACAGCCGTGTGGCGTAACCAATCTTTACTAAAGTCCGTAACAAATTTGAACTGTTTGTTCTTATCCAGCCAACGTTCAAAGATCAGACGGGTGATAAAGATCGAGGTGAAAAGTGAGGTGATAATACCGATAATCAAAGTTGTCGCAAAACCCTTGATCGGTCCTGAACCAAACATATATAATACAATACCGGTAAGAAGTGTCGTAACCTGACCATCAATAATTGCAGAATAGGCATGGGTAAAACCGTCCTTAACCGCAAGTTTAACCCCTTTACCTGCCCGAACCTCCTCTTCAATACGTTCGTAGATCAACACGTTTGCATCAACGGCCATACCCATGGTCAATACGATACCGGCAATACCCTGAAGTGTCAGAACGGCGCCCAGACAGGCCAGAAAACCGATCAGGAAAAAGAGGTTCACCACCAATGCTGCATTTGCGGCAAGACCGGCGCCCTTGCTGTAGAAAAATAACATGTAGAGAAGTACAAGGATAAATGCCGCGACGAAAGAGATCATACCACTTTGGATCGACTCAGCGCCGAGTGTAGGTCCAACAATCTCTTCCTGAACAATTGTTGCAGAGGCGGGCATTTTACCCGATTTTAACATATTTGCAAGGTCCTTTGCCTCTTCAACGGTGAAGTTACCGGAGATTTCAGTACGACCATTGGGAATTTCACCCTGAACAGTTGGGAAAGACTGAACATAGTTATCAAGAACAACTGCGACACTCTTGCCCACATTTTCGCGGGTCATCCGCTGCCATATTTTAGCACCCTCAGCATTCATATTCATATCCACCACACTGGTCGCCTTATTCTGGCCAAAATCCTGACGGGCATCAACAACTACATCACCATCAAGCGGTGCGCGTCCATCCCTGTTGGTTACCTTCAGGGCAATGAGCTGATAAAAATTACCCTCTT
>JAHEYS010000569.1 GCA_023251475.1 Prolixibacteraceae bacterium
GAATCCAGGAAGTCGGTTAAAATTTCACTCTTATCCGATGGTTGCAGGATGTAAAATGAACCTCCTTCGCTACCTGCCGGTGCGAAGATCAGGTTATACATCAGACTTCCCTGAATATTGGAAAAGTTTTTTGAATCACGGAGACCTTCAAAACAAAAATCAGCCCCTTTTCCCGGAGAGACCCCTGCACCAATCAGCTCTCCAAATCCCCTTTTGAATAAGCAAAAAGCAGCACTTCCATCTAAAAACAGACTCCCTCCAAGAAGTGAGGTGATCTCTTCATCACTCATGGTATCAGTAATATTCCCGGAGATGAGTTTGACTTTTCCGTTTACCGAAGTGTGGGGAATTCCGAACCGCCCGGTAATATTTATCCATGCATTGGATGGCATATCGGGCCGTTTTCCCTTAAATGGGTTGGCAATATGCCCAAAAGGGCGATAAAGAATTTCACAACCTGTCACCTGAGTAGCTTTAACAGCCTCCTGAAGCGACCTAAAACGGCCGGACTCCTCACTGAACATTTTCAGATATCCGGTTTCTTCCTGCGGATTGTCCAGATATTGGGTCGCATAAAATAGTGAATCATCAAACCTGTAGGCAAATGCGGCTGTCATCAGACATTTTATTTTGGAAGCCGACATAAAAAACCTGGTGTGCGGATAGGTATCCGATTCGTGGAAAAACTCAAAATCGGCAGGTAAATGTTGTCGGCTGTAAAGGGCATGAAAGATGGTCGAAGGCAGGGAGGCTGCATCATCGGAGGAATAACTTGATCCATACAACCTGACAGCCGGACGGGTTTTGCCGGCAAAGGCAAGCGTGACTGCTTCAGTAAAATCGCCGTCGAAATCTGCAGAACCCGATTGACAGAGCGATATACGGGTTTCGGGCGCAATATGGTCTACCTTTTCCCTGATCAAACCGGCCAGTCCAGCCAGTGAATCCCTGCTCATTTCGGCCCAGTCATGCCGTAAGCTGATACTTTGCGGATTTACCTGGCCAAAGATAGTGACCAACGCCTCTCTTGTATAATATCGCTTTTGCCTTTTTTCAAATTCAGCAAGGTGCAACGGGCAAAAACAGCCAAATTTTACCGCTGGTGGCTGCCAGCTTAGCTCAAAGTCGTCTTCAAACTGGATCATAAACGGGCGGGAAATTCTTACCACCGTGGCTATATTTTCACTAAAAACCTCCCTGAACTGAGGTCCCAGCGGACATGGCGAGGTTTCTGAAACGCTACCATCAATATCGGTGATGTACTGAAATGGTCCCTTACCTGACCGCAACGAAGGGGCACACCACCAGCCAATTTCAATATCATGGGGAGCCAGTTCTTTTTTTACATCTCTTACAAGTTCTCCTATCTCATGGTAAACCTGAGGTGAGGGAAATCCGGTCAGCCTCACCTCATCCATCGGGGCGGTAAGTAAAAACCGGCGCAAACCATAACGCTGCCTCATCTCAATCAGCTGCGACAACATAGCCTCCCTGCGGTTCGCATAAAACCTGAAAGGAACAATCGGATCAATCAGGTTTGTACCAGGCAAATTAGTCGCCGTAACATTTCCAAATGTTCCCAGGTGGTTGGAAGATAAAATGGCAAGACCTGCAGCAGATTTTTGAATAAAATTTCTCCGTCTCATTTCTATTTTTTTGGAAGCTTCATCTTTTTCCGTTGAATGATAATCTTTGCCAGTCGGTTCATTATTTCCGTGTCCAGAGGATTTTTGGATCGGGATAATTCAGAAATAGTTCCCCCACCCTGGTACCAGGCAATAGAAGCCTCCCTGAAAACGTCATGATCCTCAAACGCCCTGATATAACTGATCAGCCGGTCGCGTTTGCAATCTTTGGAGGCGGCCAGGGCACGTTCGTCAAATTCCATTTCAAGACCCATGCCGGTTCCTCTGGCAAAAGCACATACCGCATCCATTCGCTCGTAATTAACCTCATTCTTAAAGAAATAGTTGGGCTGAATGTAAGCAAAATCGAATTTATCAGTTTTCCAGTTGTCGAAACCTGATGCGGTCCAATAAGGGATCCAGAAAAATTTGAGATTTTTTGAACGGATGTAGTCACCAACCTGCACCAGAATATCGCGGTAACCACTGTCTTTTTCACAAACCCAGTACAACCCCTCCAGATCGAAGTTTTTGTAACCCTCTTTTTGGTACCGGTCCAGAAACCGGTCGATATACCATTTGCAGGCTTCAATCCGATCTTCATCCCGGGAAAAATCGATCTGATGGTCGAGGCTACCCCAATCTTTTTGCCCCTTTTCAGGAACCGGAATAACAACCACCACTTTATGCCGGAACGGAGGATTCCCCATTTCCTTAATTTGCTCACCAATGCATTGGTCCAATGCTGAGAATCCCTTATTCTTTTCAAACTGACGTTCCATCAGCCACTCCCATTCGGGTCGGCGTGCAAGCGTTGTGGTCCCTTTTCCATGGGCAAAATGGTGACCCTTTCCATCTACAAACTCAGTAAAAAGAAAACCATCGAACAGCCAATCTTTCTTTCCTTTGTCATTCTGATGAATCACATAAGGAGTGAACTGTTCCTTGTTCCATTCCATCGTACGATGGATACCTCCATAATAAATCAAAACCAGATCAGCAATCGTCGTTTTCCCATATTTGGGAGCTTTACCTTTATCTGCTGCATTGCTGAATAAACTTCCAGTCAGAAGTAGAATTGAAAAGCAGAGGTATTTTGCCGAATATCGGTTATTCATAGTTTATAGTTTAATATTTTA
>JAHEYS010000297.1 GCA_023251475.1 Prolixibacteraceae bacterium
CTCCGGTGCTTTGCCTGAGAATTGAAATCTTGCCAAATCCATCAAAAGTTTTATCCTCAGAACCGCGACCGACTCCAAATTCCAGCCAATCGGTGACACCATATTCCAGGGAAAAATGGATTTTACCATAATCCAGTCCGTATAAATTGTAGGCTCCCGTATTTAACTGGTCAAAACGGTGCGATATCCTGAATTCCAGTTGTTTCTTTTTCATCCGTTCAATCGAGTGACCATTTACAATCCTGGTGGATTTAAAAGTGGCATTTACCACCGTTGTTTGCGGTTTGACCTCCTTATCAAGTAAGGAATCGAGATCCTGGGCTGTAGCGGAAGGTGAATAAAATGCAGCCATTCCCAGGAACAGCGCTAAGGCTGGTAGTTTTTTTTTCATCATGTTAATTATTTAATGCACCCTTGGATATCCAAGTATTCATAATCAGAATATTACAATCACTTAGTTTTCCGCCTCCTTTGGGCATAGGGGAGTATCCTGATGAATGTTCAATCGTTCCAATGAGTTTGCCATTATCAACGTAGGTTTTAACATCTGCATAATCCTGTAACTTCACGCCGCCACCACTTGATGGAGCAGCTGAATTGGAATGACAAGTTAAACAGTTTGACTGAAGGATTGGTTTAATTTCGGTCGAAAAATTAGTGATATCGGTATTACAACCTGCACCTGGCTTACCAAATAAAGCCTCCTCACTATCATAATAGCAACCGGTCAGAATAAATAAAACTAATGGTAAAAATATTTTTTTCATATCTTAAATTAATTCTGAGTAGCGCCGGCAGCTTTCCATAATTCAAGCTGACGCATTTGACAATTTGTAATTTTATATCCCGGAGGCATTTGTATGGAAGTCCCTTTAACAGCCGCCAATAACTTTCCGTTATCAAGATACGTTTTAACTCCGGCATAGGTGTCCAAGAGGATCCCTTTCTGGGCGCCAGATCCACTATGACATGAAACACAATTAGCCGCCAGCAGGGGTGAAATTTGTTTCACATAAGTAACAACTCCGGTGGTGTCACAGGCCGAAACACAAGTGCTGTTCAATGCCCCATTTTTGATCCAGTTAAAAATACTATCCTTCACTGCCTGTGTTAATTTCGCATAGGAGCTGGGTGGCATGCTGTTGTTTTTAACTGAAGTGTAAAGTTTACTGGTCGTTGGCGAGCCTGCCTTCACCAAACTCATCACAGAACTGTAACTATTAATAATATATCCGTCCTTGTGTGAAGCCTGGTCGTGGCAACCGGTTATTCCGCATGATGAACTTAAAACAGGCAATAAATCACGTGTGAAGCAAACCGGTTCACCAGCTGTGCTGTAAGGATTTCCTCCTGTTCCCAAAGTTCCACCTGTGGTTGCGGAGGTCGTACAGGTTGAATTTACAGCCCCCTGATCAATCCATACCCTGATTAAGATCCTTTCATTTTCGGTTAAAGCGGCTCCCGGCGGCATTAACTGCATAAATGCTTTTCCAGTAATCGCCTGATATGCTTTGCTTTTCTGTGCATTAAAAGGCGTTATCGCTTTCATTACCGAGGTGTAGTCAGTAAATGAGTACCCACCCTGACCGTGGCCCTGATTGTGGCAACCACTTACCCCACAACTATTATAAAATATTGGGGCAATATCCCTTTCATAACAAACTTTGTCAAGGGTCGAAACATTAAGTCCGTCATGCCGGCACTGCACCTGAACCAGTGACATGAAAAATAAGAAAACCAGGAAAAATAACTTTAAACCGGCTTTTTCTCTTTTCTTCAATTTTACCATAAAATAATTTAAAAGTTAATCTGCTTTAGAAGTATTAATCAGTGAATTACAATTATTTGATAACAAAAGGGTTAATCAAAACCCTGCATTACTACCATATGACGAGGAATCATTTCTATTCGTTGCAATATTAAATTAAAACGTTCACACTTCTCGTTGTGTAACAGTGATTAAAATCGATTGTTTTAAAAAGGAATGGTAAATCACATATTATTGTTCAATTCAGAATCAGACTAAATTAATACAGGATATTTTCGATTGGAATAACCGGGGAGTTTTCAATCGTGATCATCGCATTAATTATTCGGGCTTCTGAGAAACGAGACAAATCTTTTGGACGGAGAAGGAGCGGAGTTACACGCCCTTCCAACAGGTAACTTTCGAGGCGGGTCCCGCGAAGTAAGGGATTTAGCTGCGAATACCACTTTCCATCCATTAAGAAGATAGTATTCGCATAGGAGGTATCTGTAATTAGATTATTCTTAACAATCAAAATATCATCGCATTGACCTCTTAATTGATAAAGAGAAGTCAGTTTTGTACGGTCGGCATATTTAAAAGCGTAATCAATGGTGTCATCCTGAACCAACTTGAGTGAGTTTACAGGTCTGAGCTGATAAGGGACGTACTCAATATTCTCAATTTCAACACCGTAAGTGACTGTACATTTTACAGTTAACCCGGCTAAATGCACGGGAACCGAGAGCATCGATCCGAGTTGTATTGGGGGCAGTGTTCCAAAAAAATGGTTCCGGGTCCTGTTGCAACGCTCATCATGCAGCGCAATCCGTTGAAAACTACCCTGTTCGTAACATATTGTTTCAATAAATCGGCACATAAACTTTATCGATTAATTCCTGGTACTCTTTTTCAGGTTCACTGTTAAATGTGATCCCCCCTCCACTTTTAAAAACATAGTTACCGCCGTTTTTTTCAATAAATCGAATCATTACTGCAGAATTCAGATCTGAACCATCGAAAATTCCGAAAACTCCGGTATAGTAACCTCTGTCGTATATCTCAGAATTTCTGATTATTTCAAGCGTTTTTTTCTTTGGAGCGCCGCAAATCGAACCAGCCGGTAGCAATCCGGATAGAATATCACCCAGATGTCCGAAATAGTCTTCAGGCAATTGTCCCGTTATTTCAGAACTAACCTGAAGCAAGGTTTTATCGTGGGTTTTTATCCTGTTCAGAAACCTGAATTTTTCAACTTTTACATCGGTGGCAACCAGGGAGAGGTCATTCCTGATCATGTCTACGATCGTATGATGTTCAGCTGTTTCTTTGGTATCATTCAAAATTTTGTTTCCTGCGTCCTCAATAGAAGCATCAATGGTACCCTTCATTGGAAACGAGGAGATCCTGCCCGCACGGATCTTAACAAACAGCTCCGGGGAAAAAACGACGAATGAATCTTTTAAATAGAGTTTATAAGGGGCTTCGCTCAACATAAACACCTCATAAAGTGTGAGATCCATTTCTATCGCAGTAGGAAATGTAAGGTTGGTGAGAAATGAATTTCCTAATTTAATCTCATGAACGACCTGATCGAATGACTTTTTAAAGAGCGAAAAGCTGACCGGAAACTTGCGGAATTCGAAGTTTCCTTTTTCAATTAACTGATTATCTGCATTCTTCAAATTATCAAATATGAAATAGATCCCATTTTCAGCCGCTTCCTCCAAAGGCAATACTATCGGATTCTTCATTTCAAAGTCAATAACAAAAATAAACGGTTTCCGCTCTTTGCCCCATTGGTTCATTTTCCCAATGTAATCGTTACAAATAAGACTCTCCATAATTATTTGCCCAGTATTGCCTGAAGTAATTTAAGGTTCAATATGACTACCTGATTTCGTTCCCAGCGAATAAGCTGTTCATCTTCCATTTCACCAATCGTTCTGGCCAGTGATGGGCGCGCGACTCCAAACATCTCCGCCAGCCCTTTTTGACTTTGATATAATGTAACAACCAGAGAACCAGTTTTTAAATGATTTAAAAGATAATAGGCAATCTTCTCTTTGATTGTTTTGAAACTTAGAAAAGTAATTTTCCGGGATAAAAACTGAGCCTTTCCCGAGACTATATTAAGATAGTTGTTTAATACGCGATGATCGGATGACAGAAGCTGTGTAAAGTCTTTCTTAAAGATAATCAACATTTTACCATCCGACAAGGCTGACAAATTAACAGGAAAGACACTTTGAGGCCCGTATAGAAATGCGGCTGCCACCATTTGAGGAGGATCAATTTCTTCTATTTTCAGACTGTTTCCTGCAAAATCGATCATCTCACCCTGAAGTTTCCCCTCGAGTAAAATCATTGCCCTTTCGACCTTTTCACCGGAATAAGCAAGAACCTCCTTGTTGGCGAAATTCCTAATTTGATGCAAGACATTATCTATTAATGCATTAATCTCGATATTATCCAATCCTGAGAATAATGGGGATGATTTTAATACTTCAAACATCTTTTTTTTGCAAATATAATTAAGAGTGTCACAAATGTTACACTTTCAGTTAAATGTTCGTCGTAATTTTGCCACCAGAACCTTAAAAACAAAATATTAACTGTTGAAATAAGTAATTTAATATTGAGAATATGCAGCGCGATATTATTAAAATTGATGAAGACAAATGTAACGGATGCGGACTTTGTGTGCCGAATTGTCATGAAGGAGCACTTCAGATAATAGATGGTAAAGTGCGTTTGGTTAGTGATTTAATGTGTGATGGTCTTGGTGCATGCATTGGCCATTGTCCGGAAGGGGCAATTACCATTGATCGTCGTGAAGCCGAGCCTTATGATGAGGTTAGAGTAATGGAGATCATGGTTACAAAAGGATTTAATACCGTTGTTGCTCACCTGCGCCATTTGCGTGAACACAATGAGACCGTATTTTTAAAACAAGGGATGGGATATCTTATTGCAAATGAATCAATACTTAATTTTATGGTGAATGATGTAAAAAATGCGGTCCATCAGACAACTAAAAGCAGTGAAGAGGCTGGCTGTAACGGTGGATGTCCGGGATCAAAAACAGTAACTTTCGATCCTTCGGAGTTTAAAATGGCAGATCAACAGCCAAAAGGATCTATTCAGTCGCAATTAAAGCAATGGCCGGTTCAGCTTCACCTGATCAACCCGGGCGCCTCTCATTTTATCGGTTCTGATTTGCTGGTTGCAGCCGACTGCAGCGCCTTTACATTGGGTGATTTTCACCAGAACTGGCTTAAAAATAAGACATTAGTCATTGCATGTCCTAAACTGGATCAGGGAAAGGAGATCTATTTACAAAAGTTTATATCACTGATTGAGCAGGCAAAAGTAAATACAATTACGGTACTGATCATGGAAGTGCCCTGTTGCGGCGGATTGCTTCAGTTAGTGGAGATGGCCATTTCCCGTGCCGGAAGAAAAGTGCCGGTCAAAGCAGTTACAGTGAGTATCAGGGGTGAAATTTTAAGCGAAGAATGGATTTAACCATTTCACTTTGTATCTTCGCTAAACATTATCGATGAAATAATCGGAGTTGGAATGCGGCATATAAATTGGCATCCATCTCCCGTATATCTTAAAATTAAACAGGATGGAATCTTCAAATTTATTCAGATTATCTGAACACATCACTTATGCTGAAAATTCGGTAGTAAGTAAAACAATTATAAAAAAAGAGACAGGTACAATTACCCTGTTCGCATTCGATAAAGGCCAGGGATTAAGTCCGCATATTGCGCCTTTTGATGCATTGGTACAGGTAGTTGATGGAGAATGTAATTTTTTCATTGGCGACCGGAAGAATCAGATGAAGACCGGGGATTGTATTATTTTACCATCGGGTATCGTTCATTCAGTCGAATCGCTTACCCCGTTTAAAATGTTGCTGACCATGATAAAAATCTCCTGAGTCAACTTGGGGGATCCACGTGCGATTACTGTTGCCTTCCAACTTTTTCGTATCTTCGCCGACAAAATAAATCGCTGTTGGCATGAAGAAATTGGTAACCTATTTTATTCAGGGCTTATTACTGGTAGCCCCATTAGGGATAACAGTGTATATTGTATACCGGATTTTCACTTTTACTGACGGATTATTATCTACTTATCTTATTGAACACTTTGATATTAAGACTCCTGGCCTGGGAATCCTGATTATTTTTGTTTTTCTTGTTTTGCTGGGAATGGTCGGTCAGACCATTTTGGCACGACCAATTAAGAATATTATTAGCCGGATACTGGAAAAGACGCCATTTCTGAAATTGATTTACTCTTCGATAAACGATTTATTTTCTGCATTTATCGGTAAAGAGCGCAAATTCCACCGTCCGGTGATGATGCTTGTCAATAAGGAGAATAACCTGTGGAAGATTGGCTTTGTGACACAGGATACCCCAATACATATTGATGATAATGAGCTTATTACTGTTTATTGCCCGTTTTCATACGGCTTTTCAGGGGAAATTTATTTTGTCCCCTCCTCCAGCATTAAGCCCCTCTCATTGCCGCCGAGTGAAGCAATGAAATTTATTATCTCAGGCGGCGTATCAGGATCAGATTTTCACCCTAAAATTAAATAATCGATCAGGGAATATTCCTTTGGCGTACTATCTCGGGTAAATTTTCATCAATTGTGAATCTTTTTACCGTCTTGTTTCTGTCAATGGTGTGTTCCCTGGCCTCAATCTCTTTTTTCCTTTTTTCCTTTGAATTTATAGTTGAGGCGTCAGCTGAACTTTGTTTATTTGCATTGCTGTCCTTTTTCTTCCGTTTTTTTAATTCCTGCTTTTCCTGTTTTTCAGTTTTGGTGGTCTGAGGAGTCCCATTTCCTGCTTCAGATGGAGAAAATGAAAAGAAAAATCCAATGAATACTAAAAGAATGATAATCTTTTTCATAATAGCAAATTTTAGAATGAAATGATCAAGGGATATTTTCCATGAAATTACAACATTTTAACGTAATAATTTAAAAGGGAAGTAAATTTTTCATTCGGAAATATTTCAGGATTAAGATGTTTGATTTTTTCTCTGCCAATTTTGCAGAAGTTCGTAATTTGGCCGGAAATTTGCTGATAAATTGTAAATAAGTTGAAATAATTAAAATTTGATAGCTATGATAGGAAGTTGGGTAATATTTATTGTTTTTGCGCTGGTGAGCTGGTTAATCAGTAATCAGCTAAAGCGCCGTTTTGAAGAGTATTCGCAAATTCCCACCGCAAACGGGATGTCAGGAAAAGATGTTGCACAAAAGATGTTGCGCGATTTTGGGATACAAGGAGTTACAATTGAGTCAGTTGAAGGGAAGCTCACCGATCATTACGATCCGTCAAATAAAACGGTCAATCTGAGTGAAGATGTTTACAATGGAAGAAGCGTGGCCGCTGCAGCCGTTGCTGCACATGAATGTGGTCATGCGTTGCAGCATGCAGCTGCCTATCAGTGGCTTGGATTGCGGTCAGGGCTCGTTCCCGTGGTAAACTTTGCCTCCCAATGGATGCAGTGGATCTTACTGGGGGGAATCCTGCTGGTAAATACTTTTCCGGCACTATTACTTGCCGGTATTGTCCTTTTTGCAATGACAACCCTGTTTAGTTTCATTACCTTACCAGTGGAGATCAATGCCAGTAATCGCGCCCTGGCCTGGATCAGTACTTCAGGGGTTACCAATTCCCAAACGCAACTCAAGGCAGAGGATGCATTGAGATG
Source organism: Prolixibacteraceae bacterium (assembly GCA_023251475.1). Taxonomy (GTDB): domain Bacteria; phylum Bacteroidota; class Bacteroidia; order Bacteroidales; family Prolixibacteraceae; genus JAAFHB01. The sequence goes on from JAHEYS010000297.1 coordinate 7,496, forward strand.
GGCGGGTTATACCTATATTGTTGCAGCTTTAGGTTCGCTGGCAACATTACTGTATTACATTATGATTTTTATGGGCAGAAGAGATTAGGTACTCAATTAATTTGATATCCATCACAGAGACAAGGCATTACCTTGTCTCTGTTTGTTTCTGTGCAGGTGCTAAAACAGATTATTAATAAAATCGCGTTCCGGAGCAATCGGAAATTGAGTGTCGTGTGCAAAACCCGGCTCCCGTTTAATCCATTGACCACGTGTAAAATCCGGAAAATCGACAAGGGCGCCACCTCTTGCGACAGACATCTCCGATAAAGCTGAAACAGCGCTCCAGGCTGCTGCATCATAGGCATCCAGCGGAACTGGTTTCTTATTCCTGACAGCATCAAAAAAATCGTTGAGCATAATAAAGTCCATCCCGCCGTGTCCCGAGCCGGTGGCCTTTTCCCCCTTTTCGCGCCAGTACTGATGGTCATACTTCGTTAACCACTCTTCTGCCTTGTCCCATACATGTGGCTTGCTTTTCCCTTCAACGTAAATCTGCTCTCCGGCATCGCTCCATTCACCTCCCCCTTCACCTTTCCAAAGGCCATTCGTCCCCTGAACACGGAATCCCAGGGAGTAAGGACGCGGAAGATTAGTATCGTGTGTGACAATGATGGTCTCACCGTTGGCACATTTGATCATCGAT
>JAHEYS010000570.1 GCA_023251475.1 Prolixibacteraceae bacterium
TATTCGATTTTTCCCAAGTCCCGGATATTAGTTCCACGGAATCACCAATATTAACATCTGTGTCTATCGTTTGGCTTATTGCGTATTTATCCGATATATGTAAATTTTTACCATTTGGAAATTCGATTGTATTTGATTCCATAGTAATCGGGATTGACGTTGATGCATCTGTGATATCTGCTTGAAGTTGTCCCGTTCCGTAAAATGATGGTCTGGTTGACAAAGATAAATCAGATTGAATATTTGTCTGACTCCCTGAACAAAGTTGAAAATTGTCGCCTCCTGTAGATGGAATTTCCAGACAAACTTCAACTCCATACGCGGTTTCATTTCCTGAATCTTCATTTGATAAAAATTCTTTCCTGTATCGTATGACTCCGGCTGTTCTTTCTGTTTTAGTTACCCTGGGAAAAAGACTATGTCTGGCTCCGGATACAACCTCAGGATATCCTTTGCGGCCCCCATTATTTATCGAATCTGAAACAAGCGCGGATTTTCTGAATTTTATATCTGTTGCTAATATGGTCATGGGTTTAAACCTCCATTAATTTTATTGTCAAATTATTAAAATAATCATAATTGCCCTGGTTAGGTCTGCCCACTACAGGTTGCGCTTCAATGGTCGGGGCCTCTTCATGTCTAAATCTCACTGAATATAAAACATTCTCATAACTTAATTCGTAAATTGCATTCGGCACTTTTGCCATTACCAATAATGTTTCGAGATCTTCTTTTTCAATCCATCCCGTGTCCGATGAACCGGATAATGTAATCAATTTGCCCTGGCTGGATTGTTCCCAAACGATTAATCGCCCTGTTAAGGTTTTATCAATTCGGCTGTCAATTCCGGTGTTTTGATATTTATCGATCCATATCAGGTCAGGTAAGATTAAACTGTCGAGTTGTATCATGTGGCCCTCATCATTTTTTCACGTTGGATCTGTTGTTTCAATTCCTCAATAACGTTGATATTACCCATGACCGGATAAGTCCGCCCTCTGACAGTAAGATCCAATGTTCCCATGCTTTTCAATTGCGGAACCTGGCCGCCGGCAGCAAAGGCCATTCTGGGAAGACTGAATTCAGGCATTTCAAAATCACCAATCATCCCGCCATATTTAGCTTTTATTCTCCCTGGTAAATTCAAATCGTTCAATGCTGCAAAAAATCTACTTCCAAACTTTTTTACAGCTTCTTTTCTTACTACATATTCACCCGCTTCCAGAACTGCATTGATGCGGTCGCCTCCTCCGTATCCTGGGAGAGCTCCCCCGCGGGCGAATCCTTCCGGTTGATCTTGTGTCGTATTCGATGTTTCTGGAGTGATATTAAATTTCAATGTCTTTTTTGTGAGAGATTCGATTAATTTTACTGCATTGTCATAGGTTGTTTTGTTGATTTCAACATTTACTTTGGTATCAATATTTTCCGGTATTGAGTCAAAAAAAGTCTGAAGTTCTAAACGTTTTTGTTCCAGAACATTTTTTTCATTACTCAAATCCGTTGTTGTAAATGAATCAAGGTTTTCTGATACTTTTTTAAATACCGAAATAAGCCCTATAGCTTTTTCCTGTGATTGATCAAGTGTTTGCAGGATAACTTCATTTCCGGATGCATCTGTCTTTGTGACTGCACCTGTTATGCTTTGCGTAAGAGTCAGACCTGAATCAATTTTTTCTTTAATTAATTTAACGAGATTTTCTTTGATTGTTTGATCTTTTTCCGTAGATGCTTTTTGGATTAAATCTGCTGCCTCGCGTGAAAGCTTTGTTGCTTCAGTAAATTTGTTTTCCCATACTGCAAGATTATCCCCTTTTGCTTCCAATGCCTGGTTTGCTATATCCTGTGATATTTTTGCGAATTTATCTGCAGTTGCGAGTTTTTGAAACTGTGATTCTTTAAGTTTCTTATCAAGTTCGTCAATTTTTGATTTTGTAGAATCAAGAGCGGATGAGGCTGCTTCTTTTAATTGTTTGTATACCGCGCCCAAAATAGTAACAGTGCTTTTTTGTTCTACAACTTTTTTGTTTATCGCTTCCCATTTACCTGTTTGATTACTTAATATTAAGCCCTGTTCTCTTGCGAGTCTTGAAACCTCAACTATAGATTGCGCCTGGTTGCCAGTTTGTTTGTTAAAATCAGCTACATCTTTAACGGTGGCTAATACGGCTTCCTGGTATTGAGCATTTGAAATTACAGCGTCCTGCTGCGCTTTTTTATATGCTATCCATTCGTCTACGGCTTCGTTAATCTTAACCGCCAATAAAACAAGTGATGCAACCATAACTGTGTTGATCGTTGCTGCAAAAGCGACGCTTTGCATTCGTAATGCTTCCAGGGGCAATAAAAATAATTGAATTCTTGTCCCGATTAATGCCCGATTCCAAAGTTCAAAACCTTTAAACGCAAATCCTACACTTTTAAACGCTGTCCCAATTGCAATATTAAAAAGTCCGAGTCCGCTCAAAGCCAGTCCTACTCCAATACCAAATTTTGAAAGTGACTGAATTACACTCTGATTTTCATTTGCAAATTTTACAAACGAATTGATTGACGGCTCTAGTTTTTTAATTAAATTTTCCAGCATCGGGATCAAAGCTGATCCAATATTTGTTATAATATCCTCAAATCTGTTTTTTACTCGTACCATCTGGGCATCAAGATCATTCCAGCTTCGTTGCGTTTGTCCAATTGCCTCCGGGACTTTTTTCATCATTAATGACAACAAAGCCGAAGCTC
>JAHEYS010000298.1 GCA_023251475.1 Prolixibacteraceae bacterium
CTGATCGATGCCTCCCTGAAACTGGGTCAATACTTCACGGACACTCTGGGCACTGATTTCAAAGATGCGACGAAATGGTCATCGAAGGACGGAGACTGGAAATTAACATTGGGACGATACACCAATAGTGTTCCGGGTATGGCGCTCGCACAATCCAACTATAACAACCTCTCTGCGGAGGTAGACATCAGAGCGGTTACTGAAGGAGAGGCCGGTTTGGTATTCCGCGTAACCAATGAAGTTAAGTCTGCTAAAAAATTCCGCGGTTACTTTGCCGGGGTCTCGTCTGATTCCGGTTTGACGTTGAGCTATGCCAAAAATGGTCAATGGAGTCTGCTTAAAGCTGTTCCCATGAACATTAAAACGGGCGAGAGCTATCATCTGAAGATTGAGGCTTTTGGTGGTACCATCCGGGTGTATTTTCAAACCGAACTTACGCCGGCAATCGAGATGATCAATTACACCTCTTTAACCGGTGCAATTGGTGTCCGGGCAACGAATGCTAAGTCACAATTTTCCAATCTTAAGGTAAATAATCCTTTTATTCGCCTGAAGCCTTTAAAGATGCCTGCATTCGTTTCCCATGATTCAAGACAAAAGGATCTTGTCCGGGTCGACAACAATGTTAATCACACCGATGATGCTTTCTGGAAAATTGTCCCGGGACTGGCAGACTCAAAAGGTGTTTCTTTTGAATCAGCGCGCATGAGCGGTTATTATTTGAGGGACCTGAACAAAGTAATTACCTTCGAAAAAAACGATGGATCAACACAGTTCAAAAATGAAGTAACCTGGTACCGAAAATCAGTGGCAACGGAATCTTCAGCATATTCATATGAATCGTACCTCTATCTGAAAGAATATCTACGACAAAACAACCGCACACTTATAAGATCGAAAACACCATCAAAGGGAGTTGAATCCGATTCAACTTTCATTGAAATAAAGTAAGTAAATATTGTAGCGCGCTGCCTTAAATGTTAAACACAATAAAAAGAATACACAATCATTACTTAATGAAATATAAGTACAATACCTTAAAAATATTTTTGTTGTTTGTGAGTCTGGCAATCTGTCTTCCTATCCAGGCACAGGTAACTCTCCACCGGCTTTTCAGTGACCATATGGTATTACAGCGTGAACGACCTTTACCAGTTTGGGGCAAAGCCTCACCGGGAGAAAAGGTTTCGGTGACTTTCAACAATGAAACCAAATCAACAACGGCTCGCGCAGACGGTGGATGGATGGTTAAGCTATCTCCACAAAAAATTTCCACGATCCCACAAATACTGAAAGTAACTGGGAAGAATGTACTCACAGTTTCGGATGTTTTGGTTGGTGACGTTTGGTTAGGAACCGGACAATCAAATATGGACTTTTCAGTCTCGGGGACGGATGGGGCAGAACGGGTAAAGAAATCTGCCGATGGACTATACAACGGCATTCGGATTTTTAAGGTTGAACAGGTAGTGTCTGATTTTCCTGTGGACACCCTGGGTGGTAAATGGCTGGAATCAACAAAGGAAAATATAAAGGGTTTCAGCGCCACACTTTTCTTTTTTGGAGAAGCATTACACGAACGCCAACCCGGCGTGCCGTTGGGATTGATTCGTTCATCCGTTGGTGCAACCAACGCTTTTTCATGGATTCCGAATGAGGTTCGCGACGAAGACCCCTCAACTGCTTATTTACGGCAGTGGTGGTCAAACGCAACGAGTAACTGGACCCCCGAAAGACAAGCTGAACGCGACCTGGCCAACAAGGAATACATTAATAAAATTGCGGACTATAAATCCCGTAAGGAAAAGATTCCGGAAACCATTAAAAATCCGGGTGAGCTTGTCGGACCAAAATATTCCCGCCGTCCTTCGGCCTTGTACAACGGAATGATCGCCCCGCTTCAACCCTTTTCTATTCGAGGGATGATCTGGTACCAGGGAGAATGGGATGCCAAGCGCGATTGGGTTAAAGTTTATCATGACACTTTCGTCGCACTTGCCAAAAGCTGGCGTGCCAACTGGGTAAAAGCTGGCAAAGACGCAGGTTTGGGCAAATTTCCTATTTACATTGTGCAATTACCCTCGAGAATTCCCGGAGATGGCGACTTCTGGCCTTACATGCGTGAAGTTCAGGAGCGTCTTGCCACCAGCGTGCCAAACAGCGGATTTGTCACAACCCTTGACCTGAATGACGGAACAGATCTGCATCCGAAAGAGAAAACAGAAATCGGCCGCAGATTAGCCCGCCTGGCCCTGGCAAAGGAGTACAAACAAGAAATCGTATTCTGTGGACCTGTGCTACACTCTACCAAAATTGAGGGAAACAAGGTCATCCTTACATTTAATCCGGGTGCGAAAGAATTGAAGAGTTCAGATGGTGAGCCCCTTCGTAACTTCGAGCTGGCAGCAGAAGATGGTCATTATTATGCAGCCATAGCCGAAATCGGGAAAAACAAAGTGGTCATCACTTCCAAACAGGTCCCGAAACCTGCTACTATCCGTTATGCCTGGATGCCGGCACCATTAAAGATAAATTTCTTCAATACGGATGGCCTGCCTGCAAGGCCGTTTCGGACGGATACACTGCCTGTATCGCTGAAATAGAATAATAAATTACTTGATTTACAAAATGAAAAGCAAAAGAATTGTCACATTGATTTTTTTAGGAAGTATATCCATTTTGGTCCTGTCTGCGAAATCAAAAGACCGTGTGGTTGTATATCCGGCACCTCCGGGAGAGACGCTTTCTCACGATTATCGTGTTTCAGTAAGCGGACATGATGTGCCAGTATATATCGCCAGGGTAGCACGTGCAGATCAGGGGAAGAAGGAGATTTCTGATGAATATTACGACACGGCAGCTTTTGCCTGTTTTGATATTTCGGGTAAGGTGAATGTGACAGTAAGCATTTCCAGTCCCATTAACACGATAAAAATATTGCCTGTTTCATACGGCATTAAACCTGTCATACTAGGCAATTCGGTCACCTTTACAATTGCCTCACCCAGGAATCTGGTTGTGGAGATCAATGGTGAATGGGTGCGATCGTTGCATATTTTTGCCAATCCTCCGGAGATTGATGTGCCCCGTCCCGATGATCCGAATACCATCTTCTTCGGCCCGGGAATTCATGAAATCAGTCATTTGGTGGTTGGCGACAATAAAACTGTTTATCTTGCAGGAGGGGCTGTTGTCCGTACGGTAATTGGATCAGCTGAAAAAGGAAATAGTCGTGGTAGTTATCCACCTTCAATAGAGCTGCGTGGTCGGAACATCAGGATATGTGGTCGGGGTATTATTGATGGAACCGGCTGCCCTACCCATTCGAGGAACATGATTTTTATCCATGGAACCGACATAAAACTTGAAGGTGTGATCCTTCGTGATGCCAGTGTGTGGACCGTTCCCATCCGCCAATCCGATCGTGTGAAGATTAGTAATATCAAACTTTTTGGTTACCGGAGTAATTCTGATGGAATTGATATTTGCAATAGTCGCAACGTGATTGTTGAAAACAGTTTCATTCGTACTTCCGACGATTTGATCGTAGTTAAAGCTGATAAAGGACAAGGTAAGGTGAACAAAATCGTGGCTACCGGCTGTGTTTTGTGGAACCAGTTTGCTCATGCGCTGAGTGTTGGGGCAGAGATCCGCGAAGATGTTGAAGATATCCTGTTCTCCGACTGTGATATTATCCATGACCAGGGTCGGGAATGGTCATTGCGGGTCTTCCAGTGCGATTCAGCGAGGGTGAGCAACGTTCGTTTTGAAAATATCCGGATTGAGGAGGCTCATAAATGTATCTCCTTGTGGATCGGCAAAGCCGGGTGGTCCAGGGATACTGAAAGGGGGCACATACAAGGGGTGGTATTTAAAAATATAACAGCACTGGGTACTCCGCTTAATGTATCATTGGTCGGCACCGATGATGAACATTTGGTCGAAGATGTCTGCTTTCAAAATGTGTTATTCAACGGTAGTCCCCTGACTAAGGATGATGTAAAAGCAAATGCATTTGTAAAGAACGTCATTGTAAAACCGTAAACAAATAAAATATTATTTAACCTGAATAAATATGAAGGGCTGGAATTATTTAACGGATTGCTAACCAGGTTAATTCATAAACCAGGTCTGATCTGTTTTAGCCTGTTATTTTTCTTTGGTACACCGATTGAAAATCAGTTGTTATGAATAAAATATTATCGTTATTATATTGTATTTTAATGAGTTATTCTTCATTTGAGGGGCAGGTATTTTTTAATGGGGAAGGGGCACGCTATGATGCTGATTATAGTCTGCAAAAAAACATTACAGTTGTTACCTGGGAAAAGATCTCCGGAGTAACAGAGATGCTGATGCAGAGTCAAAATGGCTCTATTGACCTTCTCCCTGCTTTACCATCAGCATGGCCAACCGGTAGTATAAAAGGTATTTGCGCACGAGGAGGATTTGATGTAAATATCATCTGGAAAGATAAAAAGCTTAAAAGTACATTGATCTATTCCAAATCAGGAAAACAATGTAGAATTCGTCCGGGCATACCGGTTAAAATAATGTGCGACAATAAACAGGTAAAGACTACAATCCAGGATGGGGCACTTTTTTTTTTGACAACTGCAGGGAAAGCATATCAAATCAATACAGAATTAAAATAACAGCTTAATAAATAAAAAAATGAAGAAATCAGCAATCCTGCTTCTGACTGTGATGTTGGTTGAGATGGCTTCAGCCCAAAGCAAACATAGTCAGACCTCAGGTTTTAAAAGCTATAAAGGTTTGATCATGGCAGGCTATCAGGGGTGGTTTAATGCTCCGGATGATGGCGCACGACGGGGTTGGAACCATTATGTGGCCCGGGGCAAATTTGGTCCTGGAAACGCAAAAGTTGATCTTTGGCCTGAGGTGAAGGAATACCAAAAAGTCTATCAGACACCCTTTTCTCATGCTGACGGTACCCCGGCTTACCTGTTTAGTTCGTACGACGCCTCTACGGTTGATCTGCATTTTAAATGGATGAAGGAATATGGAGTTGATGGCGTTTTTGTCCAGCGGTTTGTGGGACAGGTCAGGCAGGGGCGAAACCGTAATCATAATAACAGGGTCCTTGACCATGCGCTTCATGCTTCCCAAAAATATGGCCGCGCCATTTCTGTGATGTACGATCTTTCAGGAATGCGCGACAGTATAGACGTTCCGATGCTTATCAACGACTGGAAAAACCTGGTTGACAGCCTGAAAATAACCAGCCGTGGAAATAGCCAAACCTATGTGTATCACCACGGAAAACCGTTGGTGGCTTTATGGGGAGTGGGTTTTGCGGGACGAAAATATACCTTACGAAGCATTGAGAGGGTCATGGATTTTTTAAAAAACGATCCCGAGTATGGCGGATGTTCCATTTTGCTCGGTGTACCCACCTACTGGCGTGAACTTGGTAAAGATGCTGAAAAAGACCCCCGGCTTTACGATATTTTACGAAAGGCAGATATTGTGCATCCCTGGACTGTCGGCCGGTTTAAAAATGAATCTGGTTATCAGGAGTATCAGCAGGTTCAAAAAGCCGATTTGAAATGGTGCAAACAAAACAAGTTAGATTATGTCCCTGTCGTTTTCCCCGGATTCACATGGCATAATATGTATCCCCAAAATCCAACAGATCAGATACCCCGAAATAAAGGAGCGTTTTTTTGGCGCCAGTTATCGGGGGCTATCGGCGCAGGGGCGGAGATGATTTATGTCGCCATGTTTGATGAAATTGACGAAGGAACGGCCATTTTCAAGATCTCCAAAAATCCGCCTGTTGGTCAAAGTCCGTTTGTGACCTTCGAAAAAGATACACCATCGGATTATTACCTGTACCTGACCGGCTTTGCAGCTAAAATGCTTCGCAAAGAGATTCCGTTTCAGGAAAATATTCCGGCGCCAATACGTTGATCCTAAATAAAACCAGGACCTATAATTTTAAAATGAGCCGATTATCTTTGTATAATAATTAACCAATTAACAATCATGATCAAAATCGCAAAGTGGAGTATTTCATTTTTTTATCTTTTCATCATGATCCTCCCGAATGCCCAGGCAAATCCGGCAGATCAAAAACCGATTCGATTGGCCGTTGCCGGGATGACCCACGGACATATCTCGTTTATTCTGGGGAGAAAAGACAAAAAAGATTTCCAATTAGTTGGTGTTTTTGAACCGAATACGGAATTGGCTCAGAAGCTGGCTGGGAAATATGGCCTTGATCCAAAGCTGATTCATCACAACCTCAGTCAAATGTTGGATGAAGTAAAACCCGAAGCAGTAGTTGCCTTTGGTTCCATTTTTTCGCACCTGGCTGTGGTAGAGGAGTGTGCCCCCCGTGGAATTCATGTGATGGTTGAAAAACCGCTGGCTGTAAATATGAAACATGCCACCCGTATGGCAGAATTGGCTCAAAAATATAATATTCAGCTGCTTACCGATTATGAGACTTCGTGGTATCCAACTACGGCTCAATCTTTCAAGATGGTGAATGAAGACCATTTTGTGGGGACGGTGAGAAAAGTGGTCATCCATGACGGACATCAGGGACCAAAGGAAATTGGTTGTGACAAGGTTTTTCTCGATTGGCTCACCGATCCTGTTTTGAACGGAGGTGGCGCAATTGTCGATTTTGGCTGTTATGGCGCTAACCTGATGACTGCCCTGACCAAGGGGGAGAAACCTGTTTCGGTAACTGCTGTTACCCGACAGTTTAAACCGGATGTTTACCCAAAAGTGGACGACGATGCTACCATTATTGTTAGTTATCCTCAATCTCAATGTATTATTCAGGCATCGTGGAACTGGCCATTCAGCCGGAAGGATATGGAAATCTACGGTGATTCCGGCAGTATTTTCGCAGTCAATAAACAGGACATGCGGATAAGAGGGAAGGGGATGACCACTGAAAAAACGGAGCAGATAACTTCAGCTGATGTGGCTGTTTATGAAGATCCGTTCGCTTATTTCGCAGATGTCATTCATCGAAAAATCACCATACCACCGTATGGAGTCTACTCACTGGAAAATAATATCCGGGTAGTGAAAATTCTTGATGCCGCCAGGGAATCATCCAGGACCGGAAGAACAATAAAATTATAAAATGAAAATCACCTCTTCACTCCGTATTTGGGGAGTTTCACTCCTGTTTTTGGGATTTGTAAACGGGGCATCTGCCCAAAAGCAACCCGTGGATTTTGTCAATCCGTACATCGGGAATATCAGCCATTTGCTCGTGCCAACCTTTCCCACGATTCATCTTCCGAACAGCATTTTAAGGGTTTATCCCGAAAGGGACGACTTTACCGGCGATATGCTGCGGGGACTTCCACTCGTAGTGACCAGTCATCGCGGAAGTTCCGCCTTTAACCTGAGTCCTTTCCAGGGGGATGAAAAAGAGATCCGACCGGTTCTTTCGTATAGTTACGATCAGGAAAAAATTACCCCTTATTCCTATTCGGTTTACCTTGATGAACAGCAAACCGAAGTCCGTTTTGCACTCTCGCATCAATCCGCCCTGTATGAATTAAATTTCACACACGACCAACCGGCTTTTCTGGTGCTGAACTCGGGCAACGGAGGGTTGAAATGGGATGGGAAGGCCGTTTCAGGATTTCAACTACTGGAACACAATACCCGCGTGTACATCTACCTGGCACCGGAACAAATGCCTGAAAAAATTTCATCATTAAAAGATAACCTGTTGACTGACGGCAGTGAAGCAAAAGGGAGGAATGCATGTCTGGTGCTCAAATTTTCAAATGGGGTAAAAACTGTTCGTCTGAACTATGGAATTTCATTTATTGATGAGCATCAGGCGAAGAAAAACCTTGACCGTGAAATTCAGAATTTTGATATTCAATCCTTACAGGCCAAAGGACGTGCTATCTGGAATGCTTCTCTTGGTAAAATCGCAGTCAAAGGGTCTTCCGAAACCGGTAAAACGATTTTTTATACCTCGTTTTACCGTACATTCGAACGCCCGGTCTGTATTTCTGAAGACGGACGGTATTACAGTGCTTTCGACGGCACAGTTCATAATGACAATGGTACTCCGTTCTTTACCGATGACTGGATCTGGGATGCCTACCGGGCACACCATCCCCTTCGCATTTTAGTCGATACGAAAAAAG
>JAHEYS010000299.1 GCA_023251475.1 Prolixibacteraceae bacterium
AAGACTTTATAAGCGCTGTTAAACTTTTTGAAAAGGTAGTCAATCTTTACCCATTGGATTATGACTCGGTAATTATGCTGGCCTGGGCAAAACTGAAAAGCAATAAACCTGCAGAGGCAAAAGTTCTGTTTCAGCAGGCCCTAATTATCAGGCCCAACGATAGTTCTGCCACAAGTGGATTAAAATTAATTTTATAATTTTAAAACCCAAATATTCAACGTTTTGAAATAGATGTAATAGGGAGATTTACTGCTCTAATCCGTTAGTATGGGTTTGCTTTTCCCCGTTAGGATCGGTAGGGATTAACGCCCTTATCTTTCCGTCACACCGGATGTCGTAACTATTGGCATATTCAATTACATAGAGGGTGCGGTTTATCCATCCCCCAAAATCGGACAATTTTTGAAAACTGTAATCAGCCTGAAGAAGCTCCACTCCAGGATTGGGATTGGTTACCGGGAATTTCTTTCCAGATTTTAGCAATGAACCCAAAAAATATGATGCAACATCATAGCCCTGAAAACTAAACGGCGTTGGTTCACTGTTGTATGCCGACCTGTACTTTCCTATAAATGAATTCACTTTGGAATTTCCGTAATCAATAAAATAAGGCGCTAAATAATGGAGATTCGTATTGTGAAGATACTCTATATCAATACTTTGCATTTTGGCATACTCCTGAAGTCCGATCACTGTAATTTTATTTGACTTTGAGACAGTATTCAACCGGGTCATCGCGACACTTACGTCGGCTTCATTTCCTTCGGCCAGAACAATTATATTTTCCTTATCTAACTTAAGTAGCGCTTCGAGTCCGGCAGTCCCCCCTGACAGGATGTTGTACTGACGGATCTTTCCTGCTCCAAGCTGTTGGGTAAGCCTGTCATCGAGTATTTTTTCATCACCCGAATTTGTGCCACGGTTTAGAAGTATGATATTTTGATCTGCGAATTTCCCGGAAATATAATCGGCAGTACCTGCCAGACGAATTCTCCTGCCGGGGTTAACCAGGTAATAACCGGGGGTTGTGGATACATACCGACTGTCGGAGGAGAGGGGTGAAACCATGGGGATATGGTTTTTCGCACACAGTTCAGCTACAATCTTCTGACCTTCAGGGTATACTGGTCCAACGACCAGGTCAAGTGACAAAAATTCAGATTTTTTTACCTGCCGCTCCACTACCCCGCTATCCTGATAGGTATCGTACACAAATAACTTTACCTTCATGCCAGATTCGGTACTTTTTCCGGTAGCGAGTAAAAAACCGGAATAAAACTCAAAAAAACTATTGGTTCTTTGGGCAATCAACGACGAATCAGAAAGATTCTGGCAAAATGGCAAAAATATACCTATTTCAAAGGTCTTGTTTAAATTAAAGGAGGCCTCATTGGCGTCGACTGGAGAGCGTTCAGGTTTTCCAACCTCATTAATTAATTGACTTTCAACTAATTTATTTGCACTTTCGCCACCCTGTCTTTTCAATGGAATTTTGATCGTCATACCCAGGTTAAATCCCTCTTTCAGATCAGGATTAAGTTTCTCCAGGTCTGTCCTTGCAGCGCCAAATTTCTTTTCCAGTTGAAAAAAATTATCCCCTTTTACGATTCGGTATTCAGTAAACGGCTTTATGTCCCCGCCCTTTTGATCCAGTTGATCCGAAACAGAAGGACCGGGTATGGTCAGGACAGTCCTTTTGATCAGGTTCCCTTTTACCGATGGATTTAACCTCAGAATCTCCTCCTGCGTGGTGTTAAATTTTTTGGCGATACCATAAAGCGTTTCTCTGCGTCCAACAACATATTTTATTGATCCATTAACAGTTCCGTCGACCGGCACTTTTTTAACTCCTGCCGGCACTTTTCTATCTCCCTCCTTTTGCTGCGCCACCAGGGTATTGCAAAACAAGGCAATCAGGAGTAACGAAGATATTACTGATATTATCCGAATTCTTAATGGATTAAAAAACATGTTAAACATTTTTTATTTATGCTCTCCAAAGTTACGCATAAATTGTACCCTTTCGAATTCTGCCAGATTTGTGGTGTTGTCCAGACTAAGTTTACCTTTGAAATCGGCGATCGAACTGTAATTATTTTCTTCCATCCATTTTCTAAGGTCCTGAATCATACCGGTAATAACTGGAAAACCATCCTGGTAAAGGGCAGAAACAACCTGAACCGTTGTAGCTCCGACCAGCAACATCTTGACAATTGACTGCCAGCTGTGTATACCTGTTGAGGCAGAGAGATCACTGTTAACCCTGTTGGCCATCATTCCGATCCAGCGTAAAGAAAGTTTGTAATCGGTGTTTTGGCTCAAAACATCAGATCCAACGATTCTCTGGTGAACGATATCCACATCGGGGCTGTAGAATTTGTTAAACAAGACGAGTCCGCTGATTTCAGAAAATGAAAGGTCCCGGATAACACCACCCAGATTTGAGAAATAGGGGCTGATTTTTAAAGAAATCGGGATCTTTATTTTGGAAGATACACGGGAGACAATATCAAAATACATGCTCTCATTATCCTGACCTGACTGCGAAAGATTCGTTGGCAGAACAAAAATGTTCAGTTCAATGGCATCTGCACCGGCATCTTCAACCTTTTTAGCGAAAAAAGCCCATTCATGGGCAGTCACACAATTGATACTGGCAATTACAGGAATTGTGAGTACTTTTTTTGCCTCAGAAATTAAACTAAGGTAATGTTTCAGATTGTCCTTTTTGATTTGATAATCGTAGTAATCGAGAAACTCAAGATTATTATCCATCGGGCCGAGTTTGCTGAATTCATGCGCAAATTCCAGATAAATCTCCTCCTCGAAAATCGATTTTAAAACAACCGCACCGGCTCCCGCTTCCTCAATTGCCTTGAGGTTTTCCAATGAATTGGTAAGACCGCAGCTTCCGGCAATTATTGGGTTCTTAAGATCAAGTCCCAGATATTTGACATTAAGATTCGTCATCTTCAAAATTGTTGAGTTAATTATTTGGTTTATTCTGTAAATATTGGTGCATGTTTTCGGCTGCCCGTCTTCCATCACCCATTGCAAGAATCACTGTAGCGCCGCCCCTGACAATATCCCCGCCTGCAAACATCTCTGATATAGACGATTGCATCTTCTCCTCATCCACGATTATTGTTCCCCATTTGGAAACTTTAAGATCGGGCAGACAGGAAGGGACAAGCGGGTTTGGTGAAACACCTACAGCTACAACAACCAGATCAACATCAAGTTCAAATTCAGAACCTTCAATTGGCATCGGACGGCGGCGACCAGAGGCATCAGGTTCCCCAAGCCCCATCCGGTTTAATCGCATCCCCTTTACACGCCCTTTCTCATCGGCAAAATACTCCAGCGGATTGCAAAGGGTCATAAACTCGACCCCCTCCTCCTTGGCATGTTTTACTTCCTCAACCCGGGCAGGCATTTCTGCCTCAGAACGGCGGTAGATAATCATTGCCCGCTGTGCTCCAAGACGCAATGCAGTGCGGACAGAATCCATGGCTGTATTCCCGCCTCCGATCACTGCAACATTTTTGCCCCTCAAAACCGGTGTGTCTTTGTCATCAGTAGCGGCGCCCATAAGGTTAACACGCGTCAGGTATTCATTCGATGAGAGTATTCCATTGTAATTTTCTCCCGGAATCTCCATAAAACGGGGAAGTCCGGCGCCACTGCCAATAAAAAATCCCTTGTATCCCTCCTCGCGAAGATCGTCAAAAGATGAGGTACGTCCAACAATATAATTCGTCTCAAATTTCACCCCCATCTTCCTGAGGTTCTCCAGTTCAAAATCGACCACTGAATTGGGAAGGCGAAACTCAGGTATGCCATATTTTAAAACACCTCCAATTTCGTGTAAGGCCTCAAAAACAGTAACATCATATCCATACTTAACCATATCGCCGGCAAAGGAGAGTGCAGCAGGGCCTGAGCCGACAGTGGCCACTTTAATCCCGTTTGGAGCAGCCGTTTCCGGGATATTACTGGCGCCAGAATTACGCTCAAAATCAGCGGCAAACCGCTCCAGGTGACCAATGGCAACCGAGGGCTTATCCAATTTATCCACGTAAAAGCACCTCGACTCACATTGCTTCTCCTGAGGGCACACACGTCCGCAAACTGCCGGCAATGCATTGGTCTCCTTAAGGGTGGCAGCTGCCATGAGAATCTCCCCCTTTTCGATGTACTTGATAAATTTGGGAATATTTATACTCACCGGACATCCTTCGATGCAGGTAGGATTCGAACAATCCATACAACGGGTAGCTTCCAGTTGCGCCTGAAGCTGCTCAAGTCCCATGTTTACTTCACGATCCTGGTGTTTAACCCTTATTGCTGCTGCAAGTTCGGGCATTTTCACCCGATCAATCAACATCCGGTCCTTATTCTTTGTTTTCGAGCGCAATTCCGCACGCCACATCTGATTCCTTTCCTCCTTGAGGTATTCGGGGTTTAATGACATTTCCCTTAAAATTAAAGCTTTTGTGAATAAATTTCCGTTGCCTTTTTCTCCTCCTGAACATAACCACCCAGTCTCATCAGCATCTCATCAAAATCAACCTGGTGAGCATCAAATTCGGGACCGTCGACACAGGTAAACCTGGTCTTCCCGCCAACAGTAACACGACAGGCACCGCACATGCCCGTTCCGTCAACCATGATTGAATTTAAACTGGCCTGCGTAGGAATTTCGTATTTTTTGGTGAGTATGGAGGCAAATTTCATCATGATGGCCGGGCCGATAACGATGCACTCATCCACCTTTTCACGTTTGATGATCTCTTCCATGCCGGCGGTTACCAATCCCTGACGACCATATGAACCGTCATCAGTCATAACAATTACTTCATCTGACCATTTTCGCATCTCATCCTCAAGAATGATCAAATCCTTATTCCTGGCCGCTATGACGGTAATAACGCGGTTACCTGCTTTCTTAAAAGCCTCAACAATGGGGAGCAATGGCGCCACCCCTACACCGCCGCCCGCAGCCAAAACCGTCCCAATCTTCCCGATATGGGTCGGTTTCCCCAGCGGACCAACAAGATCTGTGATACTGTCACCCACCTCAAGTGCAACTAATTTGGAGGAACTCACACCCATAATCTGAACAACAAGCGTGATGGTACCTTTTACCGGATCGGCTCCTGCAATCGTCAGCGGAAACCTTTCGCCATCTTCCCCAATGCGTAATATGACGAAGTTACCCGGTTTTCTGGATTTGGCAATCAGCGGATTTTCGACAACCAGCCTGACTACTTTATCCGAAAAATACTCTTTTTCGATAATCTTATTCATGAACAGCAATATTATTTTATTGAATATCAATGCATTTATATAAGCGATGGTTCGTAAATCCACCCCTTAAACAGTTTCCGGCAAATCAATTATATTTCACCAGGAATACCGTTTTTCTGCGTCGCAAATTTGCAAAAATTAATGAATTGGTGGTGAAACCAACTGCTAAATTAGATTAATTATAATTAGGCCCGAATCTCTTCCCGGTTTAATCCTGAATTTCATTAAAAATAACTATTTTTAAATTTCAATAATCAGGATGGCCGTGAGATTTTTATTGTAATTCACGATCCAATTGAAATTTACCAACTTATTTATTCAACATTTATAGAGTCTCTTATGGCAAATCAGCAAAACCGAAAATCCCGTGACGGGGTTGTTTATTCTACCGCCGACAACTTCGAATACCGTTATAATTCTGAAGATCAGAATCAGGAAACCCTTAAACCATCGCACCAGAATCTGAAAGTGATGCTCGACAAAAAGCAACGGGCCGGTAAAAAAGTGACCTTGATAAACGGATTTATCGGATCGGAGGAGGATCTGAAGGAGTTAGGGAAAAAGCTGAAATCAAAATGCGGCGTCGGGGGAACCGTCAAAGAGGGTGAAATTCTCATCCAGGGTGATTTTCGCGACAGGATAATGGAGATTTTAATTGCAGAAGGCTATAAGGCAAAAAAGGCAGGGGGATGAAAAGGGTGTCTAAATAGCCTGAAAAAATAACTTTCTATCTGTGTGCCTTTGTGCCTGCTCTGTGCAACTCTGTGATATAATTAGTTACGCGGAGAACCACTGAGGATTACCAGAGAGCCACAGAGTTTTTAGACAGCCTCTTCTGCTGAATAGAAACAGCAATTAAAGCACCGTAAATATTTTTGATTGCAATGGCATCAGGTTCAATGGAATCTTCTTTCCTGAAAGGTTTCTTTCACTGGCAACATCTCCGGTCTGAGGGTCTGATTCGATATAATGATCACCTTTTGAGACTGTCAGAACCCCTTTATAACTCTCTTTCCCTGTGTTGACCATCAGGTACACTGCTCTCCCCTCGCGTATAAACTTTCCAAAGGCGATGGTAGTATTGGCAGGAGTAATTTTATCAGGATCTCCAACAAGTTCTGACAACCGCACCGGAGTTGGAACCTCCTTAAAGTCATCTGAAAACACCATTTTTACACCCTTTAATTTTGCCTGCTGAACCAACTCCGATACCGAAGATGGAAAAACAATCCCCTTTGGAAATGAGATGGATGAATACTCATTTCCACCAATTTGAATAGTTCCGTTCTCATTCACCTTAGCACCTTCAAGCGAGAGGTAATCCACCAGCACAAATTGGGTCTGAGCTTTTAGCAGGTTCGAACCTAACTCTCTGAATGACTTTTCCAACCTTTTCATCAAATCACTTTGAGTGCTCACACTCATTTTCGCAGCGGTAGGGATATATTCACGTTGCAAATCATAAATAGGATAGTACAGCAAACCCTTTCTGACCGGTGTAGCCTCCATCACAAGAGAATTAACACGACCCACAAAATTGCAATAAGCCTTATAGAGAGCCTCATTTCGGTCAGGGTATTTGTCCCCGTAAGATATTGTATAATAGAGCATAAAGTCTGTTACACCAAAAGCCATCTGCCATGCAGTCGCCGCCTCCATTTGCTGAAGATTGGCAGGACCTTTACCATTGAGGGTTTGGTCAAAGTCAGACATTTCGCACATCACACGACGCTGACCCATAAGTTGAGCCGATGAATTGGGAAAAAAAGGGGCCATCCAGGAACTCCCGCCCCAAATAGCCGGATCAGAACTAAGCTGATCGAGACCGGGCAGGTCAAAACCGTTAGTAACCAACAGCTTATTTCCATCTAAGGCCACGTGATTTGCCGGACTCTCTTCCCTTAATCCATGTCCGGACGAAAGGGGTCCTTTGCCCCCGTTCTTTCCCCGAATGGCTTTACACCAGTCGCGTATGGCATCATAATAATATTTTTTATCCAGGCTGGCCAGCAAAGACCAGAATTTTTGACGGACCACCTTATCGGTCTCAGTAGTACCGGTGAACAACGAACCAACAACTGGCATCAGTTCCTCACCATATTTTGCCTTGTACTTCTCAGGTAAATCCATCACCCACGAAACCATTGGCAGATTCTTCTTTTTCGGGTCCAACGGATCTGTGACCTTAACATTTTTACGAACGTCTTCCCGAAGCTCGCCAAGGTTGACAGCCATCATCGAAGGTTCATCGGTAAAGAATGCCTCCACATCCCCAAAGAGCTGAGAACCCAGATGATCTAAATAAGCCTGATGGGTTAAGCCGATAAACTTTTCGGTCGATTTGGGGTTCAGCGGATTGGGATACCGGCGGGCTACATAGAAATTATTACAGGCGTGAGTATATTCATAGCAATCTCGTATTGGAAACCGATTCCTACTGCCGGGATCATATACCAGCTCAAGCGCCTCCAGCGAAGAATCTGCTTCAAGAACACGTCCTCCGGCACCCAGACTTGGATAACCATCCTCATCATAAATCCAAATCCGCAAGCCTCTATCGCGCATCCCCTTTACCCCATCGACATAAACTTTCCAATCGGCGTCCGATTTAAGGTAGTTTTCCCCAAAAGGGACATTACATACCACCCCTCCCAGACCACAGCTATCTTTAAAATAGGAGGCCTTTTTACGAATGTCTGCACCATGCACCATCTGAAGCGGACGATAACCCGCTGAAGGATTTGACCACTCCAATAACCATTTTTCAGGAAGTAATTTATTGTTATTGCACTGTACAAAAAGGAGTACGAAGAAAA
>JAHEYS010000300.1 GCA_023251475.1 Prolixibacteraceae bacterium
AAAAATAATAGTATCGCTGTAATATTCATCGGGTTTAATCTGTCAAAACAATAAATCATGGGAATTGAAAGAAGAAGCTTTTTAAAGCTGCTGGGTGTTACGGGAATAACACTTGCTGTCGGAAGGAATACAGTCGCGGCAACGACAATTGACGATGAGATCGAGTTTCACGGAGTCTTATATGATTCAACACGTTGCCTCGGTTGCCGCACTTGTGAATATGAGTGTGCAACGGCGCATAAATTACCGGAGCCTGCAGAAAAGATCCCGGCAGTACGCAAGACCGATGAGACCTGCAACACTGTTATTAATACCTTTAAAACGGCAAAGGGTGAAGTATTTATCAAACGGCAGTGCATGCATTGCAATGAGCCGGCCTGTGCTGCTGCCTGCCTGACAAAGGCGATGCACAAAAATAAAACAGGACCCGTTACCTGGGATGGGGATAAATGCATGGGTTGCCGTTACTGCATGGTTTCATGCCCTTTTGATAGCCCGAAATTTGAATACCACAGTGCAAATCCTAAAATCCAGAAATGTGACATGTGTTTCGACAGGATGAAGAGTGAAAAAAGTCCGGCGTGTGTAGCCAATTGTCCCAATGAGGCCCTTTTATACGGAAAGCGGAGAGACCTGATTAAAGAAGCACGAAGAAGGATCTATGAAAAACCGGATTTGTATGTCGATCAGATTTATGGTGAACATGAAGCCGGAGGTACTGGATGGCTATACCTCTCATCTGTTCCGATTGATCAGCTGGGGATGAATACAAACCTGCAAAAATCCTCCTATCCCGAATTGACAAAAGGATTCCTCTATACTGTTCCGTCTGTGTTTGTTCTGGTGCCAACCCTGTTGCTGGGAATTCATCAGGCCACAAAAAAAAATCACCTTAATCAGGATAATGAAAATGAGTAATAATCAGCAAATAGCAATCGATCAGGATGATAAATCCATGTGGAAATTCATTTTCAGTGAAATGAAACCTAAAGGGAAATTATTTACCCCTTTTAACCTCATCTCTGTTCCGGTAATCCTGTTGGGATTCGTGCTGATTGTCATCCGTTTCTGGAAAGGGATCGGATCAATCACCAACCTGACCCAGGATACACCCTGGGGATTATGGATCGGATTTGATGTGGTAACCGGGGTTGCATTTGCCGGTGGCGCCTATGTCCTCACTTTTATGGTCTATATCCTGAACATGAAAGAATATCATTCCATTGTCAGGGTAACCGTATTAAACGGATTTCTCGCCTACGTATTTTATGCAGGCGCTCTTCTTCTTGACCTGGGGCGGCCATGGCATGTGATCAATCCGGTGATCGGGAACAGTTTCGGTACCAGTTCTGTCCTTTTCCTGGTGGCCTGGCATTTCCTGTTGTATATGCTCGCCCAATTGATCGAGTTTTCACCCGCTGTGGCAGAATGGCTTGGCGCCAGGAGGGCCCGTAAAATCCTGTCAGGAATGACAATGGCTGCTGTAATTTTCGGAATTACCCTTTCGACACTGCACCAGTCGGGATTAGGCGCCCTTTTCCTGATGGCCAAAGAAAAGATACATCCGCTGTGGTATTCCGAATTCATCCCTGTTATGTTTTTTGTCTCCAGCATATTCGCAGGACTTTCTATGGTCATCTTTGAAGGTTCAATCAGTCATAAAGTATTTTTTAAACAGATCAGTGAAAAAAATCACAAGGCACAGAACGGCATTATCCTTGGACTTTCAAAGATCTGTGCAGGAGCCATGTTCGCCTACTTTTTCCTTCAGCTGCTGGTCTTCATCCACGGACAACACTGGGACCTGCTCAATACGCCGATGGGTTATTGGTTCCTGCTCGAAATGATTGGATTTGTCCTCTTCCCAATGGGCTTATTCATTGTCAGTTACCGAACGGGTAACATCACCCTTGTCAAAGTCGCAGCAATCATCACGATGCTGGGGGTAATTCTGAACAGGTTAAACGTCTCGGTGATCGGATTTAAATGGGAAATGGCAGTGCGGTATATTCCTTCATGGATGGAATTCATTGTTACCCTTGCGGTAATCTTTACAGAGATATGGATTTTCAGGTGGGTGATCAGCCGAATGCCGGTATTGCGTGACTCCCCATCATGGGTAAATGAACATCAATAAATTAACCGGCAGTTACTCAAAAAGGTAATTGCATAAAAATAAATAAAATGGACGGATTTAGTTATACAGACATTTTCGCAACCAAAGGTGTAGAATACATCGTGGTGATCACTTTCCTGACATTGCTGATCCCTTTCTGGCTTCTTCTGAATAAACAGGGGAAAATATCCAGACAGATCCGCAATGTTTTAGGCAATCTTTCATTCAATATTCTGAAAATTCCCCAGGGGCTGTTTTACGGCGCTAATCACACCTGGATGTTTATGGAAAAATCGGGTGCCGCCAGGGTGGGATTGGATGATTTGCTGCTCCATATTACCGGAGAGGTGAAATTCTGCAAGCTCAGGAATCCCGGCGAATTGATCTCACGGGGAGAGCTGATGACGGAGATTGACCAGAATAACAAACACCTGAGCATATTATCACCGGTCTCAGGGATAATTGTGGCTACAAATATCCGGCTGACAGAGAACCCCTCCCTGTTAAATGAAGACCCTTACGGAAATGGGTGGATCTATAAAATCAAACCCTCCAACTGGATAGAGGAGGTCAAATCGTGCTACTTTGCCGGGGAGGCGACAAACTGGTCTGCAAGAGAACTTGAAAGATTCAGGGATTTTCTGGCAGTGACGACCAAAATTCACACTCCTGAAACTTCAATGGTGATTCTGCAGGATGGGGGCGAATTATGTGATCATACCCTCTCCGCGCTACCCGATGAGATCTGGAGAGATTTTGAAACTGAATTTTTAAACCTGGAAAGAATTTAAGCAAAAAGAATAAGAAATCTGTATAATATAATGTCGTAATTATTCTTTATTTTGGCTTCATGACCTCCTCCAACCCCTCCGGTGGAGGGGAGTTAAGACGGAAGTTGTTTAGAAAGCGGACCTGAAGTCTCCCCCTGGGGAGACTTAGAGGGGTCCTAAACGCAGAATAAAAAATTTAATTTAGTACATTATATTTTTCCTGTTTCTTAATTTATTGTCAGATACTCTGATCGATTAAGATTCTTAAATTCTGATGCCCCGGCATCAGAATTTTTCGTATTTTGCAATGAAATAAAATATGTTGGGTAATTAAGCGCTCCTCCAACAAATCTAACTTTGTAAAGCTATGTTTTTCAAACATAAAAATAAAACAGGCAATGTAATTCTGAATAATTACGTCAAGTTCAGATCATCGATTTATGGAAGGGTGGTTTTGATCATCGCGTATTTGTCAGTCATCCTGTTTGTCTCGTTTTTCATTATTTTCAAGTCGGTTAACGAGCAATACCTCAACACAATCATCCGGCAGAACGGCAATAATATCGGCTCTATTGTTGAAGGAGCCCTGTACCATTCCATGCTTGCAAATGATAAAAGTTCACTGCGCAATACCCTGGACATCATCAATACATTGCCGGGAATTGATGAGGTCAATATGTACGATAGTGATGAACGCCTGGTATATTCATCATTTGCAGAGGATAAAAACAGAAAGCACAGCGATCCCAATTGCATCAGTTGCCACGCTGACATCAAAAAGATGTTCAGCGAAAATGAGAAGTCTTACAGGATCATCAATGTCAACAGCGACTGTGAGATGAACCAGAATGATAACGGCAGCAGGCATTTACTGATCAAATCACCGATTCTGAATGAAAAATCGTGTTCTTCCAGTTCATGTCATGCGCATAACGAAACCGACAAGGTTCTGGGTTCCCTGGTCATTAAAATCCCCCTGGAAGCGCAGGATGCCGCCATCCGGAAATCTTCCACTGAGTTTTTTGTACTGGCGATTCTCACCACCCTGCTGCTTGGGTTATTCTTACTGTTCTTCACCCGGAAGAAAATCAAGGAGCCGCTAAACTCCCTTATAGAGGTCAGCATAGCAGTTGCGAACGGCGACAAAAGCACCCGGATTGCTTTGAATCCCAATCAGCTGGACGATATGAGGATGGTTTCCCAGGCGTTCAACGATATGCTTGATAACCTGCATACGGCCACAACAGAGCTGGAAAACTGGTCCCAGCAGCTCGAATACAAGGTGCAGAAAAAGTCAGAAGAACTGGGTGCAGCCCGCGAGGAGTTGATGCATGTCGAACGGCTTGCCTCACTCGGCAAATTATCCTCCTCAGTGGCTCATGAAATCAATAACCCCCTTTCGGGGATTTTGATCTACACAAAATTACTCTATAAGCAGGTAAGTAATCCCGAATTATACCCCTCCAAACGGGATTCAATGCTTAAACATCTCCGGCTGATCGAAAATGAGACCAAGCGATGCGGGGATATTGTGAAGGGATTACTCGATTTCTCCAGGAAGGATCAGAACGATTTTGAGCCAAAACAATTGCAGGAGATACTTCAGGAAACCTATGAGTTAATGTCACATCCCATAAAAATGGCGAATATCAGGTTTTCAACAGAATTCAATGCCAAATCCGATTTAATCTATTGCAACCCCAATCAGATTAAACAGGCCTGTGTGGCACTGCTGGTTAATGCGTCTGAAGCGGTCCTTGAGAACGGAGAAATCGTGATTAAAACCTACAATGCGGATGAAGATACCGTCACCTTTGAAATATCTGATAACGGATTGGGGATTGCAGATGAAGATATCCCCCATATTTTCGAACCTTTCTTTTCAACCAAACGGAATGCAAGCGGTATCGGACTTGGGCTCTCTATTGTGCACGGAATCATCCAAAACCACAAAGGGAAAATACATGTCAAATCAGAACTTGGGAGCGGAACAATCCTTTCAGTATCTTTACCGTTGATTAAAAATTAAAGCTGTTAAATTATGGCCAGAAAGATCTCTATATTAATTGTTGACGACGAAGAATCGGTAAGAGATTCCCTTCATAATTGGTTTATCGAAGACGGGTTTCGCGTCGAGTCGGCCGAAAATGCCAAAAAGGCACTGACCATTCTTGAATCCGATCAGTTTGATATTATCCTCGCCGATATTAAAATGCCGGGGATGGACGGACTGGAAATGCTCAGGAGAATAAAGATGCTCAAACCGGAAGCCATAGTCATCATCATGACCGCTTTTGCCACGGTTGATACTGCCGTTAAGGCGCTCAAAGATGGGGCATACGATTACGTAACCAAGCCCTTTGATCCCGACGATCTCACCCATCTGATCAGGAACGCGACAAAACAAATTTCCCTGGAAGCTGAAAATGAGACACTAAAAAAGGTGGTTTCACTCGAGAATGTCGAAGACCTGATCGGAAACAGTGAAGCGATGAAAGCGATGCTCAGGGAGGTGGAGAGTGTGGCGCAGACCAATTCTTCCGTCATTATCACGGGCGAGAGCGGTACGGGTAAAGAACTTGTTGCCAGGGCAATCCATGCCAATTCACCCCGGAAATTCTTTCCGTTTGTTAGTGTCCATTGTGGGGCGCTAACCGAAAGCCTGCTTGAAAGCGAGTTGTTTGGTCACGAAAAGGGGGCGTTTACGGGCGCCATGTATAATCGCAAAGGGAGGTTCGAAATGGCCGACAACGGGTCGATTTTTCTGGATGAGATTGCCACGATCTCCACAAAGATGCAGGTAGAGCTCCTACGGGTGCTGGAATCAAAAACATTTATCAGGGTGGGAGGCAACAAGGAGATCAGCTCAGATTTCAGGGTAATCTGCGCCACCAACAAGGACCTGAAGAATATGGTTGAACAGGGGACTTTCAGGGAGGACCTCTTTTACCGGCTCAATGTAGTCAATATCCATATTCCGCCTTTACGTGACCGGATCACCGACATTCCACTGCTGGTGGACTATTTTGTCAAAAAGTACTGTATGTCAATGAATAAACAACCTGCAACGGTCGATCCGGCTGCGATGAAAAGGTTACAGGAATTTAACTATCCGGGCAATGTCCGCGAACTGGAAAATATGATCGAAAGGGCAATTGTCGTGGGAGATGGAAAGCGGATCACCCTGAGAGACCTGCCGCTTGAAAAAACAATCGTGAATAATTCGGTGGAGAGCCTCGATGATTTCGAAAGGGCGTTTATCCTTCAGATTCTCAATAAATATAACTGGAATATCTCCCGGACCGCGAAAGCGTTAAAAGTAGACAGGGTGACACTCTACAATAAAATCAGGAAATACGATTTAAAACCGGCAGATCAATAAGATTGCATAATGCATCACCCCAATATTACATTAGTCTCTTTTGGATTTTTCGAGAAAGATTTTCTTGAGAATATTGCAAAAGCGGTGCAATCCGAATTTCACTGTTCCGTGAATCTCAAGGAGGGACATATCGATCTGGGTGAATATTACGATCCGGCCCGCAGGCAGTACAATGGCAACGACTTGCTCAAAATGGTCGATGCACTCACCTTTCCGGGGTCAGTGAAAATCATCGGTTTGTTCAATGTAGACCTTTTTATCCCCATTCTCACCTATATTTTCGGACAGGCATTTTTAAACGGACGTACCGGTATTGCCTCCGTCTACCGGTTCAGTAACGACCGGTACGGGATTCCGGGAAACAACAGTTTTCTTCTCGACCGTTTCAGGAAGGAGGTCATTCACGAATTGGGCCACACCTTCGGACTGATCCACTGTCCCGTGACCACCTGCGTGATGAGGTCGAGTACCTACGTTGAAGATGTAGATCAAAAAAAACAGTCGCTCTGCCACAACTGCAGGGCGCAACTCGAAACACAACAGGAATAGGCCAGTGAAGTTTTCACGTTGAGTAAAGCCTGATCTGTTAAAGCAGCAGAAAAGGTCTCTCAGTCAAAATCCCCCCTGGCCCCCCTTTACGAAAAGGGGAATTCCGCCAAATCAATCTATTGTACTAAATATGATTACACTAATAACTTATTTTGTGAATAATAAACCTGACGCGAAAGTTATCCCCCTTGGAAAAAGGGGGAATACAAGGGGGATTTCCGGTCCTTTTTATCCCTAAACAACTCCATTTGATCCGTTACGCCTGAACCACACTTTTCAGTACATTCAATATTGAAAGATTATGTTGCATCTGTCACCCAAATCGCCTCATCTGTTGCCAAAGCGGGTACACTTGTCCAGTATTCATAAGATCAACCATCCCAGGAATATAAATAAGCTGAAAATATGTTAAATAACATACTTCTTATCCGTTCTTATTTAACAAAACTGATTTTTTATTGGTAGATTTGGAGGGTTAAAATCCTGATAGCTGCATAAAATTATTCCGGTAAAAATACAACCTCCCCTGTTTTACCCGGAAGAACTGCTGCAAATGATCGAAAACTTTGCAATCCGGATTTTAGCTGTCTGGTTCCTGTTCTGTATCAGGCAGAAATAAACGCAACCGGTTAGGTTTACTGACCAAATTGGCAAATAAACTTAACTGGTTGCGTTTGCTAAATTTTTTGCAAAAGCACAAATGACCCTTTTACGAATATTTAAACAATAATAACATGAAAACAAATTTTTTGAAAAGTGTTTTAATCATTGGGACAACATTGGCATTGTTGTCATTTGACAAACCTTCCGGATGGTTCAATGCAGGGAGCAAGCCACAAAGTTATGAGATGGGCATTGACAAAGGTGCCGGACAGAGCGGTAAAAATGCAGCAACAATTAAATCCAGGGAGTTAACGGTTGATGGATTTGGAACGTTGATGCAACAATGCAGCCCGGACAAATACCTTGGCAAACGAGTCAGAATGACGGGGTATGTTAAATCAGAAAAAGTTGCAACCTGGGCAGGACTCTGGCTTCGTGTTGACCAGTCAGGTTCTCAACCGCCGCTATCCTTTGACAATATGGAAAACAGACCAATCAAAGGAACTTCAGGTTGGAAAAAATGTGAAATTGTTTTGGATGTTCCTGGCAATGCATCCCTGATTGCTTTCGGTGCACTGTTAGCCGGTACCGGACAAATCTGGTTTGACAATATTACATTCGAGATCGTTGACAAATCTGTCCAAACCACAGACATTAAGAACGTTAAAAATCCGGCTACTCAAAGTGGTCCAACAAATCT
>JAHEYS010000571.1 GCA_023251475.1 Prolixibacteraceae bacterium
CCCACGATTCGTTGGCCCAGATTCCGCCAAGGAATGTACCGATGGTAAGGAAATAAAGCCCAAGGATCATCGCCGCCTCACTGATCATGGTCAGCTGGTCAACGGTCGACCGGATCCTGATCTGGTTTTCCTGATTCCGCGATGCAGCCATAATCAGGTTGATATAGCCAATGATGGCGCTTACACCCAGGAAGCCGTAACTTGCGGTAATCACTGCCACATGGATGGCCAGCCAGTACGATTTAAGTACGGGAACAAGATTGGTGATTTCGGGGTTGAGCCAGCTCATCTGGGCTACAAAAAGGGTAAGTCCTGAGAGGATCGCCGACGCGGCAAGTACCATCGGATTGCGACGTGCAAAAATAAGTCCGGCCAGCATAATGGCCCAGGCAATGTAGATCATCGACTCATAGCCGTTACTCCATGGCATATGCCCTGAGACATATCCCCTGATAATCAATCCCGCAACATGGGCCAGAAAACCCAGGAACAGACCAATTACCGTATAGCTGACGGCTTTTTTGCGCAATGGTTTGCCGGTGAACAGGGAATAAAAGAATAATCCGATAAGGATAAATCCAAGCAGAACATACCAAATGGAGAGATCCTTAAAAATATTGACATGGTTGTATAAAATCTCAAGCTGTTGTTTACTCTTTCCGGGAATCAGGGCAGCGCCATAGTGTTGCTGGTAACCGATCATGGTGGCCAGCGATCTCATACCGGACTCGAGGTTATCGCTCTGCATAGCCATCAGAATATCCGGAAATAACCGGATAACCATGACAGAATCGGCACCAAAAGATGCCGGCAATTTCTCTATAGGAGTATGCCAGGTCTGGTCGGCGCTGTTAGGTGAGGGGAAAAAACGGTACATATCGCCATGGTAAACCTGGTAAGCGACATTGAGCCGGTCATCCACTTTAATCACGTTATTGTCATAAACATTTCGTGCCGCCGGATTCTTTCCGTATGCTGTTTGTACGTCATTGGCCAGTTTATAGTTCCCCTGCTGATCGAAGAAATCGGCAAATGAGGCTTTTCCGCCGGTTCGCCCAAGCAAGGCTTCAATCTTGTCATCAGAAATGGCAATCATTTCAACCTGCTGCCACTCCTGCGGGTGTGCAGCCATACCAAGCACCACCTGTTCCGGAGTTTGACCTGCCAGCTTTTCAGCACGCGAGACCTTCATCACCACTTCATAGGCGAGGGTGCTGAAAGGCTTTATCCTCCCATCGTGCCCCTGTACCCAAACTTTGGCAAACTCTTTGGTAAGAACCGGGGATACCGGCCGGGGTTCTGCCGCACCTGCCGCGAAACCACCAAACAAGATCAGAAACAACAGGAGCCCTTTTCCTGCCGAGGCCTGTTTCATCAATCCGAAAAAGCGACTTCTTTGATTAAATATGGACAAAATAATTCCAAGGAAGAGCAGAAAATAACCTGCATAAGTGATGGCCGTTCCGGCAAGATCATGATTGACTGAGAGTATTGTCCCATGTTCATCTGTGTCGTATGAAGACTGATAAAAACGGTAACCCCTATGTTTCAGTACATTATTCATAAATATTTTATAATCCGTTTTCAATCCCATTTCAGGATCGGTAAGGGTTATCAGACTTTCATAGGAGGAGGGGCTGTTTGATCCGGGGTACCTGGTAAGGACAAAATCGTTCAGTTTAATTGAGAATGGCAGCACCGTCTCCTGGGGCCCGATCCACATCCTGTAGTTCACCCCTTCGATGGTTCCCGAAACTTTGGAAGACTCATTCTGAGCCGAGATCCAAAGTGTGACCGACTGTTGTTTCTGGCCATTGGAAAGCTGAACAATGAGCGCATTTTCACCTGTTGGTGTTCCGTTCCCGGCAACAGCTACTGCACGTGCGGCAGGTAAAAAACTCTTCACCACAAGGGTGGTATTTGAAATTTTGTAAATCACCTTTTCGGAACAGGGCATTTCTGTGGCTGGAGCTGCGCGAAGGGCATCCTTCCCCTGCATATCCATGCTGTGGATGCTGTCTTTGGCAAAAAGTTTCAAACTATCACCCTTGAATATAAAACGGATATTTGCCTCCGCATTAAACCCGACAGTGGTGCCATTTGCTTCAACAACCTGGCCCACATGCAGCAATTCACTCTTCATACTCCCATTCTGGGCATAGACGAAATCGATAATAGGTTCTCCCTGGCTATCCGGCTCAAGGCTCTTTTGTGCATCAGTCATGAAATTAACCGATTTTATACCGATGGTTTTCCCTCCGATTTTAATCTCCTCTGATATTTTATTTCCGGAAAGTGCCGCCAGAGTCGCTGGTTGGGAGATCGACCGCTGTTCCCCCTGGAATTCGGCAGTCAGGTTAAATTTCTTATCTGCCGATACAAGGATGTTGCCGGACTCCCCTTCACGGATGTGCACGATCCCTTCACTTCCAAAATAACGGGTTACACCGGCTCCAATAATAATCAGAATAAAAGCAAGATGGAAAGTTCCCATCGTCAGCTTCTGAGGCTTATACATTTTATACCTGATAAAATTGGAGATCATATTTGCAGAGAGCAGCAGCAGAATCAGTTCGAGCCACCACGAGTTATAAACCAGTTCACGGGCAGCCTCAACACCATAGCTGTTCTCCACAAAAGTTGCGGTAGCCAGCGCAATTGCAAAAAGGAGCAGCAGAAATCCGGCTGTTGCAATTGAAAAAAGGAAATTAAAAAAATTCTTCAT
>JAHEYS010000301.1 GCA_023251475.1 Prolixibacteraceae bacterium
CAATCACGACATGATCTTTTCCATCCACATTCGAAACCTCAAAGCAATCCCAGTTCAGGCCTAAATTAAACCGTTCGCTGGAAATTTTTTCCCCATGTCTGAATACCGGCATCTCAACGTTACCGCTGAGGTTTTCAAAGTAAAAAATACCCGCCTCAACATAAGCACCCGACTCGGACACCAACAGGTCCAAATCACCGTCGCCATCAAAATCCATGGGCATGGGGATTGATTTAAACCCCACATCTAAATCGACCAATAAATCCGGATTGTTGTATCTTAATTTATTCATCCCCTCCTGTAGGATACTGTCCATTTGCACATTCCGGGAATTATCCCTGCATGAACTCAATATAGCAATGGAGATTAGCAGCAGTAATGCTTTCTTCATTCTTTTATATTTCTATTAAGACTAACACAGGACTCTGAACTGAGATCGACCTGTTTCTCATTTTGATAATTCTTTAAGAATCCAATTTTTAGCCTTTTGGGATTGTTCAGGATAGAGCCAGTGAGCAGTCTCTTCGGATGCCACAATAGTTTTTGGCGCAGAAATGCTATTAAAGGCGGCACAACATGCAGTTGGCGGGCAAGTCGTATCATTGTATCCAAATAAATAGTATCCGGGAACTTTAATCAGTTTTGCAAAATTTACAGTATCATAATATCTCGATGTCTCTATTCTTTCCTTTGTAGCAGATTTTGGATTGATAAACATGTGTGGCCATCCTCCGGCCTTGCCATTCAAATAGCCAAGATGGTCACAAAGTGCCGGATAAAATGAGTATAGACATTTGATTCTTCTATCTAAACCTGCTGTCATAATTGACAAGGCTCCACCCTGACTTCCACCAGTAACTGCAAGATTTTTTCCATCATACTCTGGCAAAGCCGTTATAAAATCCAATGATTTTAAGCAGCCCAGAATTACCCTTTTATAATAATACTCATCCTTATTGTCCAAATTAAAGGACCAGTATCTCATCAGGGAAGAACTTGCCAGCCCCTTGTATATTTCCGGATCAAGGTTTACCGGTATGCCATGTATCCCAATTTGAAAGGTAATTACACCACTGGCTGCGAGTTCAATATCACCCGTATATTCTCTTACTCCAGCCCCCGGAACTTCCAGGACGGCGGGATATTTCCCATTTGCTTTGGGGATGCACAAAATCCCATAAACCCTTTGGTTAATTCTGGAGTTTTGAATACCAACATGGTAAACATTGACAAGATTTGTGCATTTATCCGGAAGTAACATTATTTGGGGATCCAGGGGGATCTTTTTCGATTCAGATCTTGCCGTATCCCAGAATTGCACAAAGTCATCCGGCATTGTGGTTTCAGGTTTTATCTTTTGGGAATCAAAGGCTGCCGTTGCCACTCCTTCATACTTTTCACCTTCATAACTTACAGTAACTTTACACCGAAGAAACCCCGGAACCTTCATTGTGCCGCCATCGACTGTAATTTGCCCCTTTTCAAGCTGCAAAGTCTTCGTATTCCTGGGAGCCATTTTATCCGGCCCTATCTCCAGGTAAACATTTACATTAGAAAGTAAGTGACTGTTTTTCATTACTGCAATTTGAAATTTTACATTTTCATCTACTTTGTAGGTCCAATCCGTGTGATCAGGGGCAATCACAATCTTTATTAATCGCTCCTCCGGGGCCGCGAATAACAGATTTACAAGCAATAATTGAATTATTGCATTAAAAAGCTTTTTCATATTTTTTATAAAAATTTAAAGAATAATTTCCCTACTGTATTTTTCGTTTCTCTGTTAATTTTAACCCTGTAGAGCTGGAATCGAAGACCAAAATTTACTGCTTTTTCAAATTTCACGCCTACACCCGGAATTGCCTGAATTAAGGATATCTTGCCTGGTTGAAATGCAGGATTGGTTACGGTTTCTCACTTGTCACATCATCCAGGTTTTGTACAGAAGAACATCCTCTGTTGTATCGTTGGATCCTTCCCCTGACCTGCAAACTCCAATTGCTGGAGTTATATGACTGACCACCGGGAACAGTGAGACGGGTTAAATTGATTTATTGTCAATGCATTAGAATGTTACATCTGACAGCTGTATGCAGGTGTTCAGACCGTTCCAGATAAAAATATATACCTATACTGACAGGCTCTGGTCTTAAAAATCTGTAACAGTTCATCCTCAAAACCAGCCAGCCTGGACCCACGGAACAGGACCGGCTGATTTTTTGGATTTCATTGCTTTGAATCCCAGGTTCTTAAATAAATAAACTGAGACTATTTTTGCGATTATTCTGAACCTGAGATACGCTGGTACTCTGTTTTGGGTTAGTAGTAACCTACATTCTGTACTTCCTCAATTGGTGGGGCAGGCAGCAATCCGTCAATGTGAGAACGTGGAATAGGACGTAATTTATGAAAAGGCTGAATGTTAATCTTCGCACTTGGATCAGGAGAATGCTGTTTTACCCGGCTGATGAGTGTTTCGGTACGTACCAGGTCTTCCCACCGGTTCAGTTCTCCAAATAGTTCACGAGCCCGCTCATCAAGGATGAAGCTAATGAAGTTGGTACTTAAATCGGCCTCTTTTATTTCCAATGCTGTTCTGGTTGATTTTGTATAATCTGCAGTATTGGCACCGGGAAGTCTCAGCCACTGGGTTGGTTTTTTCTCACCCTCTTCGTAGCCTGCTCGTCTGTGCAATACATTGATATAATTCTTTGCCTTATTAAGATCCCCTTTTCGTCCATAGGCTTCTGCAGCGATCAGGTAAGTCTCCCCAAGACGCATCCGGATGAAAAGACGCGAACTATTGATGTCGGTTCCAATTCGAAGTGGATCTAACCATTTCACCAATGCGGGGTAGATGTTTGCAGTATAATTATCTATTGGAATAAGCGTGTATGCCGACTTTGCAATGTCTGTCTGCATCAGCTTGTCCTGAACTGCATTTATAACCTTGCCATATTGATCCTTTGCACCGTAGTACTTCATAAACATTACAGCAGCTGTATCCCCTAATGCAAATTTGGGTTTTCCCACTAAACTTGCAGGTGTTGTGTAAATAACTTCTTTGGTTTTGTCATTGTTTAAGTAGTATTTGTCCTGCCATTTAGGGATATCTGCAGTTGCATTGCACAAGTACACGTGTTGAAATGATTTAAAAAACCTGGAATCATTTAACTTATCAAACAAAGAATCCAGTACATAAGTTGTTGGCCTTAGCCTTGCATACGCGTGTCCATTCGCAGGATCACGGTCCATACCGGGTAAATTTTCATATGGTGATACCCAGTATCCGTGCATCCTGTTCCCACTCTCCCTGAAAAGAACATCGGTTGTAAATTCAATATCCCAGATTATTTCCGTGGAAGTAGGCTGCAATTTTACATCAAAGTAATCCTTAAAATCCGGCTGTAAAGCTAATTTGCCTGAATTTATGACCTGTTCTGCATAATAGGCTGCACTATCCATATCTGTTGGTTTTTGTCCACGAACATCATTGACCGCACTTCCTCTTGTCAGATAAACTTTTGCCAGCAAGTGAGAAGCTGCCCATTTGGTGGCTCTTCCCCTACCTTCAACATTATGCTGCTTTTCACCAGGCAAAACATCATATGCTGCGCGTAGGTCAGATATAATGAATTTGTAGATATCCGCAACCGGCGACATTTTAAAGCTGGTATTAATCTCGGTAATGTTGCCATTGGTTATTAAGGGTATCGCTCCGAATTGCTGAACAAGATCAAAATAGTAATAGGCGCGCATAAATTTCAGTTCTCCATT
Organism: Prolixibacteraceae bacterium; assembly: GCA_023251475.1. Classification (GTDB taxonomy): domain Bacteria; phylum Bacteroidota; class Bacteroidia; order Bacteroidales; family Prolixibacteraceae; genus JAAFHB01. Next base: position 3,778 of record JAHEYS010000301.1, read on the forward strand.
ACGTTTCGCCTTAACATCATCGGTCATTCCTATAACATCAGGCATAAACATCAGAGCCGTATTTGCCCTGTTAATGCCGGCATAGCAGCAATTCCAAAAAGGACCAAATACGACAAATCCCGGAGCCAGCAATGTTGTGTAACTGAATAACGGAGCATAGCCTGTTCCATCTTTCCCATACCATGATACATCGGTTCCAAATTCGACTAAGGGGTAGTAACGCTCTCCTCCAACATACCAGCGCATATTCTGATAAACACCGGTTACAGCGTCCTCCATGCCACTTTTAATTTTCAAAAGGTCATAAGACGCATTTGAAACAGATTTCTCTTCAAGAAAATCACTGCAGGAGAAAAAAAGCAAAAAGCTAGCTAAACATATAATTGCTAATTTTTTCATATTTTTTTATTTTTATGTATTAGAAATTTAAATTTACACCAACCATGACAGTGCGGGGTGTGGGTTCCTTTGAATCCCTGCCACTCTCAGGATCTGTTCCCGGGAAACTGGTAAACACATACGCATTTTGCACAGAGAAGTAAAGTCTTAGTTTGCTGATTTTTGCAGTCTTCAGCAAAACGGATGGAAGGGTGTAACCTAAAGTTACTTGTCCAATACGCAAATAGGACGCCGAAGAATAGTTGATCAGACCAGCAAATGGTTGGGTTGAATTTTCCTTACTTGGTCGAGGCGCTTCATTGCTTTCGTTGCTAATCGGATTTCCATTGGTATCTGTCCCAATTATTCGCCAGTAGTTCACATCGGCAGAACCATATCTACCATCCAAAGCCATTGCTCTATTGAAAGTTTGCATCTGTCCGAATGCACCATACACAGAGCAGTTAAAATCAAAATTTCTGTAGTTTAAGTAATTTGACATCCCAATTGTAAAGTCTGGTAAAGCTTTACCAATTATGGATCTATCCTGATCATCTGTTATTTTATAATCACCATTGAAATCCTTTACTTTTACAGATCCTGCTTTGAAAGCCGTGCCCCACTTTGCTAACTCAGCTGTCTCATTTAACTGCCAAATGCCTGCAAAAGAATAGTCGTAGTAAACTTTTACAGGTTGGCCAATAAACCATTTATTACCGATATCGTCTGCTTTACCATTTGACAACTCTACGATTTTCTCTTTATTTCTTGCATAGGTCAGATCAGTTGACCACTGAAAACTTTTACTTTTAACATTTACAGTGTTCAGTGCTACTTCAAGTCCTCTATTTTGTGTTTTACCAATGTTGTCAACAATTGAAGCAAATCCTGATACCTGTGGCAGACTGCGATTCATTAACAAATCGGAGGTTTTTTGCATATAGCCATCCACAACAGCATTCACTCTTCCATTAAAGAAACCAATATCGATCCCGGCATTCCATGAACTTGTTTTTTCCCATGTTAAACTTGGATTCGGCATCTCATTCTGGTAGATGGCCAGCGAGCCTGTGGCATTATAATTATAGCGTCCAATCCCCATGCTTCCTTGTGTTTTATAAGGGTCGATAGCCGAGTTTCCGGTTATTCCCCATCCAAGGCGCAACTTCAGGTTTGATATCGCCCTTACATCCTTTAAAAAGTTCTCTTCTTTTATCCGCCAGGCGAAGGCAGTTGAGGGAAAGAGCACCCATTTTTTCCCTGGCGCCAGACGTGAAGAACCATCGTATCGGGCTGATACAGTCAGCAGATACTTATCCATCAGGCTATAATTGGCTCTTCCCATGAAGGATGACAACCTCCAACGTTCATAGTTACTTCCCACACTTGTCACGGTGAGCGCTGTTCCAACATTGTACCACAACTGTTCTTCAAATGGTAAATCTTTAACCCTTATCTTATAGGTTTCTTCAGTTGCTTGCTGAACAGATTGAAGGAGTGTAACACCAATCGTATGGTTTTTGAACTTTTTGTTATAAAACAGCAGGTTTTCCATAGAATACATTTTATTCCTTCCGCCTCCGTTTGTTGCCTGCGGCCTGTTAATTCCCTGGCCGTTGCTACTCCAGGTACCCCAGGCTTCATCCTTGGTGAAGGTGGCAACATCAATTCCCAGATTGGATCGGAATTTAATATCGAATGGTAGTTTAAGTTCCAGATAGTAGCTACCTATATAACGATCTTTGCTCTGTAGCACTGTCGAATTTTCGGGATCGAGCAGGTAATTCCACATAGCAGCCAACGGGTCACCACCCGGGCGATTTGTCGTCAGATTTCCAGCGTCATCGTAAATGTCTGCTAACGGATAGTTTCGTTGTATTTTCGAATAGATGTTTACCCGGGCTTCATCCTGATCAGCATCCGATTCGATACTATTGTCAACACCGTTATTTTGTTCATAATGCGAATATTGGGTCTGTCCCCCTATTTTAATATTTTTCCCAACCTCCCAGTCAAAATTTATTCTGGCAGAATATCTGCTGTAATCCTGTCCGATAATTATGCCTTTCTGGTTAAAATAGTTGGCCGATGCAAGAACCATTAATTTATCTGTTCCTCCACGGATACTAATGTCATGATTCTGTATAGGGGCTACACGAAGGGTCGCTAAGGTCCAGTCATTGTACGGGACATTCTCCGGATGCCAGAGCCCCTGATCATCGTAACCCTTTTCTATTTTCTTCCATACTCCACCTGTTGGATCAGAAGTAAATACGCCAATTTTCTGGTCGGCCGCGAGCGTAGGAACATCGGGATAGGGAGTTCCGGTCTTTACATTCCGGTATGCTTCACGAACCATATCGACCCATTGCGCGCCATCCATCATATCGATGGTTCTGGAAGCTTGCTGCACCCCAAAGTAGGAGTTATATGAAACCTGAGCAGAACCTGATTTTCCTCTTTTTGTGGTTATTATAATTACCCCGTTTGCTCCTCTGGAGCCATAAATGGCAGTTGCCGAAGCATCCTTTAGTACCTCCATTGACTCAATATCAGAGGTGCTTATTTCACCAATCCCCCCGGCTAATGGCATTCCGTCAACCACATAAAGTGGAGCGTTGGTGGCTAGTAAGGAGCGCGTTCCCCTGATTAAAATAGAGGGATCGGCACCAGGTACCGCTGTATTTTGTACTACGTTGACCCCGGCTGCTCTTCCCTGCAATCCTTGTAGCGCATTGAAGGATGCTCTCTCCAGTAGTTTGCTGCCACTTACAGAGGCAACAGAGCCAGTTAAGTCTTTTTTCTTAACAGTCCCGTAACCAATTGCGACAACCTCTTCCAACCCGATGGTATCTTCTTCCAAAACGATATTCAGTGTAGATTTGTTCCCAACAACAATTTCCTGGATTTTCATCCCAATAAAGGAAAAAGCAAGAATTGCATCCTGAGGAATATTTGAAAGTGAATAATTCCCATCGGCATCGGTAATCACCCCTCTTGTGGTTCCTTTAACAAATACTGATACCCCCGGAATTGGAGCACCGGTCCGATCTGTAACTTTACCGGTCATCTTTTTTAAATTACCATCCTGCATCATATTCACTGCAACTGGTGTTATTACGATATTCCGGTCGATAATCGTATAGGAATACTGATCTTTATTTAATAACTCATTGAGAATCTTCTCTATATTGGCATTTTTAATGTCAAGCGAATAATGCTTGCTTAAATCCAACTGGTCAGTTTTAAATAGGAACCCAAATTCAGTAACGCGCTCAATCTCATCAAATACCTGAATTATAGTGGCATCCCTTACATTTAGGTCAAACAGGGTTACCTGAGCATAGGTTTTGGCTGCCATGGCCATTACCGATAGACATAAAAAAAAGGTGGTTAGTTTCATGACTAATAATAACTTTTTTAACCCGGACCACTGTTGATCCGTGAAATGTTGTTTTTTATTCATAATTTTGTTTGTTGTTTGTTTAATAATTGATCAAGGAAATCGGCAAAATTGCCTTGACATTTAGTTTTCAGTAACATGAACCGGGTTAGTGACGAGCTACCCGGTTTTTTAAGTTTAGTAGTTTGGATTATTCCATAAGCAAAAGGTTTTATAGTTTTTATTCAACTGATTTGAATAGGTAAGTTCAGGTTAATTTTTTTTTTGAACTAATAGATAATGATCAGATCTGGTTCTGCCGGTTTTTCAATTATACGGTAATTAAATTGGGTGGTTAACTTTAACATTTTCAATACATGCTGGGCGGTAGTTGATTTCTTGATATTCCCGGTGTACCTGTAGTCCCTGAACTTTGGGTTTTCAAATCTGAATTCAACATCATACCATCGGCTGAGTTCTTTAAAGATGTCTTCAAGTCTCTGATCC
>JAHEYS010000072.1:0-9079 GCA_023251475.1 Prolixibacteraceae bacterium
TTTTTTTCGTTTTTTTGAAATCTTTTCCAATTCCCGTTTCCCCTTCAATCCCTCAGTGAACGCCGAATCCATATCGCTAAAACAGCTCCCTGAAATCGTGGTGCAAATGTAAACGGTTTTATCCCTCTCTGACCACGTTCCAATAAAAAAATGCCCTTTTTTGACCTTTTATTATTAACCAAAATGTATCTTCCCAGATTTCAGCACAATAGATATGTTAACTAAATGTTAAACTCTATTATGTCCTCTTCAAAACAGTCTATTTAGGGGGGAAAAGGTCCGAAAAAGCCACTTCAGACGAAGGTTGAACCGAATACTTCGGCGAATTGTTCCAGAATTAAACCCTTTGCCCGCTCAAAATCCTGCCTGGAACCAAGCTCCTTTTCAAGCGAAGTGACCCCCTTGTCGGAAAATCCGCAAGGATTGATGTGTTTAAAGTACTCAAGGTCGGTATTTATATTTATCGCAAATCCGTGCATGGTCACAAAACGGGAGCTTTTCACCCCGATTGCACAGATTTTTCTGGCAGAAGGTTTACCCACATCAAGCCATACCCCTGTGGCGTGAGGATCACGGGCGCCGGTTATACCATATATATAGAGGAAGCGGATAATGGCCTCCTCCAGATTATAAATGTATTGCCGCAGCCCCATCCCAAAGTTTTCGAGATCCAGAATGGGGTATCCCACAATTTGCCCCGGACCGTGATACGTGATATCTCCCCCGCGATCGGTCTTGAAGAATTCCGCATCCTTCGCCTGCAATTGAATATAATTCAGCAAAAGATTGTGCTCATCACCGCTTTTCCCCAGAGTATAGACATGAGGATGTTCAACAAATATCAGGTAGTTTGGTGTAGGAACTGCAAAATCGCCAACCGGATTATTGCCTCCCCGTTTGAGAGCAACAATCTGATTTAAGAGTTCCTCCTGTTTTTCCCAGGTAGATTTGTATGCCGATACTCCCAGATCAAAGTATTTTATTTCCCTGTTTCCCATTTCCTGTCAAAGTAAATGCTTTTCAGCATGATAAGAGGAACGAACCAGCGGAGCGCTCTCAACCACCCTGAAACCCCGCTGAACTCCTTCGGCTTTTAACCGTTCAAATTCATCCGGATGGACATATTCCACAACTTCAAGATGAGCTTTGGTTGGCTGCAAATACTGACCCATTGTAAAGATTTCGCACCCTGCATCCACCAGATCATCCATCGTTTTTAAGATTTCATCCCTTTTCTCGCCAAGGCCAAGCATAATTCCGGATTTTGAAATCCTGCCGGAGGATGATATTTCCCTGATTACACCGAGGCTTGCCGGATACCTGGCACGGCTCCGGACCAAAGGGGTAAGCCTTTCAACCGTTTCAAGATTGTGTGAAATGATATCGGGAGCTGCATCGGCAACCAGCTGAATCAACTCGGACCTGTTATCAAAATCGGGAATCAATACTTCAATGGTAATACCCGGATTGATATTTTTCACAGCCATTATGGTCGATGCCCAATGCGCAGCTCCGCCATCTTCCAGATCATCCCTGTCAACCGAGGTAATCACCACATGTTTTAACTGCATTAATTTAACCGATTCCGCAACTCTGGATGGTTCCATTGGTTCGGGCGGAAGTGGCTTTCCGGTCCGGGTGGCGCAGAATTTGCATGAACGGGTACAGATTTCGCCCAGAATCATAAATGTCGCCGTTCCAGCTCCCCAACATTCTCCCATATTGGGGCATTGTCCACTTGAACAAATTGTGTGCAATCCATGATTGGCCACAATTTGCTTCACATGACGATAATTGGCGCCTTGAGGTAACTTGATCTTTAGCCAGTCAGGCTTCCTTTTTATTTCCATTTGAATCACCGGTTTTTCAGGTTGCAAAGTTAACCATTTTAAATAGTGTCAGGCTGCTGTTTCTATTCCAATTTTCCTACTTTTGGACACTTTCAAATTCAAAACAATATGAGCATAACAAGTGTCTTAAAAAGATATCCAACTACTTTCTGGGTTGCAAATATGATGGAATTGTTTGAGCGTTGGGCCTGGTATGGTTTTTACATCATCTTTGCCTTATACCTTACCAATTCCACAGACGAGGGGGCACTGGGATTCACCCAGACTCAAAAAGGGCTGATCATGGGGATTGGGACAGCATTTCTCTATCTTCTGCCCATTATTACCGGCGCCCTGTCTGACAGGATCGGATACAGAAAAACGCTGTTCATTGCCTATACCATATATACCATTGTATTTCTTCTGATTCCAATTTTTAAATCATTCACCGCCGTTTTCATTATTTACCTCATGCTCGCCATCGGGGCAGCCCTTTTCAAACCCATCATTGCTGCAACTGTAACTAAAACTACCGACGCGCAGAGTTCCTCCATCGGCTTTGGCATTTTTTATATGATGGTCAATATTGGTGGATTTATAGGCCCGTTTGTTACAGGGTTCGTCAGGAAATATTCCTGGGATTATGTGTTCTACTCATCGGCAGCGGTGATTGCCGTCAATTTTATTCTGGTAGCCTTTTTTTACAGGGAACCCGTTCAGAAGAATAAAGAGGATAAACAGAAATACACATTTACGGAGCAAATCAGCCATATCTTCGGAAATATTGGGAAGGCCTTATCAGACTGGCGGTTTGCACTGTTCCTTGTGATTATTGCAGGATTCTGGACCATGTATATGCAGTTTTACATGACTTTGCCGGTTTTTATCGACCAATGGGTGAATACCGCAGTTTTATATGATTTTCTGAATCATTACTGGCCCTGGCTTGCCCATCAGTTAGGAACGGTTGGGGGAACTATTCCGGCCGAATATATATTAAATGTAGATGCCGGTTATATTATCCTTTTTCAGATTGTTATTTCCTCTTTAGTAATGCGCTACAAACCGTTAAGCGCGATGATTGCCGGAATCTTAATTGCATCAGTCGGATTGGGGCTAAGCCTTGCCACCCAGGACGGATTATTCATTATTGTCGCTTTACTTGTCTTCTCGGTTGGCGAAATGATGAGTTCCCCCAAAATCACCGAATATATCGGACGGATAGCTCCTTCAGATAAAACGGCCCTTTATATTGGCTGTTCGTATATTCCCGTAGCCCTGGGAAATCTTTTCGCAGGTATCGTATCGGGGAATGTTTATCAAAATATTTCAGACAAAATTACCCTTACACAAAAAGAGGCATTGGTCAGGAATATAGATCTTCCCGCAATAAGTGCACAATTTACCAAGAATGACTATTTTCAGCGTGCCGCCACAAAAATGAATATGAATACCGACCAGCTGACCCAGTTTTTATGGGATAAATATCATCCCTCATCTTTCTGGATCGTGGTAGCGGGAATTGGGATATCCGCTTCAGTTATCCTGTTTCTCTATGATCAGTTTATCATTAAAAGACGGTAAATTTGTACCTATCTATTTAAATAGACCAGGATGAAGCCAATCGTAATATATCGGATCCAAAAAAAAATTCAACATCAGATTTTAATTCTGCTGCTGGTTTTCACCGCTCTTCAGGGACCGGCTCAAAATACTTACCATTTGTTCAAGTATTATGAGCCATTCCGGCCCGACAGTACCGGGACGTTTTATTTTGCGGTCGACAATGTCAATTTTTTTAAAAACAACGAATATAAAAAGGAAATTGCTGACGGATATACCTTAACCGGGGCATGGCTCCGTCCAAAGATGGTATACTATCCCGATAAAAAACTCAGGATGGAGTTTGGAGGCCATGTTCTGAAATATAATGGAAGAGACGAATACTACCACCTCTCGCCGTGGTTTAATGTTCATTATCAACCTACTGAAAAATTATCTGTTATTGTGGGAAACCTCAATTCCGATTTTAATCACAACCTGCCCGAACCCATCGCTGAACCAGAATTGTTTTTTACTTCAAAACCTGAGGCAGGTATTCAATCAAAATATATTTCAAAGCGGTTTACTGCCGATCTCTGGATTGACTGGCAGCAATTGATCATGAAGGGAGATCCCTACAAAGAGCGCTTTGTATTCGGAACAAGAACTAATGTGGTCATTTCAGATAAAAACAATGGCTCATTCTCATTTCCGTTTACCTTTTATGGCATGCATCAGGGGGGTGAAATTGATACCGCGCCGGGATTGGCAAAATCATTCTTAAGTGTTACCCCGGGCCTCACCTTTGAAAAAAATCTATCGGATAAATTTTTCAGGAATTGGAGCATGAACGCCTCCTATTCACTTTCAACCTATCCAAAAGATGATTTTATATTTAAACAATCAAGTGGCCGGGGATTCTATGCAAATGGGACCATTAATACAAGCGCAGGAGGGGTGACATTATCCTACTGGCATGGCCATCAATTCTATACTCCACAGGGAGGTATCCTGTTTCAGAACTATCCGGGATCGGGTACCGACTGGATAACAGATAATAAATTGATCAGCCTTAAGTATCAATATGAATATCAGATTATGAAAGATACGTATTTTGGGTTCGTTTTTGATTACTACTACGACACGATCCGCAGGCAGACGATGAACAGTGAAGGACTTTACCTGATTGTCAATTTCAGCCTCCTCACAAAAGGAGGTAAATAAATTTGCTTTTCATTGATTTAGTTGAAGTTATTTTTTATCCTGGGTTGTAAATTAAAAAATAAGTTCTACTTTTGCAGTCCCGATTTTATCCTTATTTGCTGAAGTATTAATCGGGTATTGTAGCAACCTTAGCAAATGTTATTAACAAATAATTGTTAATAAACCTGTTACAGTACCGGTTGATCGGGTGAATCAGCAAAAAATGGATTGTGTCACATTTAAAAATTGAAACGAAAGTGGATACTTTAAGTTACAAAACAGTATCGTTGAACAAAGCAACGGTAAACAAAGAGTGGGTCGTCATTGACGCAACAGACCAGATTCTGGGTCGTTTGGCCAGCAAAGTGGCTATTGTCCTGAGGGGCAAACATAAACCGGGTTACACACCTCATGTTGATTGTGGTGATAACGTGATAGTTATCAATGCTGAAAAAGTACGGTTAACCGGGAATAAATGGAAGTTGAAAGAGTATATCCGTCATACGGGATATCCGGGAGGCCAGCGCACTCAAACTGCTGCCGATCTTCTGAAGAAATTTCCTGAAAGACTGATGGAAAAGGCCGTTAAGGGGATGCTCCCCAAGAATAGCCTTGGAAGTAAACTTTTCACAAATCTTCATGTATTTATTGGCGCAAAGCATGATATGGAAGCACAGCAGCCAAAATTTATTAACCTGGACAATATTAGGTAAGTATCATGGAAATCATTAACACTATTGGCAGAAGAAAAACTGCTGTTGCCCGTGTATATCTTTCTGAAGGAAAAGGAAATATTACCATCAACAAGCGGGACTTGAACGAATATTTCCCAGTAGGGACATTACAGTATATTGTACTGCAACCATTTAACCTTTGCGAGGTTGCCGGACAGTACGATGTGAAGGTCAATCTTGACGGAGGTGGATTGAATGGTCAGGCAGAAGCACTCCGCCTGGGTATCTCACGCGCCCTGCTCAAAATTAACGAAGCAGAATATCGTCCGAAACTGAAAGCCGCCGGTTTCCTTACCCGCGATCCCCGCGAGGTGGAACGTAAGAAACCGGGACGTCCAAAAGCACGCAAGCGCTTCCAGTTCTCGAAACGTTAATCTTCGAATTGAATTATTTTTTAATAAATATTGTTTAGCATCTAAATTACCCGGACTCCAATTTTATTGGACTACCGGGTAATTGACTGAACAGAACGTAAACAAATCATTATTATGCCAAGAACAGAATTTAAGCAATTGCTCGACGCAGGTGTACACTTTGGTCACCTTAAGCGTAAATGGAACCCGGCTATGGCCCCTTACATCTTCATGGAGAAGAACGGGATTCATATTATTGACCTTCAAAAAACCATCGTTAAAATCGATGAGGCAGCAGAAGCATTAAAACAAATTTCAAGATCAGGCCGTAAAGTACTTTTCGTAGCTACGAAAAAACAGGCTAAATCAATTGTTGCAGAAAAGGTTAGCGCAATAAATATGCCTTATGTTGCAGAACGTTGGCCGGGTGGAATGCTCACCAACTTCCCCACTATCCGCAAAGCGGTTAAGAAAATGTCTTCCATCGATAAAATGATGAAAGATGCTGCATGGGACAATTTATCCAAACGTGAGAAACTGCAGATCACCCGTCAGCGGGCAAAACTTGAAAAGGTACTGGGATCGATCGTTGATCTTACCCGTCTTCCTGCTGCCCTTTTTATCGTTGACGTTTTAAAGGAAAAAATCGCGGTACGTGAAGCTCAACGGCTCAGTATCCCTATTTTTGCAATGGTCGATACCAACTCCAACCCAGAAGGAATCGATTTTATCATCCCGTCAAACGACGATGCTTCTCAGTCTATCGACTTAATTATCAGCACAATGTGTGATGCCATGAAAGATGGCCTATCCGATCGTAAAGTAGAACGTGAGAAGGATGAGAGCGATGAGAAACCATTTACACTGAAGAAAAGCGGACGTAAAGCTGTCGTGAAAATTATTGTCGAAGACGATCTTGATGAATCTGATGAAAAAGAAGATTTATCTGAAGATACCCTCTCCGATATCGTGATCGATGAAGATCTTCTTGACGAAGAATTGATCGTGGAAGAGATTATTGATGAAGAGATCGCCGACGAGGAAGTTGCCGACGAAGACGTAATTGATGTAAAGTAGATCTATTTTTAACCTTATAATAAATTTTTGAACAATGATTATTTCTGCTGCTGATGTTGCAAAGTTGCGTAAAGCAACTGGCGCCGGTATGATGGATTGCAAGAACGCCCTTACAGAGGCTGATGGCAATTTTGACCGCGCCATCGAAATCATCCGCGAAAAAGGTAAATTGGTTGCCAGTAAACGTGCCGACAGGGAATCTTCTGAAGGGGTTGTGCTTTCCAAAGTATCTGAAGATAAAAGCTTTGGGGCTGTATTATCCTTAAACTGCGAAACAGATTTCGTGGCAAAAAATGATAATTTCATTGCCCTTACCGATAAAATCATCTCCCTTGCAATTGCCAATAAATGCTCAAATCTTGATGAGGTTAAAGCGTTGGTGATGGAGGGTCGTACAATCGGAGAACAGGTTCTTGAACAAACCGGTATCATCGGGGAAAAAATTGAGTTGCCTTACTACGCATGTATTGCGGCTTCCAATGTAGTCCCTTATATCCACCCGGGAAACAAACTTGCTACACTTGTCGGATTCACAAAAACAATTGAATACCAGGCAGGAAGAGATGTTGCAATGCAAATTGCAGCAATGAATCCTGTTGCTGTTGACAGTAGTGATGTGGCTCCCGAAATCGTTGAGCAGGAGTTGAAAATTGCCAAGGAAAAATTCCGTCTCGAAGGAAAACCGGAAGCAATGCTTGACAAAATTGCCCAGGGAGCATTGAACAAATTCTACAAGGACAGTACATTACTGAACCAGGATTTTGTTAAAGACAACAAATCGACTATTCGTCAATACCTTACAAGTGTAGACAAAGAAGTAAAAGTTACCGGATTTATCCGTTACACGCTGAACGTATAGTTCGTTATCGTATAAATAAAAGAGCCTCAATTTTTGAGGCTCTTTTTGTTTAAACTCATTTTTGGTGTAGCTTTGTCGGGCTAAATAGATCATATGATAAAATATAAACGTGTCTTGCTCAAACTATCCGGTGAATCACTCATGGGAGAGCAACAATATGGAATCGATCCGGTCAGATTATCTGATTATGCTGCGCAGATTAAAGAGGCCGCTGATCTAGGAGTAGAGATTGGAATTGTGATTGGCGGAGGTAATATTTTCAGAGGATTAAGCGGCGCCTCAAAAGGTTTCGACAGGGTAAAGGGGGACCAGATGGGGATGCTGGCAACCGTCATCAATAGCCTTGCCCTTCATTCTGCACTTACCGTTGCCGGGGTCAGATCGCGGGTTCTGACAGCCATCAGGATGGAACCCATCGGAGAATTTTACTCCAAAGACAAAGCGATAGAAACGCTTCAGAACGGCGAGGTGGCGATATTCTCTGCCGGCACGGGTAATCCCTATTTTACGACCGATACCGGTTCCTCGCTGCGCGGAATTGAAATCGAAGCGGATGCCATGCTCAAGGGGACCCGGGTTGATGGCATTTATACGGCTGATCCGCTCAAAGATCCCAATGCAACAAAATTCACAGATATTACTTTCGACGAAATTTATACCCGTGGTTTGAAAATCATGGATCTGACTGCAACAACGATGTGTATGGAGAATAACTTACCGATCGTTGTTTTCGATATGGATACCGTTGGAAATCTGATCAGGGTTTTGAAGGGAGAACCTATCGGGACGTTGGTTCATAACTGAGGATAAGGCGGCTGACATTCAGCGACAGGCAATTGGCTTCTGGCAACTGCCTGACCTTTATTCCGGGAATGTTTTTTGAATCAAAATATAAATCAGGACGATAAAAATCGGACTAAAGCTATTCAAGCCAGTTGCCAGCCGCAAGTAGCAAGTAGCAATTTCTTAATATATTCCGGATTATTTTTACAAGCAATCAGTTTTTGCATTTTTATTTTTATCGTACCTTTGTTCTGAACAACAAGTTTTAATCCTTCGCCCTATGAATGACGAAATACAAATGATTATTGATGATTCCACCGAAAGAATGGAACATGCCATTGCCCACCTGGAGCATGAACTGGGACACATCCGGGCCGGGAAAGCCAACCCCCGAATGATTGAAAGTGTCGTAGTTGATTACTACGGAGTTCCGACTCCAATAATGCAGGTATCCAACGTCAGCACCCCAGATGCCAGGACCATTTCTATCCAGCCCTGGGACAAGAAAATGATCCAGCCTATTGAAAGGGCAATTATTAATTCAAATCTTGGATTTAACCCTGATAATAACGGCGAATACATCCGCCTAAATGTACCTGTTCCAACAGAGGAACGTCGCCGGAATCTTGTCAAAGATGCCCATAAAGAGGGGGAGATCGCCAAGGTGAGCGTGCGGTCAGCGCGCAAGGATGCAAACGA